>CAMWPX010000046.1 GCA_947176205.1 uncultured Porphyromonadaceae bacterium
CACATCCCCTTCCCACATCATGCATCATGAATCGTGCATCATGAATCGTAAATCGTGAATCAATCAATAATATTATGGAAACCATCCTCTCTCCCGCCTCAATTATCGAAGAAAACCGTCGGCGCAAACAGTTGCTTACCGATAATTATGACCCCATAACCGGATTTGGAAGCCACGGCGACCGCATCCCCGTCAGCATCCGATGGGAAGAATCCGACTCTCCCGTGTGGCTTCCGCGCGCCATGACTCTTGACGAGCGATATCGCTCCATCAGTTCAGCACTTGATTACAGGAAGTTACGTATTTACTATGACTTCGAATACTGGTGTGCCCTCTGCGTCAAAGTCCGCCACAAACTCTCCGGACGACGCATCCCCTTGGTGCTCAATGCCCCGCAGCGCCGCGTACTTGCCTCACTCGAAGAAATGCGCCTTGCCGGGCGCCCGCTGCGTATGATTCTGCTCAAATCGCGTCAGTGGGGCGGCTCCACATTGGTGCAGATGTATTTCGCATGGATTCAGATGCAGCATCGCCGCAACTGGAATTCCCTCATTTGTTCCCACCTTAAAGCCACCTCATTTATAATTCGGCGCATGTATCAGCAGATGCTCGCCTCCTATCCACGCGAGCTTACCGATGATGGCGCCGTGCCCAGATTACTGTCAGTGCAGGGCGATTCCAACTCCCGCGAACTCGCAGCCCGAGGCTGCATCATCACCGCCGGTTCAAGTATCGCACAGGAATCGTCGCGCGGTTTTGACTGCTCCATGGCTCATCTGAGCGAAGTAGCGTTCTGGAAAGACTCCTCCCTGATGTCACCCGTCGACTTCATCCGCGCCACCGCCTCAGGCATCCCCCTTGAGCCGCTCACAGCCATAATCATGGAAAGCACCGCCAATGGAGTTGGCGATTTCTTTCACGACTCTTGGCTCAGAGCTAAACAAGGCACCAGCAGCTACGTCCCCGTGTTCGTACCGTGGTATGAGATAGAGATGTATCGCATGCCCGTCACTGACCCTGACGATTTCATAGCCCACATGAACGCCTATGAAAAAGGACTCTGGCAGAAAGGTCTCACCCTTGAGATGATAGCTTGGTACCGGGCAAAATCGCTCGAAATAGGACCGACAGCCATGCACGCCGAATACCCCACTGACGATGTCGAAGCTTTTGTCAATTCCGGCAGTAATGTGTTTTCATCAGAAAACGTCGAATCCCTCAGGCTCACATGTTGCGACGCCGTCGAGCGCGGCGACATAGCCGGGGCAGCCGTAACCGGAGCCGCCGCACTGCACAATGTCAGATTCGTTCCCGATGCCGACGGATGTCTGTCCGTGTGGGAGCGACCTTGCCCCGAAGTCCCCGCGCAGATGGACAGATATCTGGTATGCGTCGACGTCGGCGGACGTGCCGCCTCGTCTGACTACTCCGTCATAGCCGTCTTTGACCGCTTCTCGCCCGACAGTTACGGCGTCCCGGCAGTGGTGGCGCAATGGCGCGGACACTGTGACCATGACATTCTCGGATGGAAAGCCGCAGCCATAGCCCGGTGGTACCATGACGCAAAACTCGTCATCGAAAGCAATTCGCTCGAAAGCGCCTCCGACGGACATTCCCGCTACATCCTTGAAGAACTCCGTGGCGAGTACCACAACATGTATGTCCGTCAGCTGCGTGACCGGGTCGCCGGCAATCTCTATGACTCATCGCCCGGATTTCACACCAACCGCTCCACCAAAGCGCGCATCATAGCCTCGCTCATAGCCCATGTGCGCGACGGAGCCTACATCGAGCGCGACCATGAAGCATGCAATGAGATGCTCGCCTACGAATTTGACGGCGCATCCACCTACCATGCCCGCAAAGGATATCACGATGACATACTCATGACCCGCGCCATAGCCCTCTACGTCATAGAGTCAATGCCCGTGGTCGACATGCCCATGCCCTGACCCCCGGCACACAATATATAATAGGTGTGTGGCGTTATACTATTGGTTTCCTCGGCGCAAGTCGGGGCTAATCCTTTATCTGACATTCACATCTATACACGTAATCATTATGACCCATCCACGGTTGACCATACTCCCCATCCTCCTTACGCTGCTGACCATGCTCGGCTGGTCATGCATCGAGGACGACATATCCACATCCGCCGCTGACCAGCCCGCATTTTCGGTTGACACACTGCGCCTTGGCACACTCTTCACCGATGACCCCTCGCGCACCTTTACACTGAAAGTTTACAATCGCCATGATAAGGTGATGTCCATCAGCTCTATAGGCATCCGCGATGGCAGTAGCGGAATATTCCGCCTCAACGTCGACGGAGTAAGCGGCTCCAACTTCTCCAACGTCGAAATCCGTCCCAACGACTCTATCTTCGTATTCGTTGCAGCCACACTCCCGCCCAACCACTCCGCAGAGCTGGTTGATGTCAAGGACCATATCGACTTCACGGTCAATGGCGTACGCTCCCACGTAGTTCTCAAGGCAACAGGCTGTGACGCCGTCTCGCTCACCGATTATATAGTGGAAACCTCCGAGCGATGGGACGCAGCCATGCCCCGGCGCATATTCGGCACCCTCACCGTAGCTCCCGGAGCCACCCTCACCCTCGAAGCCGGCTCGCACCTCTACTTCCATGACGGAGCCGGCATGCTCGTTGACGGCACACTGCGTTGCGACGGCACCCCCGAAAAGCGCATAATGATGGAAGGCGACCGCACCGGCGAAGTCATCAGCGGAGTCTCATTTGACCTCATGTCACGTCAGTGGATAGGCATACGCTTCACACCCTCATCCGTTGACAACGTACTGACCCACACCACCGTGCGTAACACTTGGAGCGGCATTACAGCCGACACCCTCGCCACCTCCGCCTACCCCTCGCTCACGCTCGTCAACTGCGTTCTGCGTAACTCTGACGCCCCCGTGCTCGATGTCCGCCACTCATCACTCCTCGCCGTAGGATGCGAATTTGCCGAAAGTGCCTCGTCAGTAGTACGTCTCGCCGGCGGTACACACGAGATAAATCACTGCACATTATCCAATTACTACCTCTTTGCAGCCATTCGCGGACCACTCCTGCGTCTTGACCACTCCAATGCCGACACCGACGACGAATCAGGACTACCTTACACCTCCGCCACCGTGACCAACAGCATTCTTTACGGCTCACCCTCCGAGATGTACCCCGCTGACCTCTACGACACCGACATCTACCTCCATCGCTGCCTGCTGCGTAGCTCCGGCTCTGACGATGACCACTTTACCGACATCCTCTGGGGTCAGGACCCCATGTTTTACACTGACCGGACCGCATATCGCTTTGACTACCGTCCCCGTAAGCAGTCACCCGCGGTAGGCGCCTCCATGACAGAATACGACACCGGTCTGATGACCCTCAGCCCCGTTGACAATTACGGCACACCCCGAGCCGTCCCTGCAGCCTTAGGAGCTTACGAACCCCCCGCCGACATCCAGTGATAACTATTATTAATTAACCACATATCATTCTAACTAACAATATCATGACACCTCAGTTAAGCCACATCGCAGCCCAATTTGCCACAGCGGCTTCAGCCACTGAAATAGTCCCGTTGGGCGAAGGTCTTATCAATGACACATACCTTGTGACCACAGCACCCGGCAAACCCTCCTACGTGCTTCAGCGCATCAACCACCACATATTCACCGACGTCAAAGGCTTGCAGGACAACATCAAAGCCGTCACAACACACATCCGCCGCAAACTTACCGAGCAGGGCGTTGACGACATTGACCGCCGCGTGCTCACATTCATGCCATTGGTCACCGACCCCGACACCACCTATTACTTTGATGGCGAAAACTACTGGCGCATGATGCTTTACATCCCACGCTCACACACCTACAGCGAAGTCTCACCCTACTACGCACGATTCGCCGGCGAAGAATTCGGCAGATTCCAGTCGATGCTCGTCGACCTCCCCGGCACACTCACCGAGACAATCCCTGACTTCCATAACATGGAATTCCGTCTCACACAGCTCCGCGAAGCCCTTGAAGCCGACACCGCCGGACGCCTTGACTCCGTCCGTGACATAGCCGATGAACTCCTCAGCCGTGCCGACGCCATGTGTCTTGCCGAACAACTTCACCGTCAGGGGAAACTACCCAAACGCACCTGTCACTGCGACACCAAGGTCAACAACATGCTTTTTGACGACGAAGGCAAAGTGCTCTGCGTCATTGACCTCGACACCGTAATGCCATCCTACATATTCAGTGACTACGGCGACTTCCTCCGCACAGGAGCATGCACCGCACCCGAAGACGAGCCCGATACCGACAAAATCGACTTCGACATGGATATATTCCGCGCATTCACCGAAGGTTACCTATCCACCGCAGGCAGCTTCCTGACACCCGTTGAAATAGAAAACCTCCCCTATGCCGCAGCACTCTTCCCCTACATGCAGGCAGTACGTTTCTTCACCGACTACATCAACGGCGATACTTATTACAAAATCCGTTATCCCGAGCACAATCTGGTACGCACACGCGCCCAGCTCGCTCTGCTCCACCGCATTGAAGAAAAAATGCCTCAGATGACCGAATTTATAGCCTCCAAAATGGCTTAAGCACGTAAAAACACGCTTAAAATTCGCATTTTATAAAGAAAAACACTATATTTGCAGGCTGAAATTAGAAAATTAATCAAAATAAATAACCCCAACATCATCAACTAATTCACATGCAACAAGGAAAATTAGGAAGCGTTGTAGCCGGTATTTTGGCTATCTTCTTGGTGATTATCTGCCTTTTCTATGTGTCATTCACCTTCGTGAACAATCATTACGAGGACAAAGCAAAGGCTTATGCTCTCCAGGTTAATCAGGACGAAGCTTCCGATGCTCACATCAAAGCCAACAAGCATTTCATCGACTCTATCGCTAACGAAAAAGTTTGGCTTGGCTACACTTTCAAAGAATCTCAGAAATTAGGAGTAGGCTTAGGCCTTGACCTCAAGGGAGGTATGAACGTCACACTGCAGATGTCAGTAGCTGACATTCTTCGCTCCATGGCTAAAGCCGATGGCAACCGTTATTTCGAAAAAGCCATCCAGAACACCGACTCCGTGGTTAAAGCCACCCGCAGCAACGACTACGTGGCCATCTTCTGCCAGCAGTACAAGGAAGTCGACCCCCGTGGTGACCTGGCTGTAGTGTTCCGTGACAAAGTTAAGCGCGGCGCCACCCCCGAACAGGTGGAAGCCATCCTCAAAAGCGAGGTCAAGGACCGCGTAAGCAGCTCTACCAACGTACTCCGCAACCGTATTGACCAGTTCGGTGTGGTTTCACCCAATATTCAGGAACTTGAAAAAGACGGTCAGGTGCTCCTCGAACTCCCCGGTGTCAAGGACCACGACCGTATGCTTGACCTTCTCAAAGCATCGG
This sequence comes from uncultured Porphyromonadaceae bacterium, assembly GCA_947176205.1. Taxonomy (GTDB): domain Bacteria; phylum Bacteroidota; class Bacteroidia; order Bacteroidales; family Muribaculaceae; genus Paramuribaculum. The sequence continues at coordinate 5,442 of CAMWPX010000046.1, forward strand.
CTAACCTCGAATTCTACGAAACTACTCCCGTAAACGATATCCGCACCGCCCTGCAGGGCATTGACCGCGCCATCGCTCAGGATTCCACACTCGCAGGTAAATCCCTTGGCGAATACTTCACACTCAGCACAGGCAACTCCATCGTAGTAGGTTCAGCCTCAAAAGCCAACAAAGCTGTGATTGATGAAATACTCGCCCGTCCTCAGGTACGCGCACTCATACCCTCCAACGTACGTATGGCATGGAGCGCAAAACCCACCATGTACACCCGTCAGGACAAATATTATGACTCATATCCCGAAGAAGTAAAGGCTCAGATTAACCTCGCCGGCAAAGGCGGTCTTGAAGTATATGACCTTTACCTTCTCAAAACCACTGCCGGCAAGCCCGCACTTGCAGGCGACGTGATTTCTTCAGCTTCCGCCGAATACGATGACCGTCAGGGCAACTATGTATCCATGACCATGACCGGTGAAGCCGCTGCCAAATGGGCTGCCGTAACCGGCGCAAACATCAACAAACCCGTAGCCGTGGTACTTGACGGTGAAGTTTACTCCGCTCCCAACGTCAACGACAAGATAGAAGGCGGTCGCTCCACCATCTCAGGTCACTTCACCACCGATGAGGCAAAAGACTTGGCCAACGTGCTCAAATCCGGTAAGATGGAAGCATCTGTCGACGTGATTTCAGCCACCGTTATCGGTCCGTCACTCGGTCAGCAGGCCATCCGTGACGGATTCCTTTCGTTCGGCATAGCACTGATACTCCTCATGATATTCATGATGGCATTCTACGGAGTAATACCCGGTCTGATTGCCAACCTCGGTTTGATATTCAACATCTTCTTCACATTCGGTATCCTCGCCTCATTCCAGGCAGTGCTTACCCTTTCGGGTATCGCCGGTATCGTGCTCGCACTCGGTATGGCAGTCGATGCAAATGTGCTTATATTCGAACGCGCCAAGGAAGAACTTCGTGCCGGCAAGAACGTGGCTACCGCCATTGCCGACGGTTACTCCAACGCGTTCTCCGCAATCTTCGACTCTAACCTCACATCCATCATCACAGGTGTGATTCTGCTCATGTTCGGTACAGGTCCCATCAAGGGCTTCGCCACCACCCTTATCATCGGTATCATCTGCTCATTCTTCACAGCAGTGTTCCTGACCCGTCTGGTGTTCATAGCCTTCGGCAAGACCAAACCCTTCCAGCATCTCACTTTCACCACCGGCATCTCACGCAAGATGTTCTCAGGCACCAAATTCAACTTCCTCGGTGCCCGCAAGGTGTCATTCGTAGTATGCGCCGTGATGATTGTGATTATCATCTGCTCGTTCTTCTTCAAGGGACTCAACAACGGTATCGACTTCTCCGGCGGTCGCAACTATGTAGTGCAGTTTGACCATAACGTCGACACTCAGGAAATCCACGACAAACTCGCACCCCTCTTTGACGGTGCAGGCCTTAACGTGATTACTATCGACGGTCCCAGCAAAGTGCGTATCTCCACCAACTACAAGATTGATTCCGACGATGCAAACATCGACAACGAAATCACCGCACTTCTCTATAAGGGTCTCGAATCAGAAATCAACGGCATATCTGAAAAAGACTTCTCTACCGCTAACGAAGAGATGGGTATAATAAGCTCACAGAAAGTAGGACCTACAGTGGCTAACGACATGCGTACCGACGCTATCATAGCCGTAGTACTCTCGCTTCTGGCGATGTTCCTCTACATCTTGATTCGATTCCACAACATCGCGTTCTCACTCGGTGCGCTTGCAGCGGTAGCCTTCACAGCCTTCTCGATTATCGGTTTCTACTCGATATTCTGGGGTTGGTTCCCGTTTGCCATGGAGATTGACCAGTCATTCATAGCCGCAATCCTTACCGTGATAGGTTATCAGATTAACGACACCGTGGTAGTGTTTGACCGTGTGCGTGAAAATGTAGGACTCTATCCCAAGCAGGACTTCTACACCACTATCAACTCATCACTCAACTCCACACTCGGTCGTACGGTGATGACCTCGGCATCGACCCTGCTCGTGTTGCTGTGTATCTTCATCCTCGGCGGTGACGCCATCCGTTCATTCACATTCGCCATGATATTCGGTGTGATTATCGGAACGCTCGCCACCATGTTCATCGCAGCACCGGTAGCTTACCTGACCAACCGTCGCAAAGCCACCAAATAAGCCATAACTTAACCTCTCTATACGCCGGTGGCGCAGGATTTCCTGCGCCACCTTTTTTATCCCCTCACCACCATCCCCACCGGTGACGTTACTTATCCTGTCAATAAACACATTCCACCTACACCGGGAAATTGTAATACAAGCGTGATGAGTAAAAACAAAAAAGTATTCAACCACACAGTTTTATAGAGGAAGAGTGCGGAATAACGGGAGAATTTAGTAATTTTAGAGTCTTAAACTTAATGGTAATGCGAATTTCATGGAAGAAAAACGTCTGTTTCTGCTCGATGCCTACGCTCTGATATATCGCGCCTATTATGCGCTGATACGTGCGCCGAGGGTGACTTCAAAGGGATTTAACACATCAGCTATCTTCGGCTTCTGCAATACGCTGGAGGATATCCTGCGAAAGGAGAATCCTACGCATATAGCGGTGTGTTTCGATCCGCCGGGCGGACAGACTTTCCGCCATGAGGAGTATCCGCAGTACAAGGCTCAGCGCGATAAGCAGCCTGAGGATATCACCGCTGCTATACCTTATATAAAGCGTATACTTGAGGCTTACCGCATACCGGCGGTGGAGGTACCCGGCTATGAGGCGGACGATGTGATAGGCACCCTGTCACGTATGGCTGAAAGCGACGGATTCACCACTTACATGATGACGCCTGACAAGGATTACTGCCAATTGGTGACGGACAAGGTGCTGATGTATCGTCCGGCGCTGAAGGGCGACGGATTCGAAGTGCGCGGTCCGCAGCAGGTGAGCGAACGCTACGGCATAGAATCGCCCCGTCAGATGATTGACCTGCTGGCACTGGAGGGTGACGCGAGCGATAATGTGCCGGGATGTCCGGGTGTGGGCGAAAAGACTGCCGTGAAGCTGATAGCCGAATACGGGTCCGTGGAGAATCTGATAGAGCATGCCGACAGTCTCAAGGGTGCCATACAGCTGAAAATCAAAAACAATGTGGAGCAGATACGGCTGTCGAAGTATCTTGTGACCATAAAGACGGATGTGCCGCTGGACGACCTGACTCCGGAGAGTCTGGTGCGCCGCGACGCCGATATGGAGCGCCTGCTGGAAGTGTACCGTGAACTGGAGTTCCGCTCGTTTATCAATAAGCTCACCGGCTCTTCATCCATGGCTGAAGCTACAGCACCTGTGGCTGAAAAAAACCGGCAACAGGGGGTGATGGGGTCACTGTTTGACCTGCCTGACCCTACTGAGACCGCAGCCGTCCCGACACTGACTTCGCTTGCTTCGACGCCCCACAATTACCGCAAACTGAGTGACCACGCGGAGATAGAAGCCCTGATAGCCCGCGCATGCCGGCTCGAATGTGTCGGTATAAGCGTGGATGCCGACGGTACGGAGGATATGATCGCCGTAACGCGTGGCATAGCCATAGCCACCGGTGATGGCGAGGCATATTATGTAGAAGGTGCCGATGCGGGGAATTTCGTGGCTCCTCTCATAGGAAGCGACGCCACGATAGCCGGCGATGAAATAAAGCGTGCCTACCTGCTTATGAAGCGCTGCGGAGCGAAGTGGACGGCTCCGTATTTCGACACCTCTGTAGCACATTATCTGCTTGACCCTGAAGCCAAACACACTCTGCGGGTGCCCGCCATGAAATATCTCGACTATGAGATAAGCGCTCCCGAGACGGTGAGCCGCGCGGAAGCCGCTTGCGAAAAGGCTGACATAGCACGCCGGCTTATGCCCATATTAAATAAGGAGATAGAGACTGACCGGCAGAGCAAGCTGCTGCATGAGGTGGAACTGCCGCTGATACGCGTACTCGCCGAGATGGAATGGACCGGTGTAAGAATAGACACCAAGGAACTGGCTGAACTGTCAATGCGCTACACTGCCCGGCTCAACGACATGGAGACGCAGGCTTATCAGCTTGCGGGGGAGAAATTCAATGTGTCATCACCCATGCAGGTGGGTGAGATACTTTTCGGTAAACTCGGCATTGACCCCAACGCGAAACGCACCAAACGCGGAGCTTATTCCACCACCGAAGAAATTCTGGAAAAGTATCGCAATGATTACGAGATTGTGGACCTGATACTGCGGATACGCGCCCTCCGCAAACTGCTCACCACATATATCAATGCTCTGCCGGCTCTGGTCAATCAGCACACACACAAGATCCACACGAGCTACAATCAGACCGTTACCGCCACGGGACGTATATCGTCGACCAACCCCAACCTGCAGAATATACCCATACGCTCTGCCGACGGGCGCGAGATACGCCGGGCATTCATAGCCGATGAGGGCGATATACTCCTCTCTGCCGACTATTCACAGATAGAACTGCGACTGATGGCTATGATGAGCGGCGACAGCAATATGATAGAGGCGTTTCATGAGGGGAGCGACATACACAGGGCTACTGCAGCGAAAATATATCACGAGCGGCTCGAGGATGTGAGCGACGAGCAGCGCCGTAGCGCCAAGACAGCCAATTTCGGTATCATCTACGGCATATCGGCATTCGGACTCTCGGAGCGGTTAGGCATATCACGCGCCGAAGCCAAATCGCTAATCGAGGGATATTTCCGCACATACCCCGGCGTGCAGCGCTACATGGAACAGAGCATAGCCGACGCACGCGAGCGCGGATATGTGACCACTCTGCTGGAACGCAAACGCTACCTGCCCGACATACACAGCCGCAGCGCCGTGATACGCAGCTACGCCGAACGCAATGCCATCAACGCTCCGCTTCAAGGCTCTGCCGCCGATATAATAAAGGTGGCTATGGTAAATATCTTTGACGAAATGCAACGCCGGCAGATGCGCTCCCGCATGATTATGCAGGTACACGACGAACTTGTGTTCAACGTAGTGCCCGAAGAACTCGAAGCCGTAAGCGAACTGGTGGTCCGCTGCATGGAATGCGCCTACACCGGCAGTGTAAGGCTGGAAGTAGGCGTCGGCACCGGAAAGAACTGGCTCGAAGCCCATTGATATACAATCACTACTATCATTAAAACACCGCACATATGTCACGCATAATATATCTGTCAATCCTCCTTGTTTCAATAGCCTTGTCAGGTGCAGCCCGAAGCCTTACCCCCGCCGAAGTGCCCAACGTGCATCTGCAGAACCGCACCCGATACGTATCGAACCCTGACGGCATTCTGAGTCAGGCTGCCGTAGACTCGATAGACTCGATGTTCGGCAACGTATGGAACGAGACTACCGCCGAACCCGTAGCGGTGGTTATCAGCTCGATGGATTCGGATTACAATGTGGATGACTTCGCCACGGCGCTGTTTGACGACTGGAAGATAGGTAAAAAGGATAAAGACAACGGCGTGCTTATACTGGTAGCCACGGATGACCGCCGTATGGCTATACGCACAGGTTACGGTGTGGAAGGTATTCTGACCGACGGCACCTGCGGCGAGATACGCGATGCAGCATTCGTGTATTTCCGCGAGGGAGATTATGACCTCGGTGTGGTGACAGCCGCACGGCTGGTCTCGGAAATCCTGCTCCGACCCGATGCCCGGGAGGAAATCATGTCAAAGTATGCCAACGACGCTACCACCGATGACTCAGCCTCCGAGATGCTGCATTTCATGCTTTGGGCAGGCGTAGTGGCACTGGTGTGCCTGCTGGCATGGATAATCATGATAACGGTGACCACACGTGACAAAAGCGAGCAGGAACGCTACCGCCGCCTGTTTACCGTGAAACCGGTAAGCTTGTTTCTGACCTTCGTGGGACTGGGCGTACCGCTCATTGCCTTCATAATATGCACCCTTATGATGCGGCACATACGAGACCACAAGCGCCGCTGTCCTAACTGCGATTCACCTATGCGTAAGCTCGACGAAGTGCATGACAACGATTATCTGACACCGGCTCAGGATTTGGAAGAACGACTCAACTCCATAGACTATGACGTATGGCTGTGTGACAACTGCGGCGAAAAAGACGTCACACCATACGTCAACCGCCAGAGCAGCTACACCGAGTGCCCGCAATGCGGCGCCCGCACCATGGCCATGACCGGCAACCGCATACTTTCACAGCCCACAGCCACCCGCGAAGGTCGCGGCGAACGCATCTACAGCTGCCGCAACTGCCAGCACCGCATATCCAAGCCCTACACCATAGCCAAGGCTGCAGCTCCGGTAGTAATAATACCCGGAGGCGGCAGAGGATTCGGCGGTGGCGGCGGATTCTCAGGAGGAAGCTTCGGGGGCGGTATGACCGGTGGCGGCGGTGCCTCAGGAGGCTGGTAACGCGTTATGACAAAACCGATAACCTGATAAGAATCCACAAAACAGACCAATCCTTAAAAAGAGTTAATTTCACAAAAAATCCTTACAATTTATTTGGAGGGACAAAATTCACGTATTACATTTGTGCCCAAGCAAGATTCTTTATATTCTATTACCTATCTAAACCAAAACACATTCCATGAATAAACGCACGCAATCCCGTAAATTTTGTGTATTAATGTAATCTCCAACGCAATGAAGATTTACCGATTGCATCCTCTTCAATTGAAATCTATAAAAACACACCTATTCCTCTCTACAAAATGAACCAATAAGAGAACCAGAATCTCTACAAAAATCTGACAACATCAAACAATCAATCTATTAATAACTAACCTAACTTAATCATGAGAAAAGTTTTACTCGTCATTATCGCTGCGCTCATAATGCCCGCACTGGCATTCGCAGCCGACAACAAAGCCATCTCAAAAGAACGTGGCACCTACAATAATTCAGCAGGTGGCTCCAACGAAGACATCCTCTACGTTGACTACACCGCCCTTGGCTGGGAGCAGGATGCAACCCCCGCTTCAGGTGCTAACTTTTCAGTAGGCATGTGGTTCAAGACCACCGGAGTTCTGCAAAGCGACATCAATGCCGCCATCCTTATGCGTCTGGGTACTTGCGACCACAACAATAACAACGGCGCTATCCAGCTCATGCAACGCCAGAATGGTGCACTGACCGTCAATCTTGGCGGTGACAACACCGGTGGCAATACAGGCTGGACTTTCGATTCAAGCAATGCCAACGGCGCACAGTGCGGTACAGCCGCATTAAACGAATGGCACCACCTGCTTCTGTCATTTGACAGCGCCAACACCACCCTCACCGCCTATATCGATGGCGAAAAATCCGGTGAAAAAACCGCTCCCGGCGTATTCGGATACAAATGGGGCGACGGCGTATTCGCATTCGGTGGCTACCTCTGGTCAGGCAATCTTGATGAAATCCAGATGTTCAACGCCGCTCTTACCGCTGAAGAAGCTGCTAAAGCATATAAAAATGCAAAATCAGTAAGCAGCCTCACCGCTCTCTACGACTTCAACGCAGTTAAAGCCGGAACTACCGGTCAGTTTGACAGCGCTGTAGGAAATGCAAATCCTGCATCGTTTGAGAACAGCGTGTTCAACAACTGGTGGGCAGGCGGTCTGGTTTACCGTGCCTCTCACACTGAAAAAGCACCTACCCTTGTAGAAGGTCGCGTGATTGACTTCACATTCACCGTACCCGCAGCTTCCGATTTCGAAAATGTAGCCGAACTTACTTTCACCGCCAATGGCGAAACACTCACCGCAGGTGAAACGGTTTCAATTTCAGGCAGCACTGAAATCACAGTCAATGTGGTTGCAGCCGCAGGTTATCAGGTAGCAGGCATCACCGTTGCAGGTGAAGCTGTGGAAAACGGCGGTACTTTCACTCTCAGCGGTGACACTACCAAAGATGATATCGTAATCACTCTCGCTCAGGGCGCTTACGCACTTACCGTAGTTAACGCCGAAGAACTCCCCTACGCACTCACCACCGCTGCAGGTGCTGAAGTAGACCTCGCACAGGTACTCGAAGGTTCCGAACTCCACCTTACCGTTACCGTACCCGTGGAAAAAGTGCTCAACGCCGTACTTCTCGGTGAAGAAGAACTCAC
>CAMWPX010000047.1 GCA_947176205.1 uncultured Porphyromonadaceae bacterium
ATCAAAACTTATATAAAAATGAGAAAAAATATCGTAGCCGGTAACTGGAAGATGAATACTACTCTTCCTGAAGGTATTACTTTAGCAAAAGCTGTAAATGCCGCACTTGAAGGTGTTACACCCAAATGTGACGTTATTATTTGTGTGCCGTTTACACATTTGGCTTCTGTTAACGATGTGATTAATAAGGAAAAACTCGGATTAGGTGCAGAAAATTGTGCCAATCATCGCAGCGGTGCTTATACCGGTGAAGTATCAGCTCCTATGGTGGCATCAACCGGTGCTACTTATGTCATTCTCGGACATTCTGAACGTCGTCAGTATTATGGTGAGACTTCAGAAATCCTTAAAGAGAAAGTTAATCTGGCTCTCGAGAATGGTCTTACTCCAATTTTCTGTATCGGTGAAGTACTCGAACAGCGTGAGGACGGCAGTTATTTCGACGTTGTTAAAGCGCAGATTGAAGAGGCTCTGTTTGAACTCAGTGCAGAAGATTTTGGCAAATTGATTCTTGCGTATGAGCCTGTATGGGCTATTGGTACCGGAAAAACCGCTACTGATGATCAGGCTGAAGAAATGCATGCATTTATTCGTGGCGTGATTGAAGGTAAATATGGTAAGGAGGTTGCTGAAAATACGTCGATCCTTTATGGTGGTAGCTGCAAGCCGACTAATGCCAAAGCATTGTTTGCCAAGCCCAATGTTGACGGTGGTTTGATTGGTGGCGCTGCGCTTGACGCCGAGTCATTTATGGGTATTGTTACCGCATTTGAATAAATAGAACATATTATCCCGATAATTTAGGCTACAAGAATAATATTTGTTATTTTTGTAGCCTAAATTATATTTACACCAAGCCTATGTTTTGCTCGTTCTTTGAAAAGTCAGTAAGAATCATATTGCTAAATGGAATATTGATTTCATTTTCTGCTGCAGCTCAATCACCGGAGAGTGAAAGTGAACAGCGGTCAATAGTAGAGCATATAATGGTTGTTCCGGGCAATAGTGTTGTTGCTGATGCGGAGCTATTACAGCAGTTGAAATATGACAAGGATGCTCCGGAAAGAAGCAGGAATGCACGTGTAGGATATAGGGTACAGGTGTTTTCGGACAATAATCCGCGTACAGCCAAGAATGAAGCCCGTTCTAAGTCCCGAATGATATCCGCTCGGTTTCCTGAGTACGCTACTTATGTGGTTTTTGCTTCACCGTATTGGAGATTGCGGGTAGGTGATTTTCGTTCTCAGGAAGATGCTGCTGAGGCTGCCGAGGCAATTAAACGCGAATTTCCCGGATATGGAAAAGAGATTCATGTGGTTCGTGATAGAATAAACATTGTTTCAGAATAATATTAACATATCGATTCATGGTGGATGCTCAGACTAATGAAAATTATCCTGACGATGTAATAAAAGCTTTGGCACATCATTATCGTGAGATACTTCAGTTGCTTGGTGAAGATGTGAGCCGTGAGGGATTGCTTAAAACGCCGGAACGTGCGGCTCGCGCAATGTATTATTGCACTCGCGGTTATCGACAGGATGCTGATAAAGTGATTAATGGTGCGGTCTTTGAGGCAAATAATCATGAAATGGTAGTGGTGCGTAATATAGAGTTTTATTCTCTGTGTGAGCATCATCTATTGCCTTTTTTCGGTCATGTGTCAGTAGGGTATATTCCAGGAAAGACTATTGTCGGATTAAGTAAAATAGCCAGAATCGTCGATATGTTTGCACGCAGGCTTCAGGTACAGGAGCGGTTCTGTGATGAATTATGCGCTGTATTGTATGAGAAACTGGGTGCCCAGGGGGTTATGATAGAGTGTAGAGCCAGTCATTTATGTATGAAAATGCGAGGAGTGGCAAAGCAGGATTCTATAACGGTGACAACTGCATCCAGGGGGATTTTTGAGGTGGATTCAAGCCTTCGTTCTCAGTTTTTCTCGGCATTGAACTGAGGTAGATATTTAAGATAGAAATTAATCTTGATTATACGAGGGTAGAAAGCTCTCAAATGAATTGTCATTGTAATAGACAATGATATTTACAATCTTTTTCTTTGACGCTGTAGAAAATGAAATTGTGTTAGCCTTGGATGCCGGATTTTCATTTTTTCGTGTCGGGTTTGACTCATTGGGTACGTCTGTAACTTCAAAATCAGGATTTTCATTATCCTGATTATTTTTTAGGGAACTATTTGATAAACTTTTTCCGAAATCAATTTTTGTTCCAGTATTCTCATTATTAGGGTATTCTTCATCAAATAAGCTCTTAAAACCCGAATTTTGAGCTTCTGAGATTTCATTATTTTCATTGATTAGCATATCTCCCTCACCAAACATTAACCAGAGCATGGAAAGATTGGGATAAGCTACATGTATTTTATTGATTAATTCATCGCTTACCTTTTTATTTCTTCCGTTGAGAAGTTGCGATAGAGTAGGGCGGGGAATTTTACAGTTATCTGCGAACAGAGTGGTCTGTATTTCAAGATAAGCTATGTATTTTTTAAGCCGAGAAACGATATCCATAATAAAAACGGGTAAAACATTTATGGTGCAAATGTAATCATTATATTTTGTAAACGCAAACAATAGCGTGTAAATTGTAAATTACATATGCAAATAAGAATTTATTAATGAGAATAACCGCGCTTTGCTTTTGTAAATCATATATTCTCAAATGTATATGAAGTGATATTCAACTACCAGAGTATAGCTAATGGAAGTAATTCGGTAGTTGAGGCTGGATTGTATCTTGTGCTATGAGATATTATAAGTGAGTGATAAGTATTGGCGTGTAGTGAAGTATGTGTTTCGAAGCTGAATGTATTTAATGCGAGTATAAGTTCGTTTTTGAGATATTGTTAAGGCTGATGTTTGGTTCAGTATGGTATAATCCTGATTAGGCTGTAAGGACCGGAGTAATGGATTTATGCGTTTTATTTGGAGTTACATTGCTGTGTTACTGCTATTTATCTGAGCCAAAACCTGCATGATATATCTAAATTTCCCTGCATGATAATACGGTTCTTCTATAACAATTAAAGTGTTTGTTTATACGTAATGTGACAATGCTCTGATTAATAGCGTTGTGGGGTGTGTGTAACGTGGTTGATTGGGGTCGGACTGCCCATAATGAGTGGCTCGCTGTGTCTAATGTTGAAGTTGTGGTTTAATTATGGTTGGTAAATCGCAGATATTCAATAACGATGCGCTATGTGTTAATATAAATTAATCTTATTTCTTTTCTTTTGTAATCTCGCTTGGTTGGCGTTTTTGGCTGTGTAAACACCATTGTGCCGGTGTTTCTAAATATAATATTTTGTAAAGCAGATAAAGATTATCAACTGAGAGTAGAGGGACTCAAGTGTTCTTATGTAATCTTGTTGAAGCTCTGCGATTCCAATATGTAAATTTTCTATTCTTCTGCCTGTGTTAGATTTGCATCGAATTGTTTTAGAGTTGTCAATTTGTTACAAATCATTCACAATAGCTGTACATTTATATAACAGCTGCATATGCGCCAGCGGTTCACTCATTAACATAATTTAATCTCTTTTCCTAAGTACTGTTCGATGGTCAAAAATTTAACGAATTCATCTCTTTTTATGGGTTCTGTTATGCCGGAACTATAGAATTATCATTGTAACCATGAAAGTAGGTTTTGTTAGTATTAATGTGCTTAAAACTCGCCCATATTAGGGTTAAATTTGTAGTTAAAATATAATATATGATGACTATGAATAATTCTATTCTTATTTCTCCCCGTGTTATTGATACGATTAAATCTTTGCCGACAGAGGAGCGGGAAGCAATAGCATCTGCGCTCGCTGCAGAGTTGATATTAGGAAAGGACCCAGACGATTCTCTTAATAGTTTTCAGTCCGTTTTATATTCTATGGTCAGATTTTATGTCAAGCATGATACAGAGCGAATGAATCGTATGCTTTTTGAGTTTGGAAGTCGTCAGTAGGGGGCACTGATTTTAGCTCATATATAATATAATAGCAGCACCTCGCCAAAAGTAATGACGAGGTGCCGCTATTATATGAGATAAGAATGTGTTACTTATTGGATAAGGAGTTTATGGCATCTGTAAGATTAGAAATCTTGGCTTCGGCATCTGAAAGTTTACGGCGCTCGGCTTCTACTACAGCTTCAGGAGCATTAGCGACAAAGCGTTCGTTAGATAACTTCTTGAGAACGGAATTTTTGAATCCTTGATAATATTCCAAATCTTTACGGAGTTTTTCAATTTCAGCATTGATGTCAATATTGTCTGTAAGGGGTATGTTGATTTCTGTCGTTCCGACCATAAATGTGGCAGCAGTAGGTGTTTTATCCGCATTGTGATTTACAGCATCTACATTGGCTAATTTTTTGATAAGACAGTCTTCTTCTGAATCCCATGAGCCGATTACATTGACCGTAAGCTGATTTTTATTGGGTATATTTTTAACGGCACGTACATTGCGTACACCATTTACTACTTCCATAACATGGTTGACCATAGCAATGGTCTTTTCATCCACGATGGTTGCTTCGGGTGTGGGTGCATACATTATTGATTCACCATCTTTACGCTCAGTTATATGTTGCCATAATTCCTCGGTAATAAATGGCATGAATGGATGTAATAATCGCAGAAGGGCATCGAAATGATTGAGGGCGGCATTATACGTACGGCTGTCAATGGGCGACCCGTAGGCAGGTTTAATCATTTCAAGATACCAAGCTGAGAAATCATCCCAGAAAAGGCGATAGATTTCTTTTATTGCTTCCGATAAGCGGAATTTGCTCATCAAATCGTTTATTTCGGTAATTGATGCGCTAAGTTTGGAGTTGAACCATTTTATGGCAAGAGCTGATGATTTTGGCTGTTCCGCTGCCGGGTCAACTTGCCAGCCTTTAATCAGGCGGAAGGCGTTCCATATTTTATTCGAGAAGTTTCTGCCGGTTTCACATAGTTTCTTGTCAAAGAATATATCATTGCCGGCGGGAGCGCATAGTAACAGGCCCATTCTTACTCCGTCAGCGCCATAATTGTCAATAAGTTCTATGGGGTCAGGAGAGTTGCCAAACTGTTTTGACATTTTACGACCTATTTCATCTCGAACTATACCGGTAAAATAAACATTATTGAACGGCTGTTTGCCTAAAAATTCGTAACCAGCCATAATCATTCGCGCTACCCAGAAGAAAATGATGTCTGGTCCTGTTACGAGGTCAGTCGTAGGATAGTAATAATTTATTTCCTTATTATCAGGTTCGAGAATGCCGTTAAACAATGATATAGGCCAAAGCCATGACGAGAACCAAGTGTCAAAACAGTCATCATCCTGACGTAAATCATCTGATGTTATATCGGGATTTATCTCTTTAGCCAATGTGAGTGCTTCAGCGTCGGTTTCAGCTACAACATAATTACCGTCGGGTAGATAATATGCCGGAATTCTGTGACCCCACCATAGCTGACGGGATATACACCAATCCCGGATATCTGTCATCCAGCGTCGGTAGGTGTTTTTGAATTTATCCGGTATAAAACGAACGATATCGTTTTCTACTGATTCCAATGCCGGAACGGCAAGTTTATCCATCTTCAAAAACCATTGGTCGGATAGACGGGGTTCGGTAACGGTGTCAGGATTACGTTCGGAATAACCTACCTTGTTTTCATAATTTTCTATTTTTTCAATTAAACCGGCATCGGCAAGGTCTTTGGCTATCTGTTCGCGTACAGCAAAGCGGTCCATGCCGATATACATTCCTGCAGCTTCGCTAATTGTAGCATCATCATTAAATATGTCAATAGATTCAAGATGATGCTTTTCACCGAGCATATTATCATTCATGTCATGTGCGGGAGTTACCTTAAGGCAACCGGTGCCGAATTCTATATCCACGTATGTATCTTCTATGACGGGAATTTCACGTCCGACCAAAGGCACGATAACTCGTTTGCCGCGCAGATGTTGATTTTTGGGGTCTTCAGGATTGATACACATTGCAGTATCACCCATAATGGTTTCGGGTCGGGTTGTCGCTACTATGGCGTAACCATCTTCACCTACAATCTTGTAGCGCAAATAGTATAGTTTGCTGTGTTCTTCTTTATAGATAACTTCTATATCGCTAAGGGCAGTTTTTGCTTTAGGGTCCCAATGAACCATACGCTTGCCTCTGTATATTAATCCCTTGCGATATAAGTCGACAAACACGCGAATTACACTGCGTGAGCGAATATCATCCATGGTGAACGCTGTTCGTTGCCAATCGCAGGAGGCTCCAAGGCGACGTAACTGCTGAAGAATGATACCACCATATTTATGAGTCCAATCCCAGGCATATTTTAAAAATTCCTCTCGACTCAAATCAGATTTTATAATCCCTTCTTCGGCAAGCTTTGCCACTACTTTAGCCTCTGTAGCGATAGCGGCGTGGTCAGTTCCCGGAACCCAGAGTGCATTTTTGCCATCCATTCGCGCCCTGCGGGTGAGGACATCCTGAATAGTATTGTTGAGCATGTGACCCATGTGAAGCACACCGGTTACATTTGGCGGCGGTATAACAATACAAAAGGGTGGACGTGCGTCAGGTTCGGAATGAAACAGATTATGTTCCAACCAGTATTCATACCATTTGCTTTCTACAGAAGCAGGATTGTATTTCGGTGCTAATTCGTTCATAATAGAGTAAGGGAGTAATTTCGCGCAAATTTACAAAAAAAACTGCGGGTCAACAATAGCCGTTATTTAATTGCCTGAAATCTTTAATCAAAAGCTTTGTCCCAGTCTTTCCATACAGGTTCATATCCAAGTGATGTAATTTCTCGAGCGACTTCTGTCGGACTTCTATGGTCAGAGACTTCAAATTGTTCGAGCGCATCAGGCGTAGATACGTATCCTCCGGGTTCGGTTTTGCTTCCGGCACTCATTGATGTAACACCAAGTTTCATCATATTAGCTCTGAACGTCGGCTTTTCGCGAGTCGAATAAGATATATCCACATCGTGGTCAAAAATTCTGAATGCAAAAGTCAGTTGAGCAAGTTGTCGGTCGGTCATTATCTCGGAAGGGATATAACCGCCTTCAGCCGGGCATAGTCGCGGAAAGTTGATGCTATATCGGGTGCGCCAATAGTTTTTACGCAAATATTGCAGATGGCGAGCCATCATCGTAACATCCGTACGCCAGTCTTCAAGGCCTATCAATACTCCCATCCCGATTTTGTGAAGACCGGCAGCTCCCATACGGTCAAAACCGTTGACTCGCCAATCAAAGATAGATTTCATACCTCGCGGGTGATATTTATTATAGTTTTGACGGTTATATGTTTCCTGGAAGCAAACCACTCCGTTTAATCCCACATTAATCAGTCGTTCATAATCCCGCTGTTTCATCGGCATAACTTCGATGGTAAGATTATTGAAGTATGGTCGGGCAGTAAGGAGTACTTTTTCAAGATAGTCTACACCGTTTAATGCTGGAAATTCCCCGGATACTATCAGGAGATTTTCAAAGGGACCGAGCTTTCGTATAGCCTCACACTCGGCACGTACTTGGTCCAATGACAGCGTGACGCGCGTAATAGGATTAGCGTGATTAAACCCACAGTAAACACATGCATTAGTGCATGCATTGGACACGTACATAGGTATGTACATGGATATGGTCTTCCCGAAACGCGATAATGTTATTTGTCTGGATTTATGAGCCATAACCTCAATATAAGGCTCAGCCGCAGGTGAAATTAAAGCCATAAAGTCATCCACGGATAAAATCTCCTTGGAAAGAGCATTCTCTACATCAGTTGCCGTTTTGGCATTGATTTCATCTGTGGTTTGATTCCAATCGAATCTGTCGAGAATTTCAGAAAACATATCTTAATTATTTCACACAATCATCTTTGATTCCTTGAGTTATACGCATGGCACAGAAGTTGGGACCGCACATAGTGCAGAATTTATCATCACTTTTATGACTGTCAATATAATATTGACGGGCACGTTCCGGGTCAAGAGAAAGATTGAACTGGTCTTTCCATCGAAAATCATATCGTGCTTTGCTTAGAGCATTGTCACGTAGTTGGGCACCGGGGTGTGATTTGGCAATATCGGCAGCGTGTGCCGCTATTTTATATGTTATGACACCTTGACGCACATCTTCAAGGTCGGGAAGGGCAAGATGTTCTTTGGGTGTCACGTAGCATATCATTGCAGTGCCGAGCCATGCTATCTGAGCTGCACCTATGGCAGATGTTATATGGTCATAAGCGGGAGCTATATCAGTGGTAAGAGGACCCAATGTATAAAAAGGCGCACCATGACATTTTTCAATCTGGCGCTCCATATTTTCCCGAATCTTATGCATTGGTACATGCCCCGGACCTTCTATAAGTACCTGAACATTATGTTTCCATGCTATTTCAGTCAGTTCGCCAAGCACATCCAGTTCCAAGAACTGTGCTTCATCATTAGCATCGTGAATAGAACCGGGACGCATACCGTCACCAAGCGAAACGGCAACATCATACCGGGCTAAAATCTCGCATATTTCCTCAAAGTGGGTATAAAGGAAATTTTCTTCATTGTGGAGTACTGCCCATCGGGTCATAATGGAACCACCACGGCTGACACATCCTGTGAGACGTTCGGTTATGAGGTCGGCATGAGCCCGTAATGCACCGGCATGAATGGTAAAGTAATCCACACCCTGTTCGGCTTGTTCGATTAAAGTGTCGCGGTATATTTCCCATGTTAGATCCTCTACCTTTCCATTTGTTTTTTCAAGAGCCTGATAAACAGGAACAGTTCCAACCGGTACAGGACAATTGCGTATAATCCATTCACGTGTTTCATGTATATTGTCACCGGTGGATAAATCCATAAGAGTATCGCCACCCCAGTAACAACTCCAAACGGCTTTTTTGACCTCTTCTTCGATACCTGATGAAAGTGCGGAGTTGCCGATATTGGTATTGAGCTTTACTAAAAAATTGGTACCGATAATCATAGGTTCGGCCTCAGGATGATTGATATTGGCAGGAATTACTGCTCGTCCGGCTGCAATTTCATCGCGTACAAACTCCGGAGTGATGTGAGACACAATGCCGTAAGCTTGAGCATTCATGTTTTCGCGGATTGCCACATACTCCATTTCCGGAGTGATGATGCCTTTTCGGGCAAGAGCCATTTGTGTGATTTCTTTTCCCGCTTTCGCACGTCGGGGATAATATCGATGGCTGAAACGCAGATTGTCAAGGCTCCTGTCGTTTTCTCGCAGTTTCCCATAATCAGATGTGATGGATGATAATTGCTCAATATCATCGCGCTTATCCAGCCATGATTCTCGCATACGAGGAATCCCATTATTTATGTCGATTCCTACATTTGGGTCAGTATATACACCGCTTGTGTCATAGAGTGTTACGTCTCCATTGTCGGTAATTGTTTTTTCACCGTTATTTATTTTGACAGTAGGAGTAAGTTTTACTTTACGCATGCCTACTTTAATTGGGTGTAATTTACCGTTGATATAAATCTTTTCAGAACCCGGATATGAGTTTATGTCGATATTTTCAATTTTCATAAAATGTGTGTTTAATATTTTAGTCAAGGAAAGAGGTTAGGGGACTTGATGGCATTGCTAAGTGTGTAACTGAACCCAGTCCGGCAAGATAAGCTTTTCGTCCTGCTTCCACAGCAAGTCTGAATGCTATAGCCATTTCAACCGGGTTTCCCGCAACGGCTATGGCCGTATTGACCAATACGGCATCTGCGCCCATCTCCATCGCATCAGCAGCATGTGATGGAGCTCCCAGACCGGCATCTATTATTACCGGAACCCGACTTTCATTAATGATTATTTCAAGCATATCACGTGTTTTCAGACCCTTGTTAGTACCGATTGGTGCTCCTAAAGGCATTACTGCTGCAGCCCCAACCTCTTCAAGCCGTTTGCATAGTACCGGGTCAGCCTGTATGTAAGGAAGCACCTTGAATCCTTCTTTAGCCAGTTCTTCAGTAGCTAAGAGAGTTTCAATAGGGTCAGGAAGAAGATATTTGGGGTCAGGATGAATTTCCAGTTTAATGAAATCTGTGTTAAAACATTCTTTTGCAAGTTGAGCGGCAAATACAGCCTCTTTTGCGTTACGTACACCGGAAGTGTTTGGGAGAAACTGGACATGTTCGCGATTAATATGTCTAAGCATATTGTCTGACTCGCTATTGTCCATATTGATGCGTTTCATAGCTACAGTTATCATTTCTGATTCACTTGCTATGATTGCATCAAGCATCAATTGGTTTGATGAGAATTTTCCTGTGCCTACAAATAGACGGGAGGAGAAAGCTTTTCCTCCTATATATAATGGGTCATTCATATTTTTATAATAATTATTGCCGGATATCAAGCAGTTTTTTCATTATTTCGGAGGTGTAGAGTACTGGGTCATCAGCATTTATTATAGCACCACTTACGGCTATACCGTTTACACCCGATTTTATAAGCGGTTGTACGTCGTCGATATTAATTCCGCCTATGGCTACAATAGGGATATCCATGCCGTGGTTTCTAACAGTAGATATGATTTCTTTAATACCGTCCAGACCTAATACAGGGGAGAGGTTTTTCTTTGTGTCCGTGTGTTTATAGGGGCCTAATCCTATATAATCTATGTCTTTTCCTTTATATTTCAATATATCATCAGAGGTATTGGCGGTTACTCCGATTATAGCGTGTGGTCCAAGCAGTTCACGTGCTTCGAGAGGATTCATGTCAGATTTGCCTAAATGCACACCCGATACTTTTAATTCATTAACGAGATTAACCCGGTCATCTATAATTAGAAATGTATCGGTCTCACGACACATTGGTATGAGTTCAAGTGCAGTTTCTTTGACCTCTTCATCCGTAGCATCTTTCATCCGTAGCTGTATCCATCGGCAACCACCTTCTATAGCCATCTGGACTTCTTCGGCTATGGAATATTTGTCAGATTGATTTGTAATGAATTGTAGCATATAGTATTATTTTTATTAATTGAATTCTGTAATTAATCTATTAAATAGTTTGGTATCGTTTATATGATTCATTAAGGCTCCAAGTACAGCATATCCGCTAAACCCCGATTCTCTTATGTATGGTATTCGTTCCGGTGTAATCCCACCTAAAGCTATTATCGGTACGGGTGTCATACGGTTAATCGTTTTTAGCTCTTCGATTGAAAATTCACTGAGATATCCCGGCTTTGATATACTGTCAAATATCGGACTTAATGTTATGTAATCACAATCCTTACAAGCTGTCACTTCGTCTACAGAATGGCAGGATTTGCTGTAGGGACCGGTATATCCGTCAGGAGGGAGTGGACAACGCGAATTAAGATGAAGTCCTCCTAAATTAAATCTGTAACATAAGCTAAAATGACCGTGCAGACGAAGTTTACGATGGAAGTGTTGTGGAATATCTTCGATAAGTCTGACCATGTCATTAAGTGCTGCGTTGGGATGTCGCAGATGTACTTTATCCCACCCGTGTGACAGTAAGGATGTAATAATTTGTGGCTCGTTGGGAAAAATTTCTTCCGGAGTAATAGCAATGCGTATCATCCTCCATAAAAAGCTTGTATGATTATTATGGAATCACCGGAATGTAGTGGGGTTGTATCCAGTTTTGCCAAAGGAACAACTTTATTATTGACAGCTACAGCGATTCCTGAAAAGGTTATGTTATATGACTGTAGAGCTTGGGCTACGGTACAGTATTCTGGCACTGTAACAGTGGAGTCATTAATGGTTATCTGCATGGTTTTTAGTTATTAGATATTTTGTGTGTCGTGGGGCGAAAAGATGGTTTACAGGACCATGCCCACTGCCGGTTTTTACTGTGGCTCCAGCACGCAGCGCGCGTGTAATGTATGATTTGGCGCGGGTTACGGCATCAAGTATATCAAAATCAAGAGCCAAGTATGTGGCTATGGCTGATGAAAGAGTGCAACCGGTACCATGTGTATTATCTGTTATCACGGTATCGGCGGTAAGGGTGATTAATTCATCTTCATTTTCCATGAGGAGGTAATCGATTTTCAAGCCGTTGTTTGGAGAGTCACCACCTTTTAATAGTATATTCTTACATCCCATGTCGCGGAACGATTTTGCTTGGTCCTGAGGTTTTGTAAATCCTGTCAGTGCACGAGCTTCATGAAAATTGGGTGTAACAATTCGCGATAAGGGGAATAACTCGGACTTCATAGAATCAATAGCATCATCGTTAAGCAGATGGCTCCCTGAGGTTGATATCATTACAGGGTCAATGACTATATTTCGGGCAAAATGGTGTTTGAGAAAATCTGCCACAATATGTATGATTTCTTTATTCAGTAACATTCCTGTCTTAGTAGCCAAAGGAGGAATGTCAGCCCAAATCATGTCAAGTTGGTCATAGACCATCTCCGGGCTTAATCCTGATATCGATTTTATTCCTTGGGTATTTTGTGCCGTAATAGAAGTTATCGCTGACATGGCGTAGCAACCGATAGCGGATATGGTCTTTATATCTGCCTGAATGCCGGCTCCACCGGAGCAGTCAGAACCTGCGATGGTAAGTACGGGAATATATTGCTTCATGATTCAAACCAATTTACTGCATGGGTGTAGAATCAATGGAGCCGAGTACCTTTATAAAAAGTGATATTATAAACAATTCCTGTGTCGGCATTATCCGTATCAGGTTCGAAGGGTATAAATCTCAGCACCATAAACCCGGGCACCCCTTTGTTGTGACAGCAAAGGTAGTTACAAATGATTATGTAAAAAAATATTTTACTTAAAAATATTAGCTTAAATCCGTAAATAGTGTGTATCTTTGCATAAAATTTTACCACAGATTATAAAGAGCACATTTAAGTTATGATAAATCGCGTACTTATAAGAATTAAGGTAGTACAGATGCTTTATAGTTATCTGCTTACGAGAGAGGGTTTTAAGTTGTATGAAGCACCTGAAGTGGGTACTAAAAGCAGAAAATATGCTTATTCGCTTTACTGCGATTTATTGATGTCAATACTTTATTTGTCCGGTAATGGTGCTGTTCGGCGGTTGGTAAATGTGCCGGGTGTGGGTGATAATAAATACATTTCGGCAAATCGGCTTGCAAAGATTTTAGGTGCCGATACCGATATGAAAGCTATTATAAAAAGTAATGCTGAGCATTTTGTGGCTTTCAGTGATGTGTTGTATTCATTACAGGAAACGATAACAAAGTCGGGCGCATATAGAAGTTATATTCGAAAGAAGAATGCCGGGCTGGAAGAAGATGCGGTTTTTTGGGGTGTAGTGGTCGATACTATTTTTGGTAAATCGCCTGAACTCATAGCAGCCGCACGTAAGAATCCGGATTTTTCTTTGGCTGGGTTTCAACAGGCTTTGGGTATGGTGGAGCAATCCATAAAAGGAATTGCCG
>CAMWPX010000048.1 GCA_947176205.1 uncultured Porphyromonadaceae bacterium
GGCAATGGTAATGAATTAAAATCATTATACGACGATTGGTACATGCCACTCCATTCATATATTTTATATCCAGTATATTAATGTGTAAGTGAATTCAATAATATAATAAATAAATTATGAAGAGATTACTATCTATCGTTTTAGCTTTTGTTATCGGATTAACTGCGGTTTCTTATGCACAGTCTAAAGAGTATATTAAAGAAAAAGTAAAAAATGAGAAAACCGCTAATAAACTTGCCAAGAAGATGGCAAAGGAATTGAAGAAAGAAAAATGGCAGTCTTCTGGTGCTGTAACACTTGAAACAGCATTGGCTAATTATTATCTTGAGACTGAGCCTACATGCGGCGGTGTAAAAAAAGGCATAGAGCACACTGTAGTAGATGCCAAGACGCTTTCTATGGCTGAAAAACGATTACTTCTTGAGGCACAGGCGCTATATGCTCAGGAAGTTCGTACAATGCTCGCTCAGTCTATTACAGAGCAGGATTCGTCAACAGGCACAGATGAATTAGCTACATATATATCAAATATTGCTGCCAAATCACAAAATGAGTTTAATGGCGATGTTGAGAGGGCTTTTATCATATATAAGACAAATCCTGACGGTCAGTCTATGACGGTAAGAGCGTTTTATGTTATTGATAAGGAGAACGGACTGGCGCGTGCGCGTTCCATAGCCGAGAAAGTAAAACAAAATAACGATATCCAAAAGGAAATTCAAAAAGCGGTGAATAACTAAGTTTTTCTGAATGCGTTTCCACGGTTTAACTCAAAAATTTGTGTATGGAGTCTTGACTATGTCGTTGTCAATGACTCCTTACGTGTTTTCGCGGGATAAGGATGAGTTTGACCAGCTATTGAATCAGTCATATGAAAAGTTTGCCAAACAGGTTCGTGAGGATTATGTGTCTTTTCGTGATAAGGTGAATAAGGAATATGCTGATTTCATGAGGTCTCATCCATGGGTTTATACAGAAGTAGAGATACCTCTTGTCTCGCCAATACAAAAAGAGCCGGAGCCTGATATCGAGTCTGAAGAAGAGTCAAAAAAAGTAATAGAAAATCAGAAGGCGGTAGTTATTGAAGATGTGATTGAGATTAACGATATCACACCTCGACCGATGCCTATTGAGCCGATTGAGGAGTCGCCGAGAAATGATGATAGCCGCGGTATGAAATTGTCGTTTTACGGCACACCCGTCAATATCCGATATGTGGATATGTCCTCGTTCAGACTTAAGAGTAATGATGAAAGCGCGTTTGCCGATGGATGGGAGCGTTTAAGTCAATCAACTACAAATAGTCTTATATCGGATTGTCTTAGAATTAGAACAGAGATGGGGTTGCCTGATTGGGGTTACATCATGTTGCTCGAAATGATTTCCTCACATCTTACCGGTGAGAATTCCAATGAGCAAAGATTACTGCAAGGCTATCTTCTCAATCAATCTGGCTATAAGATACGATTCAGTTATGACAGTCAAAGGAAATTGCATATTCTTTTTGCCAGTCCGGGTATAATTTATGGACATCCACGTTATCATCTGGGTGATGACTGGTATTATTCATATACGCAACCTCAAGGAAATGAAGTGTATATATGCAAGTTTGAGGCGCCAGGGGAGAAAGCAATCAATCTTGCGATAAACGAATCTCCGTTATTTGATTATGTTCCCGGTACAACAAGAAACATAATCGTTAAAAATTACCCCGATATAACGCTTTCGATAACTCCTAACAAGAATCTGATTGATTTCTTTAACGATTATCCTGGAGCTACATTGGACTTGTCACCTTATTCAATGTGGGCTATACATGGTAATACCCCGGTGAGCAAGGAGGTTAAATCACAGTTATATCCATCGCTCATGAGTGCGGTAGAAGGTAAAAGCCAATATGAGGCATTGCAGTTTCTTCTTAAAGTGGCTCAAAGTTTTCCTTATGAATATGATGAAAAGTTATGGGGAAAAGATAGGGTGTTTTGGATGGAAGAATCGTGGGAGTACCCATACAGTGACTGTGAGGACCATGCAATAAATTTCAGTCACATGGTACGTGATATTCTTGGCTTGGATGTGTGTCTGGTTTATTATCCGGGGCATTTGTCGTCATGTGTAGCATTGACTGATTATGATGTGAAGGGTGATTTCATTATGTATAACGGTAAAAAATATATAGTTTGTGACCCTACTTATTTCTTTAGTAATGTAGGCAAGACAGCGCCATCCAATAATAATGCCGAGGCAATTTTGATACCGTTGAGAAAATTGAATTAATGAGCAAGCGAAAAATTGATTGGAAAACAATATTAATAGGAATAGCAAGAGCCGGCTTTGTCACATTTCTTGCTTTCCTATTCTCGTTTTTCTTTCTGGAGCCGCTTTCATTTTCTGCATTATCCGTTTTCTCGGCTCCTGAAAAAAGAGATTTTTCTATTACGGACCTATATGCTCAGGTAGCAAACAATCGTCCTGTTCACACTCTTGACCAGGATATAATATTAGTTGATATAGGTCATTCTGACAGAGTACAGATAGCGGAAATAATCAATCAGGTGAAATTCTGGCAGCCCAAAGTTGTGGGTATAGATATATTGTTTGCAAAGGAGACTCCTGATGATTCTGTGCTCGTTTCGGCGTTATCCGAAGCTGCAATCACAATCATTCCCGTAGGTTTGAAAGAGAATCCGTCAGGATATTTTGAGATTGAGGATAAGCCTTTTTTTTATCCGGATGACAAGTACATATATGCTGCAAGTAATATGCCATCTAATTATGATGGTGCTACAATACGTGAGTTTGTCACTGAATTTCCTCTGAAAGATAATGAAAGTATACTTTCATACCCTATGGCTATAGCCAAGGCATATAATCCACAATCATTAGAGCAACTGTTTCAAAGAAATAAAAAAATTGAAACCATCGATTATGCGTCAAGGGAATTTATAACTATGACGAAAGAGGATATTATGACTGACGGCAGCGTACTCACAGATAGGATTGTGTTGATTGGAGCCATTTCTGATGGGCTGGATATGCATAGTTCTCCTGTGGATTCTTATATTTCAGGATTGAATATTCATGCTGCGTCCATAGCGACGATTCTTAATGGTAATTATTTTGACCCGGCTTTTTCTTGCCCTGCATGGTTACCTGCGTGTATACTCTGTTTCCTTGTTCTTTTGGTCAGGGAATTTTCCAAAGTTCAGATGAGGGGGTTTATTACACGTATTCTTCAGTTTATAATAGTATATCTTGCAGTTCGTATAGGGTATTCTCTATATGTTGACAGTCATCGTATTTTTGATTTCAGTTACACTTTGCTGATGGTTACTTTCGGTCTTTTCGCAGTAGATATCTGGATTGGATTGGAATTTTTAGCAAAAAAGAGCAAGAATCGTGTTATCCGATATATAAATAAATGTCAATCAATATTATTAAATAACAGGACATGAAAAATATTTTTAGAAAATACTGTGTGTTGATATTGTTGTGTGTGATATCTGTCTTAACAGTGTCGGCAAACGCGTACATTATTCATTCAGTTAATGGAAATGTAAAAGTGTCTTCCGGAGGAAAAATAACTTCGGCAATCAAGGGAAATTACTTAAAAAAGAGCGATTTGATATCCGTACCTGAAGGTGGGGGTATAAAGATTCTTGATGAATCCACTAAAAAAATATATACTTCCGTTACAAGTGGAAATACTTCTGTAGAGAATCTGATATCACAATCATTGGAAAAAGCAGCGGATAATGCCGGACAGTTAAACTCACGACTGCATTTTTCGGCACGAGGTGAAAAAGTTGCTGTGGATTCACGTGTGTATCGCGAGAAAGGTATGGTGACAAGGTCGCTGAATCTTTTCGATGGCGGAGCTGCCAATATAGAAATTGCTCCGGACGTATTGGCTCAGTTGATAGCCAACACGGTATATTTTGATAATGTGAATGGTGATTCTACCCTTATGTTCAACCCCATACATATTGATTCTATCCTTAATACCGACACCTTAGCTGAGTTTGGCTTTAAATTGTATAATCCGCTGGAGACGCCGGTATATTTCAATGTACTTAAGTTTTCGGGTGTAAATAATCGTTCAGCTGAGATTTCTTCGTTAGGACAACCCGGCGGTTTTTATATTCTTCCGGCCGGACAGACCATGTGGCGTACTCGCCATGATGAAGTACCATATGGTGAAAAACATCTTATAGTGGCGTGTCATTATAGTTTCGATATAGATTCTCTGATAGAGTCACTTAACAGGATAATAAATAATGATAATCTAATAATAAACGCTCCCGATTCTTCACTGCCTGTCTTTATTCGGAAGCTATAATCGACAAAACCTAACATAAGATATGTCGCTATACTTATTTCATAAAAATGTGATTATTTCCCTGATGTGTATTCTGGTCGGGGCGTTGTCAGTAAGTGCACAAAGGACGGCAAGTGTTAATGGTAAATCAACTTTAATATTGAATGATAATGATAATCTGACACTTAAGGAAGCCAAAATCAAGTGTGTCGAATCAGCTAAGTTAGAAGCGTTAAAAAAGGAGTTCGGCACACTTGTTACATCTGTTGATATGCTTTCCGATAAGGTTGTTAATGATGTTATCTCCTCGGTATTCTTATCTGACGTTTCGTCTACAGTTAAAGGTGAATGGTTAGGTGATGAACGTGACCCTGAAATCAGTATCGAATATGTAGATGGGAATCTGGTGTTTACAGCAAAAGTATGGGGAAGGGCAAGAGAGGTGATACGTGCTACTACGGATGTCAAATGGCATATACAGAAAGATTTGGATGGTGTAAAAATAGATTCGGATAATTTTATGGATGGTGAACGTATATTTGTTAGATTCCAGTCTCCTGCCGACGGATATGTAGCCATCTATCTTGTTACGGATGACCAGACGGTATGTCTTCTTCCATATCGGAAAGACAATACCGGCAGATATAAGATAAAGGGTGGAAAAGAGTATTTATTTTTTGATAGGACAGTTGACCCGTCGGCATCATATTATAAGCTGAATACAGATAAACCATTGGAGTATAATCAACTTGTAATGATTTTTTCGCCTAATCCTTTTACTAAATGTATCGATAAAAGTGGAGATATCCTACATCTCAATGCATTGAATCAAACTGATTTTGCCAAATGGTTGCTAAAAAATCAGCGTGCGGATAAGGAAATGATGATAGAACGAAGATGGTTAGCAATCCAGGAAAAGAACACTAACAACCAATAACAATACATATGAAAAAAATTAGTTTAAGTATCTTAGCTCTATCCGTGGCTTTGTTTTCTGTCGCTCAGGACAATTCGGATAACAATAGGGTGACTTTAACATCGGAGGACGGGTCGTCCAAAGTTATGACAATTGCTGATATTGTCAAAGTACAGGAGGCAATATCATCTCGTAATTCCAATGTGGCTCACTTTGAGAAAGTATGGTCGTATAATTCATACTTTAATATTGCTTACAATTCATCAACGTTAACGCCGAAAGAAGATATTCCGTTAGGTTTTGATTACAACGATGGCTTTGTACCTGAATTCAAATCAGATTGGGGTATGTCCATATTATTGGGTCATAATTATGGATTGCATAAGCCTATAGCCGGTATACTTAAGTTTAATATCGATTGGACCTTTATTGACTTGAATATCAATCATTATAACGCAGAAAAAGGTGATAAGCTGTATGATAGTGGGGCTACTATTGATGAGTGCAGATATATACCATGGTGCATGGAAAAGTATGACTATAATTATGGTATGGCATTAGGTCCTTCCATTACAGTGGCACCGTTTACACACACTCGTTCATCACAACTACATTTTTTACGATTCAATATTTACTATCATATTGGATATCATCTCTCATTAATGAGAATTGTGAATGAAGAAAAATATGATGTCAATCAAAATATTGATGAAAAGACACAAAGTTCTTCAGTATTGAATTTCGGGCACGGTATTACCAATAGTTTCGGATTCTCTCTGTCATGGAAATCTATAGGTATCGGTTACGAAATAAGGTCCGGTAAACTTAATTACAGCACTATCCAGGACGCTGACTATGGGAAACACCACTATAAGTTTAATGACCATACAAGCAGAGTGTATCTGACCATCAGATATTAAACACTATAACTTAAATTTTAATTAGAAAAAAATCATGAAACATTATATTATTTCCGGAATACTGGTTATATTCAGTTTTTTAGGAACATTAGCACAGGTTGATCAGAGTAAGGTAGAGGGTAAGTGCGGTACAGATTGCAAATGGTCGTTTGATGGATATACCCTTACCATTACCAATATAAATAAGCGAGGCATGCTGGTATCCATTGATAATTATAATATGACATCAGATGTGGCTCCATGGATTAAAAAGAAACTTGATGTAAGAAAAGTACGCATAGGGAATAAAATAAATCGTATTGGGTCATGTGCTTTTGCTAATATGCAGAATTTACAGGAGGTAGTGTTCGATGACCCCTATCTGTCAAGTATAGGTTGGGGCGCATTCTTGAATTGCAAGCAGTTGCGAACTATATCATTGCCTCCTTACCTGAAGAATATCGAGACTATTGCATTTGCCGATTGTGATGCTCTTGCTTCGGTAAACATACCTGACCAATGTCGTGTCGGTGACCAGGCATACGCTGATTGCGATAACATTAAGTTGATAGATGTCAGCCCTACGGTTATCCTTGGTCATATGGTGTTTGCCGGTGAGAAAAATGATGATGGGAAGGTTTCCCATACGTTTTATTCCGGTGAGGTACGTCGACTTCCTCAATATATTAATAAGGACAACTGTAATGGATACGGTATAGCGGTGTCATCAATAGAAAGTCTTACAAAAGATAGTAATTCAATGATTGATTACGATTATGTTACTTCAGAAATTGACGAGAATATCCCATACGGATATTTTACAAAAAATGATACGTATGCTCTTGTGATAGGTAATCAGAATTATCGTTTTGTATCAGATGTCCCTTATGCAATTCATGATGCACGCATCTTTGCCGAATATTGCAAAAAGACATTGGGTATACCGGTGGAGAATATTCACATAACTGAAGATGCAACCAAACAGATGATACTGGAAGAAGAGATGCAGGATTGGCTCGCAAATATCCCCGACAGGGACAATAATAATCTTATAGTATATTATGCCGGACATGGTGTGCCTGATGTGAAAAATCAGAATAAGTCTTATCTGTTGCCTACTGATGTGCGTGGTACCAATCCAAAACGAGGCATTGCACTTGATGATTTTTACAGGATGCTTGGCGATTATGATTTCAGTAGTACTACTGTATTTCTTGATGCTTGTTTCAGTGGTGTAAACAGAGAGAACGAAGGCGTGACTGAAGGTCTGCGTGGAGTGGAGATTGATGCTGAGAACGCATCACTCGGTGACGGAAATTTAATCGTATTCTCAGCTGCTCAAGGCAATGAGACTGCCCAGGGTTATCCTGAGCAGGGTCACGGTTTGTTCACATATTATCTTCTGAAGGAATTACGTGATTCGGGAGGAGACATAACATTAGGTATGTTAGCAGATAAAGTTACCGTTAATGTGTCACAGGCAGCGCCTCAAATGATGTTGAGAAAGCGTCAGACTCCCTCGGCAGCAGCATCCGATAGAATAGGTGACAAATGGCGTAAGATACGCTTTTAGAATATAATCTTACATACGTCAGAGGCCTTACATGTCCTTTAGCAGGTAGGGATAGGTCAGTCGTTCGGTATTATACTGGATGACTGACTTTTTTGTTATTATCAAATAGAGTGTCAATGTTTTTTGTATTTAAGTGTAAAATGTGTGTGCGTATATGAAAAAATGAGGTAAAAGTGCTAATTTTTTCGCGAAAAATGATTAAATTTGCAGCCTGCATTGACGAGAAGGTAGTAATATATCGCAGCCATGCAGATAGTTAATCATATATCACATTTACATTTTTAACTATGAAGTTATTACAAGAAAAGCTTTCAAAGTACACAACTCCGCAAGAAGCAAAGGCTGCAGGTATATACCCTTATTTCAGAGCTATATCCAGTGAGCAGGATCCTGAGGTGATTATCAATGGGAAAAAGGTGCTCATGTTCGGTTCCAACTGTTACACCGGACTCGTCAATGACCCACGCATTAAAGAAGCTGCCATTGAGGCTACCCGTAAGTATGGTACCGGTTGTGCCGGTTCGCCGTTTCTTAACGGTACTCTTGATTTGCATAAGAAACTTGAGGCTCGTATAGCTGAATATATCGGTAAAGAAGACGTGATGATTTATTCAACCGGATTTGAAGTAAATCTCGGTGTCGTGTCTACCTTGACCGGTCGTGAAGATTATATACTTTGGGATGAGCAGGACCATGCTTCAATAATTGAAGGTCGTAGACTGTCATTCTCCCAGTCATTGAAATACAAACATAATGACATGGAGTCTCTTGAGAAACAACTCAAGAAATGCGATCCCGATAAGGTAAAATTGATTGTTACTGACAGTGTATTTTCTATGGAGGGTGATGTCGCCAACGTTAAGGAAATCACCCGTCTTGCCAAGCAGTACAATGCTTCTGTAATGGTGGATGAAGCACACGGTATTGGAGTTTTCGGTCGCGGTGGTCGCGGTGTATGTCATCATTACGGGGTGGCTGACGATGTGGATTTGATTATGGGTACATTCTCAAAGTCATTTGCATCATTAGGTGGTTTTATCGCTACGGATAAAGAGATAACCAATTACCTTCGTCATCATTCCCGCTCTTATATCTTTACGGCAAGTATAACTCCGGCATCTACAGCTGCGGCTCTGGCAGCTATTGATATTATGGAGCAGGAACCAGAACGTCAGGAAGCTCTTTGGGCTGTGACAAATTACGCTCTTGACGGATTCCGTAACATGGGTGCTGAAATCGGTCATACATCTACACCTATTATCCCGCTATATATCCGCGATAATTTCAAGACTTTTGCCGTTACCCGCGATTTGCTCGAAGAAGGTATATTTGTAAATCCCGTCGTTTCTCCGGCAGTTGCGCCTCAGGACACGCTGATTCGTTTCAGCTTGATGGCAACTCACACTAAGGAGCAGGTGACCACAGCTCTTGAAAAAATACAGAAAGTATTCCGCGCTCACGGTATAATAAAATAATACCAACCTGCCATCAATTGGGCGGTGGATTATGGATTCACGCGTAGAAAAAGCTATAAGCAAAAAGTCCGGAGGACAATATAATTGTGCTCAGGCTGTAGCATGTACGTATGCTGATTTAACATCGTTTGATGAAGATGCAATCGCACGTATGACAGCTGCTTTCGGAACTGGAATGGGGAGCATGGACGGAACCTGTGGGGCTTTAGTCGGAGCAGGCGTGATAATCGGACTCGTTGATGGTGACCGTGTAAGGTCACGTGCGGCTATGAAAGAAATCATAGACAAGTTCAAGCATGCCAATGGTGCGACTATATGTAGGGAACTGAAGGGAATAGCTTCCGGTAGATGTCTGCGTGAGTGCAATGACTGTGTGGCTGATGCTGCTCGATTGTTGGAAAATTATCTTGCATCGAAATCATAATCGGTTAATGGCATTACCTGATATCAGGTACTACCTTAAGAATTTCGGCGCCTGAATGAATATCCCGAAGGATAATCCGAAATTCCACCTACCGTCCACCACGCTTGAATAATGTGTGTAGGCTGTGATATTGCCGAATGGTAGTGTTATCATTGCTTCCAGTTGGGCGAAATATTGTGGCGAGTCGAAAGCTTTACCATAGTAAGCCGTGCCGTCAGAGCCGGAAAGAATGGCTCTGTGGGGTAAAAATAGATTGGCCTTACCGCGCAGCTGAAGCATCTGATTGAGTTTCCATACAGGGATAAGACTGACCGAACCGAAATTGTTGGCACGAAGTTGGGGCAGGAAAATATTATTCATCGATGCCGAAGGTATGTAAGATGGCGCATCGGTGATAGCGGCACCATATTGTTTGAGAAGTTTGCGTGATGACAGCAGAATGTTGAGCTCGGCACCGAGTGAGAATGTGGAACTGAGAGATAAATAATGCTGTATAAATAGTTCCGCCTGGAGCCATGAACGGTTAACCCAATCATTGGTTGTAGCGGGTGAGTTAAAATCAGAGAAGTAATGATGTCTACCGATGGCTCCGCTTGCCGTCACTTTGCATATTGTTCCTGCCGATGGAGCATTTGTGGTATTGAGATTATTGTATTCATAGCCTATTATGGCATGGGCAAGATTCTGCTGCATGCGTTCCATGTAGGCTTGACCTCCGAATTCCGATTGATGATAGTATCTGCTGTCCGTATGACCGTATCCGGCACTGACTGTAGCTTTGCCACGATTCCCGGCTGCCATGGCATAAGTGAATCTTCCGAAAAACTCATCTGAAGTTACTATAGTCGGTTCATTGGTCTGGAAAAAGAATCTGTCGCGGGGAAAATATTTCTGCCGTGAAGCTACAGCTTGAATCTGAAGGCTTGACGGAGTCGCTTTTAGCAAGCGTACCTGTGCGCTTGCTTCGGCAGCAAGATAGCTTTGTCCGAGCCATCCGTTAATGCGTACGTCAAGCGAGTTAAAACTAAGCGATTTATATGCTCCTGTCAGAAACAGCATACTGTTGGTTGAAGTAGTAATGAATCCGCCGATACCTACGCTGTAGCTATCTTTTACGTCTGCTTTAAGGTCAAGAGCGAACAGACCCGTAGAGTCGTTGTAAACTGCCTGTGGGAGCAGATTTGAGAATTTTCCGGGAGTGATGGCGCGGTAAAAAGCACGGCGTACCTGAGGCATCTCTATCGTATCGTGATGAGCGTGAGTAAACAGATATTTGATATATTCGTTCTGTGCCTTGGTTCCGCCTGACACATTGACCGAGTCAAATTTAAGGCAGGGAGTCTGCGACTTGAATACGGCTCGGCGAAGCGAACGGGCTTCTGTCGGTATTCGCGCATGGACTCTTGATTTTATAGAGTCCATCATAGCCATCGCATGGTCATAGCCTATCTGGTATATGGTTTTTGCTTTAGGAAAATCAAGAAGACCGAATTTATCAAGATTGATACGCAATTTTACTCCGTATTGCTTGGGCATACTGTAGTCGCTATGTTGCATTATCATCATCTCAAGTTGGTCTATAAGAGACATATCGTCACTTTTACTGTCAGATGACGCTACATTCACTCCTATCATGAATTGAGGTGCGAAGTCATCACGCATTACGTTCACGGGGAAATTGTCATATATACCTCCATCATACATTACATGTCCATCAATATCAATTGGGTAAAATACCAGCGGAAAACTCATGGACGCTCTGACTGCATCGCCGAGCGAGCCGCTTGCACACACACGTTTCCGTTTGTCTGTTATGTCTGATGCGACCACACGTAGAGGTACGAACAGTTTATTGAAGTCACCGTTGCATTGTGCGGTATAAGGGGCAAACAGTTCCATAAAAGCCAGATTCATCGGTAGAGGATTGATGAGGCTTGACGGTAAGATGGACAGTGCGCTTTCACTGCCTTTATTTAGGTTAATATTAAGCATCGTGGGAAGTGGTGCATCCTGCAGGAAATAGTAAGTGAGATTCTTGTCAATTGTTCCTGTCGACCAGTCGGAAAATTCAGGCGACCCTATCAGTTGTAGCATCTCTTCCGGAGTATATCCCATGGCATATAGTGAACCTACTATAGCACCCATTGACGTGCCGGCTATGTAATCAATAGGAATTTCGTTATCTTCCAATGCTTTTATTACACCTATGTGGGCTATTCCCTTAGCACCTCCGCCGCTTAATACCAGACCTATCGACTGTACGCCGTCAGTCTCATCCGATTTGGTGCTCTGGCTAAAAGATGTAAATGATTCTGCTAAAATAAGGCTGGTAAATAAAAGCCGTAAGAATAGATGTTTCATACCCGATAATCACATTTTCCGTGATAAAGTTAATATTATTTTGAAGATTAATAAATATAATCATGTAGAAAAAATGTATGGATAATAAAGAAGCAGAGCTGCTGATTTGATTCAGCAACCCTGCTAATGTTATTGCGGTATATTAATGTGAACCTTACTTGTTGGCTACTTTAATAGTGCGAACAGTGCCGTTGTCGTTAGATATGCGAACCATATAAATTCCGGCAGTGGGGAGGTCGATGCGTGCGAGCTGACCGGCAACCATGTCGCGTTTGCGGGACGCTGCGAGCTGACCTGCGGCGTTGAAAACATCTACTTTGTAGTGACCTGCTTCTGCAAACTCAAGGAAGAGAGTTTTTTCAACTGTATATGCTTTGACGTCATTGTTATCAGAGCCTACAGATTCAATGGCACTTGCCTCTTCAACATTGATAACCGGATATTCGCGGGTGTCTGAACCCCAAGAGTTTTCAAGAGTGAGGGTCATGGTGTGTTTGCCTTTCTTGTCGAATCTAACGGTAGCAGTACCTGCTGAGCCTTCATTGTTGGAATTTGCTTTGTCTACAGAAGTCTTGCGGCTTGAGGGAGTCCATACGGCTTTTGTTTCGATGGGGAATGCTGTACCGGTGAGGAAGGGACAGCCTGAAGCAAATGCCGGGTTGTTGATGCCTTTAATTGCGCGTCCTTCACCTTCGCCTTCTTTGAAGTCAAATGAATAACCGGGCACTTTAGGATTAGAACCTATAGAAGAGAATGTGTTGTCACCGTTGGGTTCGTTTTCAAAATTCCAGAGACATGCAAGACCTTCGGGGAGATTGTTGGGGTCGAGACCATCCATTGACATTTTCACCTCTTCTTCAGTCATGGCTTTGAACCAAATCTGGAAGTCGTCAACGATACCGTCTACAGCTGCGCCCTGATATTTCGGACCACCGAAGTAGATGTCATCGGTTGATTGGATAGCGTAGGTCTGACCGGGGCAGAATTCATCAGTAGTCTTGTTAGAGTACTTTATGCTGCCTTCGCCACCGCTGTTGTACTGGAACCAAGTAGATTCCTGCTTAACACCGTTGATGTAGAGATGCAGACGGAAGCCCTGTGTAGAGTATTCGCATACGTATGCTATGTGGGTCCAAGCTTCGGGATTGAGTGTGGTGTTGGGGAATTCGTAGTGGAGTTCGCCAGGAGTACCGCCACTGCCGGCACCGCGGAATGTGCAGTAGATTTTTCCTTCGGGAGTAACGAAGTTCCAGCACCATCCCCAAGTATTTACAGGCCAAACACCGGCTTTATTTGATACATTGAAGAAGTTGAATTCTTTGTCGGGGAATTTGTCGAAGCGGAACCAGCCTGCGATAGAGAATGATTGACCGCCCAATAGACCGAGGTCACCTACAGAAGTACCGATGTACTGTTCCTGGAGTCGGAGTGCGC
>CAMWPX010000049.1 GCA_947176205.1 uncultured Porphyromonadaceae bacterium
GAGCAGTATACGATGGCAGATATGTTCAAAAATTCGGGCTACAACACCGCCGCCATAGGCAAATGGCATCTGGGACTCGGCGACCGCACCGGCGAGCAAGACTGGAACGCGCCCCTGCCATCGCATCTCGCCGACATAGGATTCGATTACCATTACATCATGGCTGCTACGGCTGACCGCGTGCCGTGCGTATTCATAGAAAACGGTCAGGTAGCCGATTATGACCCCGAAGCACCCATATATGTGAGCTACGAACGCAATTTTCCGGGCGAACCTACAGGTCGCGACAATCCCGAACTACTGACCAACCAACGCCATGATTTCGGACATGATATGTCAATAGTCAACGGCATAGGGCGCATAGGTTACATGAAAGGCGGCGGTAAAGCGCTGTGGAAAGATGAGAATATAGCTGACTCCATAGCATCACATGCCATAAACTACATACGCCAGCATGCCGATGAGCAGAAGCCTTTTTTCATGTATCTATGCACCAACGACGTGCACGTGCCGCGTTTCCCTCACGAGCGTTTCCGCGGCAAAAACCCCATGGGCGTGCGTGGTGACGCCATCGTACAGTTTGACTGGACCGTAGGTCAGGTGCTTGACTGTCTTGACTCGCTCGGCATAGCCGACAATACGCTGGTAATACTTACGAGCGACAACGGTCCGGTGCTCAACGACGGCTACAAAGACCAAGCCGTGGAACTGGCCGGCACACACAGCCCTACAGGTCCGTACCGCGGAAACAAATACAGCGCTTTCGAAGGCGGCACGATGGTACCTGCCATAGTGCGCTGGAAGGGTCACGTGGATGCCGGCAAAGAAAACGATGTGCTCTTGAGCCATATCGACCTTATGGCGTCGCTCGGCTCGCTGATAGGCGCCCGGCTACCCGAGGGTGCAGCCCCCGACAGCCGCGACCGACTCGGTAATTTCCTCGGCACAGACCCTAATCCCGTGCCATGGATTATAGAGCATGCCGGAGCATTGAGCGTACGCACCCCGCAATGGAAATACATATCGCCTAACGACGGTGACAAAATATCATATTACGAGAAGATTGAGACCGGCAACGACCCTATGCCCCAGCTTTACGACATGACAGCTGACCGCGGCGAAAGGCATAATGTGGCTCTTGAGAATCCGGCTGTGGTCTTTGAGCTGCAAAACATACTGCGCCGCGCCAGATAAGACCTGCGGCGCACTCCCGGTAAATAAATTTTAACAACTACGGGTGTATGATGTACACATATTAATTCTATCTTTGCATACGATATCACCCACAAAAAGATAGAAATGAGACCCGTAACGCATCAGCTGTTAATAGCATTAATGCTCCTTGTCCCGGCTGCCGTGACCCGGGGTGAAGTGCTTGCGGGTGCCGAACAGCCACACCTTTATCTTCCCTTGCTCAAGGACAAAAAGGTAGTGTTGCTATCAAACCACACCGGCATACTCCCTTCGCGTAACGGTCAACATATCCTTGATTTTCTGATAGAAAACGGCGTAAATGTTACAGCGATACTCTCGCCCGAGCATGGATTTCGCGGCAATGCCGACGCCGGAGAGAAGGTGAACAGTTCCACAGACCCCGCCACCGGACTGCCTATAATATCGCTGTACGGGAGCAAATCACAGGAAGCAGCTGCCGGCGCTATAGCTGAAGCTGACGTGATAGTCAGCGACATGCAGGATGTGGGGCTGCGGTTCTACACCTATTATATAACCATGGCTGAAATGATGGAAGCTGCCGCCGATGCCGGAAAGGAGTTCATGATACTTGACCGTCCTAATCCGCTTGGCATGACGGTAGACGGTCCACTGCTCGACATGAGCCTTGCCTCAGGTGTTGGACGTTTTCCCATACCGGTGATGCACGGCATGACACTCGGCGAGCTGGGCAGTATGGCTGCAGGTGAAAAGTGGCTGCACACCGACCGTGCACTGAAACTCACCGTAATACCTTGCAGCGGCTACACTCACGCCACACGCTACCAACTACCTGTGGCTCCGTCGCCCAATCTGCCAGACATGCAATCAGTGTATCTGTATCCGTCGATTTGTCCGCTTGAGGGCACGATTATGAGTCTCGGACGCGGCACAGACACTCCGTTTTGCGTCTACGGTCACCCTATGATGAGCGGGTGTGACTACAGCTTTACTCCCCGCTCACGCGCCGGTGCGAAAAATCCACCGTTGAAAGACCGCCTGTGCCACGGACATTCACTGACGCACCTTGACCCCGACAGCGTGATAGCACGCGGATTTGACCTGAGCTATGTGATAGACGCTTTCCGTAATCCGGGCATGAAGCGTGCCGGACGATTCTTCACTCCATTTTTCGACAAACTTACGGGCGACCGCCGTGTACGCACCATGATAGAAGCCGGTAAGACTGCCGACGAAATCTCCGCCATATGGCATGATGACGTGACCCGGTTTTTGGAACTGCGCCGTCCCTATCTGATATATCCGTTATGAGTCCTGCAGTAGTAATAATCACCATCATAGCTTACTTCGCGCTACTCATGGCCATATCTTACAGAGCCGGGCGCGGAGCCAATAACTCGACATTCTTCACCGGCGGACGCCGTATGCCATGGGCGGTGGTGGCTTTCGCCATGATAGGAGCCGCCATATCTGGCGTAACATTCATCTCCGTACCGGGTATGGTGGCGACCAAAGGCTATGCCTATCTGCAGATGGTGCTCGGCTTCATTGTGGGATACGTGGTGATAGCTCTGGTACTCGTACCTCTATTCTACCGGCTGAATCTCACCTCCATATATGCTTACCTTGCCGAACGATTCGGCAACAGCTCACACCGGGCCGGAGCGGTGATGTTCTTCATATCCAAGATGCTCGGAGCAGCAGTGCGCTTCTTCGTGGTATGCGCCGTACTGCAGATACTCGTATTTGACCCGCTCAATGTGCCCTTCACGCTCAATGTGCTGCTGACCATAGCGCTGATATGGCTCTATACATGGCGCGGCGGCGTAAAGACCCTCATCTGGACCGACCTGCTAAAAAGTTTCTGCCTGATAATATCGGTGATACTATGCATATATTACATAGCCGACAATATGGGTATGGGCTTTAGCGAATTGTCTTCAGCCATCGCCTCCCACCATAGCGCGCAAATATGGTATTTTGACGATCCACGCTCGGGGTCATACTTCTGGAAACAATTCATAGCCGGAGTATTCATGGCTATAGCCACCAACGGTCTTGACCAGGACATGATGCAGCGCCATCTGTCATGTCCCGATTCACGCTCGTCGCGCAAAAACATGATTGTATCAGGTGTGATGCAATTCTTCGTAATAGCCCTTTTCCTGCTTTTAGGCACTCTGATGCTGATATATGCCGAACGCACACATATAGAGCTGCCGCAGAAAAGTGATGAGTTTTTCGGACTCATAGCCACACACCCGACGATGCCCGTAATCGTAGGCATACTGTTTGTAATCGGACTCATCTCGGCAGCCTATTCGGCAGCCGCCTCAGCCCTGACGGCACTGACCACATCATTTACACTCGACATCATGCGCCGGCACCCCGACGCTCCTGACACAAGCCGCGTGCGCCGCAGGGTGCACCTGCTCATGTCAGCCATAATGGGCGCCATAATCATAGCGTTTTACTACCTGAGCACCGACGACGCCATAAGCGCCGTCTACACACTCGCCTCCTATACCTATGGTCCGATACTCGGACTCTTCGCTTTCGGCATCTTCTTCCGTCACCGTCCGGCTGACCGGATGGTTCCGTGGATTTGTGCCGCCGCACCGGCTCTGTCATGGTGTCTGCAGCGGGCACTGCTGCATATCTACAACTACACCACCGGCTTCGAACTGCTTCTTATCAATGCCGCAATCACCATGGCCGGACTTTATATATCATCACTATTCGTAACCGGGAAATATGTCAAAAAACCTGCTTAACCGCTACATCTGGCTCATAGATGTGATACGCCGCCACGGCTCGATAACCCGTGAGCGACTCAATGAACTGTGGGTACGCACCGAGTTTTCCGACGGTCAACCACTGCCGCGACGCACATTCTACAATTACCGCAACGCCATAGAGGAACTGTTCAGAATCAACATACGATGCAATCAGTCGACTTTCGAGTATTATATCGACGAAAGTGACACCACCGGACTGGAAAACGTAACCGACTGGCTGCTCAACACCGCATCGATGAGCAATATACTTACCGATGCACGCGACATATCGGACCGCGTGATACTTGAAAACGTACCTTCTGCCCGACAGTTCCTGTCGCCGCTTATCGCCGCCATGAAAGAAAATTCGGTAATACGCTTCAACTACAGCCCATTCAGCCGCACCGGCACCCCAAAACCGGTAATACTCGAACCGTATTTTCTTAAAATCTTCCGCCAGCGCTGGTACATGACCGGACGCAATATAAAAGAGAACAAAATCAAGACTTACGCTCTGGACCGCATGAGCGACCTTACCGTCAGTTCCGAACATTTCACCCTGCCCGCCGATTTCGACCCTTCGGAATATTTCCGCCACTCGTTCGGCATAGTGTTTTCTCAGGGCGAACCCAAGAAAGTGACCTTGCGCGCCACACCGCGTCAAGCCAAATATCTGCGCGCTCTGCCCCTGCATCCGTCGCAGAGCGAGATGATAGGCGACACCTACTCGCTGTTCCACTACACTCTGCGCCTGACTCCCGACTTCGTACAGGAACTGCTCAGTCAGGGTCCCGAGATAACAGTGCTCGCTCCACCGGAACTCCGAGCCATGATGACCTCGAATCTTCAACAAGCATTAGACAACTATAAATCATGAGAATAGATATTATCACCGTATTGCCCGAGATGCTCGAATCACCGCTCAACTGCTCCATTCTGCGTAGGGCGCAGGACAAGGGTCTCGCCCAAATCGTAGTGCATAATCTGCGCGATTACTCCACCAACAAGCACCGTAAGGTAGATGATTACCCATTTGGCGGCGAAGCAGGTATGGTGATGACCATCGAGCCGGTGGACCGCGCGATAGCAGCCCTCAAAGCCCAACGCGACTATGATGAAGTGATTTTCACCTCGCCCGACGGCGAACAGTTCACCCAGCCAATGGCCAACTCCATGTCGCTGCTTGACAATATAATAATACTCTGCGGGCACTACAAGGGAGTGGATTACCGCATACGCGAACACCTTATAACACGCGAAATATCAATAGGTGACTATGTGCTTACCGGAGGCGAAATACCCGCCGTGGTCATAACCGATGCGATAGTGCGCCTAATACCCGGGGCTATCGGCGACGAACAGAGCGCGCTGAGCGACTCATATCAGGATAATCTGCTTGCACCCCCCGTCTACACCCGCCCTGCCGAATACAAAGGCTGGCGTGTACCTGACATACTTCTTTCAGGTCATGAAGCCAACATCAGCCGTTGGCGCCACGAGCAGGCTCTCGAACGTACCCGCCGCCTGCGCCCCGACCTCTTGGAGTAAACGGCTTCAATAGCTGAAACCCATAGAATCAAACAGGGCAAAATCATCATCTACCTTATTGCCCACGGTAGTAAGCAAATCGCCTATCATCACACCGTTCATGCCACCTGACAGTATTCGTCTGGTAGCCTCGGAGCTGAGTCGCGCCCTGCCGCCGGCAAAACGCATCACCGCACATGGTGCCACAAGACGCATCAGCGCCACACTGCGTATGATTTCATCTTCAGTCAAGGGCTCGACATCAGCAAGCGGTGTGCCGGGGATGGGATTGAGTATATTGACCGGAATGGATACCGCACCTGCCTTACATGCCTCACGGGCAAGAAGCAGACGGTCACGCATGGTCTCGCCCATACCTATTATGCCTCCCGAACACACCTCCATACCTACCTCACGGGCAAGAGCTATGGTACGCAGTTTGTCGGCATGAGTATGGGTGGTACAGAGCCGTGGGAAGAATTCCGAAGATGTTTCCAGATTACAGTGATAGCGACGCACGCCGGCATCATAAAGCATCTGAAGCGTCTCACGGTCCACAAGCCCCATCGAAGCACAGAAACTCATCGATGTCTTGCCTGCCATGTCGGCATACAGACGGCAGAATGCCGGAGCCTCAGCCTTGGTGACACGCCTGCCGCCGGTGACAAGCGACAGCCGGCGCACCCCATATTTATCATTGGCGCGGGCAAGTTCAAGCACATAATCACGTTCTGCCACGGAATATTCATGCACACCGGTGGAATAATGGCGCGACTGGGCACACCATTTACAATCCTCACCACAGCGCCCCGAACGGGCATTGATTATGGAACAGGTGTCAATACGGTCACCATGAAAATGACGGCGCACACGGTCAGCCAGCTGACACAATTCATCGGTAGTGCATTCCGCATCGAGCCGCAGCGCCTCATCTATACTTATATCATCGCCTGAGGTCAGACGAGTGAAAATATCTTCTATCATAGTCATATCCTACCTAAAAAAGCATAAGCAAATTTACTACATTTTTTAGCTAAAAACTCCAAATAGTGGTTTTTTTGCGATAAATACTACTGCCACCAAACATTATTAGCTCCATGATAGTTATATTTGTAACTGATTTAACTATTTATTCATACTCTCATGAGCATTCGTAAAGCTATATTAAGTGTTGCGGTCATATTAGCGTGGACAGCGCCCGCCGTAACCTCAGCCCAATCGCCTGCTGTATCGCTCGACTCCTGCCGTTCGATGGCCCTCACCAATAATAAGAAACTGCTTATCCGCTCCGAAGCCGTAAAGCAAGCCGGCTATCAGAAAGGTGAA
Source organism: uncultured Porphyromonadaceae bacterium (assembly GCA_947176205.1). Taxonomy (GTDB): domain Bacteria; phylum Bacteroidota; class Bacteroidia; order Bacteroidales; family Muribaculaceae; genus Paramuribaculum. The sequence continues at coordinate 6,804 of CAMWPX010000049.1, forward strand.
GCGTTTGCCGCATATCTGCCTGCCATAGATTTCAACGGCGGATATACGTATAATCAGAAAAACATATCGATTTTCGACTCTGACCAGTTGCTACCTGTTAAGCAATTTGACCTTGCGTCACAAAGCTACCAGTTCAATCTGGTGAAAAATCCCATGACAGGCGAGCCCATCAAGGCTCCCAACGGTCAGTATATACCTGAATCTGTGGCTCTGATTCCGAAAGAAGCCATGGAGTTCAATATCCATCATGTGTTTTTCGGAGCCGTGACCCTTACACAACCCATATTTTATGGGCGGTAAAATCGTGGCTATGAACAAACTCACCCATTACGCCGAAGACCTCGCCCGCGCCATGCACAACTCCGAAGCCGAAAATGTGATTTATGCCGTGGACGCCGCTTACTGGCAGGTGGTGTCACTCAAAGCCAAGAAAAAACTCGCCACAAGCTATGTGGCTCTTCTCGATACGCTGCGCGCCAACGTACAGAGTATGGTAGATCAAGGTGTAGCCACCAAAAGTGACCTGCTCACCGTTGATGTCAAGCTTAACCAGGCCAATGTGGATTTGACCAAAGTGGACAACGGACTGGTACTTTCACGCATGGCACTGGCTCAGGTGTGCGGACTCCCGGTCAACACCGTCATGACGCTTGCCGATGAAGATGCCGAATTTGCCGAATGCACCACACCGATAGCCACTTCCTACAATATGGAAGATGTGTACTCCCGCCGCCAGGACTTACGCGCTCTTGAAGCCGGAGTCAACATTTATCATCAGAAAGAACGTGTGGCTATGAGTGACATGCTTCCCAAAGTAGCTCTGATTGGTGCCTACTCATTTACCAACCCCAATATGTTTAACGGATTTTCCAAATCATTCTCCGGAGCCTTCTCCGTGGGAGCTACCCTGTCGATACCATTATGGCACTGGGGTGGAAACTACAATAAATACCGTGCAGCCAAGAGCCAGACCACCATGGCACGTCTGGAGCTGGAAAACGCCAAAGATATGATAAATCTGCAGGTAAGCCAAAGCGCGTTCAAGGCTCAGGAAGCGGTAAAGACTTACAACACTACTCTGACAAACCTCGACAAAGCCAACGAAAATCTGCGTCAGGCATCGCTGGGATTCCGCGAAGGTGTGATGACAACCGACAATGTGATGGAGGCTCAGACCGCATGGCTCAAAGCCAACTCCGAGAAAATCGACGCTCTAATCGATGTGCATCTTTGTGATGTATATCTCGCCAAAGTACTCGGCACCCTTCCCTACCCCCAAGGTAACTAACCCCACCATTAAACACGATAATTCAAACAACTCATAACAATACTTACCATCATGGCTGAATATCAAAACTCCGTAAATGACAGCAACGCCGAGCGCCGTGAAAACCGCATAGTGATATTTTCATTATTAGGAATCATAGTGGCTGTAATCGTACTCGCTATAGTAGGGTTCTTCATGCTCAAAGCTCCCGATGACATAATCGAAGGTCAGGCAGAAGCTACTTCAATAAGAATCTCGGGCAAACTCCCCGGACGCGTCACTGAAATATATGTAAAGGAAGGCGATATGGTGAAAGCCGGCGATACGCTTATCCACATCCACTCGTCGCTTGCCGAGGCAAAACTCATGCAGGCAGAAGAGATGAAGAAAGCCGCCGCCGCACAGAACCAGAAAGTGGACGCCGGCACACGCTCACAAATCATTCAGGCTGCCGAAGGTCTCGTGGCTCAGGCTCAAGCCGCCATGCAGATAGCCCAAAAGACCTATGACCGCATGGAAGCCTTATATAAAGAGAATGTGATTTCAGCACAGAAACGCGACGAAGCCAAAGCCGCTTACGATGCTGCAAAAGCCGGTTATCAGTCAGCTCAGGCTCAGCTAAGCATGGCTCGTCAGGGCGCACAGAATGAAGATAAAATAAGCGCCGCCGCCATGGTAGGCGTGGCTCAGGGTGGCGTGGACGAAGTGATGAGTCTGCTTGACGACCAGTATCTGGTAGCACCATGCGACGGACAGATTGACCAGATTTATCCCGAAGTAGGCGAACTCGTAAGCCTCGGCGCACCGCTGATGAATTTGCTCAAAGTATCCGACAAATGGATTACCTTCAACGTGCGTGAAGAGTATCTCAATACCCTAAAACTCGGAAGCAAAATCAAAGTCATGATTCCCGCCCTTGACAAGATGGAAGCAGAAGCCGAAGTGTACTACCTGCGCGATATGGGTGCCTACGCTACATGGAGAGCCACAAAATCTACCGGACAATGGGACAGCAAGACTTTCCAGGTCAAAGCCCGTCCTACCACTGACATCCCCGACTTACGCCCCGGTATGACTGTGGTCTACTTCCCCTGATTCGACAAGCGGTTACGCTCACAGAATATAATCTACACACAACACATCTAATCCAACCCAACCCCGTAAATCAACTAAAGTGGCACTTACTCCGATAAAAAACTCCATCATGCGCGGCTGCCGTGAACTGCTGTCACGACGCATCTACCTCGTATGCCTCGTAGCCGTACCGGTGCTTTTCACCCTGTTTTTCATCAATATGATGGACAGCGGATTGCCGCTCAAGGTGCCTACGGCTGTTGTTGACCTTGACCAGTCGTCGCTCTCGCGTCAGATAACACGCAATCTGGCTTCATCGGAATTAGTGTCCATAGACCAGAAACTCGAATCATACCATGAGGCTGTGGATATGGTACGTAAAGGTGATATATTCGGATTCTTCATGATTCCTGAGAATTTCCAGCGCGATGCCATAGGCGGACGCACCCCCACCATAACATATTACTGCAATATGACGGTGTTCGTGCCCGGCACGTTGTCGTTCAAAGGGTTCAAGACCACAGCAGTGACCACAGCAGGCGGACTCGTCCAGACTACATTGGTCAACGCCGGACTGCCTGAAAGTACCGCTGGCTCGCTTATCTCCCCGGTATCGATTCAGCAAAACGCCATTGGCAACCCGTGGATGAACTATAACTATTATCTGACCAACTCTTTCGTGCCCGGACTTATAGAGCTGATAGTGATGCTTGTGGCTGCATTCAGTATATGCGACGAGATAAAGCGCCACACCTCACGGCAGACTCTGCGCGCATCGGGAGGCTCGATACTGGTGGCTATTTTCGGCAAACTGCTTCCGCAGACCATCATAGCCATAGCCGTAGGAGTGCTGTGTCAATCGCTTATGTTCGGATTTAACCATTTTCCGCTCAATAATCATCTAAGTCATATAATTATAGCCATGGCTCTGATGGTCATAGCTGCACAGGCATTTGCGGTGACTGTATGCTGTGCTATCCCCAATCTACGTATGGCTTTGAGTATATGCTCGCTTGTAGGCATTCTCGCATTCTCCATAGCGGCGTTCTCCTATCCGGTAGAACAGATGTATCCCTCGATAGGTATTTTCAGCTACATCCTGCCTGTAAGATATTACTTCCTGATTTATATCGACCAGGCTCTTAACGGTATACCCATCTATTTCTCGCGATTCTACTATATAGCGTTACTCGTGTTTCCGCTTGTAGCACTGATAGGACTGCCCCGTCTGAAAAAACATTATCTGAATCCGGTCTACGTACCATAACATTAACAAGTCGCTCACACTAATGAAATCTATAGCTTCCAACATATCATCTTGGTTTACGTCACTGCTAAAAGTGTGGCGCCGGGAATTCCGACTGGTGTTTTCCGACGTGGGCGTAATGCTGTTTTTCTTCTTCCTCCCGCTGATTTATCCTCTTATCTACACACTCATTTACAATACCGAGAATGTAAAGGATATCCCTATAGTGGTGGTGGACGAAAGCCGTACACCCGAATCGCGCACGTTAAGCCGTATGCTTGATGCCACCGAAGGAATCAAAGTCTTTGATTATGCATCGAATCTCCGTGATGCCCGTACGATGATGAACGAACATGAATGTTACGGCATACTGCAGATTCCGGGTGACTACGCCAAAAAGATAGGTCGCGGCACACAAAGTGTAGCCACATTCTACTCTGACATGGGTCTGCTGCTGCGCTATCGCTCGTTTGTAAGCGCACTGACCGATGTACAGCTCGCTTTAGGTACTGACATACAACAGAAAGAATTGGCTCTGATAGGGCTGCCTGCACAGTCGGTAAGCGGGGCTCCCGTCAATTCACAGGCTATAATGCTCGGCGACCCAACACAAGGCTTCGCATCTTTTATCATTCCGGGTATTCTGGTACTCATCATCCAGCAGAGTATGGTTTTAGGTGTGACCATGCTCATAGGGGGTCACAAAGAGCGTCGTCGCCGCAATGGCGGAGTTGACCCGCTGGCGGTAAAGGCATCCCCATCGGCTACGATTTTGGGTAAAATGCTGTGTTATGTCACCATATATATCCCCATACTCTTCTACATCATCAATATCGTACCCGAAATATTCACCCTGCCGCATATCGGCGAACTGGGCGACTACATCATATTCCTGATACCTTTGCTAATAGCCTCTGCCTTCTTCGGAATGACGCTGGGTGTGTTGGTCAAAGAACGCGAATCATCAATGATGGTGGTGGTATTTACCTCGGTGGTATTCCTGTTCCTTTCCGGTCTGACATGGCCGCGCTATGCCATGAACTGGCTCTGGACTGCAGTCAGCGACATCATCCCCGTAACATGGGGTGTGGAGGGATTCATCCGACTTAATTCCAACGGCAGCACACTGCACGAACAAAGCTTCTCATGGATGATGCTCTGGATTCTGTCAGGAGCCTACATGATACTCGCCTACCTTGTCACACGCTTTGACTATAAGCGTAAATTACAGCCCCAATCGGTTAAAAACTGATTTTTCCACACTCGGATAAGCCGGTTTTAAGCAATTTTTCCGTAAGTTTGTCTTGTGGAAAAATTGATGCAATACGTATGGCAACACCGTCTGTGGCTCCAGAGTGACATGCACACTGTGGACGGTCGTCCGATTCAGGTCATTGACCCGGGTCAGCTGAACAACGATGCCGGACCTGATTTTTTCAACGCCAAAATCATTATTGACGGGCACCTTTGGGCAGGTAATGTGGAAATCCATGTAAAAGCCTCTGACTGGCATCGTCATAACCACGACGGTAATCCCGCTTACGATTCGGTGGTGCTTCATGTGGTGGATAACGACGATGCCGTAATACGACGCTCCAACGGAGAAATTATCCCACAGACAGTAATGCCCTGCTCGCCTGATTTCCATCTATATTACCGGAATCTCACTTCCGGTCCGGCTCACATGCTCTCTTGCGCCGGACATCTTGCCGACATGCCACCGATTCACCTCACTGACTGGATATCGGCGTTAGGACACGAAAGGATGTATGACAAGGCTGACCGTATCCTTTCTCTTGTGGAACGACTGCAGGGCGACTTCGAGACCGCATGCTACGTAACCGTGGCTCGTGCTCTCGGTTTCGGCACCAATGCCGAACCGATGGAACGCCTTGCCCTCAGCCTTCCGCTTCAGTTCATAGGTAAACACAGCGACTCGCTCACAGCCATCGAGGCACTGCTTTTCGGACAAGCTTCACTGCTTGACAATGCCGGTGACCGCTATGCCGATACCTTGCGCCGAGAATATGACTTCCTGTCGAAAAAATTCGGCTTGCGTCGCCCCGAAATCCTATGGAAAATGTCAAAGATGCGTCCGGCGAATTTCCCTCACCGACGCATAGCCCTGCTTGCATCCATGCTTCACGGAGGATTCAGAATGCTCTCTGATATACTTGCCGTACGCAACTATGACGATGCCCGCAATCTGTTCACACCTCAGCTTACCGGCTACTGGAGCACCCGATATCACTTTGGCGACAGCTCAGGACGCGAAATAAACGCCTTGAGCGCATCATCGCTCACCGGATTAATCATCAATGCGGTCATACCACTTCAAATAGCTTACAGCGAAAGCCACGGTTGCAGGGAACCGGGCATATCGGCTATAGAACTACTGCAATCACTCCCGGCTGAAAACAACACGATAATACGCCTGTTTGCCGACGGGGGCATTCACGCCCGTAACGCCTTCGAGTCACAAGCCCTCATACAGTTGCGCCGCGCCTATTGCGAACCACGCAAATGCCTGTACTGCCGCATCGGACACCGTATGCTCGCTATCGGAGCCCGACGCAAGTCACACTGACAATAACATATCTATAGGCTCTTATATAACGCAGTTACCGCCGCATCGGCTCTATCAACAGAGGAATGCGGCGGCGGATTTACTTAAGAAATGAAACCTATTTGATGTTTTTCATATCTTAGACTGTTTTCCTTTAATTGTCATATCATCATCGTGTCTCTTAGAAAAAAACGCTCTTATGTGTGTCTCTTGGTATCAGAGCATAAAGGTATTAATAAGGTTGTGGTTGAACTTTGGTTATAGATTAGATTAAGAGGATAAATGGGAAAGAAGTGTCTCTTTTTTTGGGGGTATAGGAGGAGAGAGGAGAACGGTGATTGGTAAAGAAAAAATCAGTTTTATCGTATTAGTTATCCGCTTGTATATCAGTTGATGAATTTCTTGGTTATCGATGAGCCGTCAGCCATAGTCAC
>CAMWPX010000050.1 GCA_947176205.1 uncultured Porphyromonadaceae bacterium
ATATTAGCTCAGTTAAAAATTAGTGTTATTCATGTGAGCAATGCAAATTTAAGGTTTTAATCCGTATAATAGAAATTATTTCAAATAAATTTAGCTTGTGATGCCAAGTTTGTGGTTTATTCATTAGCTTTGCAAAATAATTCAAGAAAAATTCAGACTGATGGCGAGAAAACGCAAAGAACTTCCTATATTGAATGATGTGTGTATATCGGACGTGGCTGCCGAGGGCAAGAGTCTGGCACGAGTTGACGATTACGTAGTGTTTGTGCCTTATGGTGCTCCGGGCGACATCGTCGATATTAAATTAGAGCGTAAAAAGAAAAGTTATGCCGAAGGGCGTATCATAGAATATAAAAAATATTCTGATATCAGGATTGCGCCGAAATGCGAGCATTTCGGTACGTGCGGTGGCTGCAAGTGGCAGCATCTGCCTTATGGGGAACAATTGAAATTCAAGCAGAAACAGGTTTCGGATGCATTGACCAGAATTGCCAAGGTGGATTTACCCGAAATTCAGGAGACATTAGGGTCGGAAAACGTGTGGGAATATCGGAATAAAATGGAGTATACGTTTTCCAATAAAAAATGGATATCATTCGAAGAGTTACACAGCGGAGTGGAAATTTCCAATAGAGATGGTGCCGGCTTCCATATACCGGGAGCTTTTGATAAGGTGCTTGATATAAATCGTTGTCACTTGCAGAATGAGATTGGTGATAAGATACGCTTGTTTATAAAGAATTTTGCTATAGAGCATAATTATTCATTTTACGACCTGAAAGCTCAGCAAGGTTTTCTACGGACACTGATGATTCGTACCGCATCAACGGGTGAGATTATGGTGCTTATAGCTTTCGGTGAAAATAATACTGCATGGATTGAGGAAATCATGCATGCGGTCAAGGTAGCTTTCCCTGAAATCACATCGCTGCTGTATGTAGTTAATACTAAGTGTAATGATACGTTTGGTGACCTTGATATTGTGACCTATGCCGGAAAGGATTATATCACAGAGGAAATGGATGGGCTCAAATTCCGTGTGGGTCCGAAATCATTCTACCAGACCAACTCACTTCAGGCACTCAGACTCTATTCTGTTGCACGCGATTTTGCGGAACTGACGGGTAGGGAATTGGTATACGATTTATACACCGGTACGGGGACTATAGCTAATTTCGTGGCACGCAATGCATCTAAAGTAATAGGAATTGAATATGTGGAAGATGCTATTGCTGATGCAAAAATTAATTCTCAAATGAACGGAATTGACAATACAATCTTTTATGCCGGTGATATGAAAGATGTATTGAATGATGATTTTATAGAGCATCACGGACGACCGGATGTGATGATAGTGGATCCACCTCGCGCCGGCATGCATGAAGATGTGGTTAACGTCATACTTCGCGCAAAACCACGTCGTATAGTATATGTAAGCTGTAATCCCGCCACGCAGGCTCGTGACCTTGCGCTGCTTGATTCGTTATATAAAGTTGATGCCGTGCAGCCTGTCGACATGTTTCCCCATACTCATCATGTGGAAAATGTGGTGAAACTTACATTAAGGCAATAAGTGGCTCTATTCCGGTTTCCCCTTATCTGAAAGAACCGAGTTATAATATCGTGGGTCGGCGGTTACCTCTTTGCCGATAAATACCGGAGTCTCAAACGCTTCATTTTCTGAGGTGAGCTCAATTTCCGCCAATCTCAGTCCTTCAAGTGAGCGGTGGAAAATGTCTACTTCCCACCGATTAACTATGTAACGCGTTTTATCGATAATATTGGTTACGGAGCATTCGTCAAGCATTTCAGTAGCGTCTTTAACCGGCAGGGGGTATTCCCATTCGTTTCGAGTGGCTCCTTTGTTCTTACTTTTGACGGTCAGATAAGCCTTGTCATCTATTATTCTGACCCTTACGGTAGATTCAGGCGTGACGGATAAGTAGCCTTGGATTATATGATGACTTTCTGTGGCTAATGCTGTGTCAAATAATTCGTTAACTATGTATTTGCGTTCGATTTCTTTTCCCATTTATTGATAGGTAATTATAAGATTTATATACTCTTAGGCTTCTTTAACCATGCAAATATAAATAAAAGAATTGATTTTGCGTAACTTTGTAAGTTATATTGATATAAGCATGATTGAACGAATAATAATATTAGATAAAGCCGACCCGGTAAGTTTTTACGGGGTTAATAATTGTAATATGCAGCTGATACGTAATTTATTCCCTAAATTGCGTATGGCAGCCCGAGGTACAGTAATCAAAGTCATAGGAGAAGAAAACGAGACTGCAGATTTTGAAAAAACTATCCATCTGCTTGAAGAACATTGCACAAAGTATAATAAACTCACGGAGGATGTAATACTCGATATAATTCACGGTGAGCAGCCGTCGGTGGCCAAGACACAAGGTGTGATAGTATATGGCGTTAATGGTAAAGCTATTTCTCCACGAAGTGCCAATCAGCAGAAGTTGGTTGATGCTTTTGACTCCAATGATTTGACATTTGCGCTCGGACCGGCCGGTACGGGTAAGACATATATTGCGATTGCATTGGCGGTCAAAGCATTGAAGAACCGTGAGGTTCGTAAAATCATTCTGTCTCGTCCGGCAGTGGAAGCAGGTGAGAAATTGGGGTTTCTTCCGGGTGACATGAAAGACAAGATTGACCCATATCTTCAGCCGTTGTATGATGCGTTGGAAGATTTGATTCCTCCGGTCAAACTGAAAGAATATCTGGAGACTAACGTCATCCAGATAGCACCGTTGGCATTTATGCGTGGAAGGACATTAAATGATGCCGTAATAGTGCTTGATGAAGCTCAGAATACAACTACTCATCAGATTAAGATGTTTCTTACCCGACTTGGCATGAATGCTAAAATGATTATAACCGGTGATGTCACACAGATAGATTTGCCTCGGTCAACAGTATCCGGCCTGGTACAGGCACTAAGGATACTTAAAAATGTGGAGGGTATAGGAAAAGTAGAGTTCGGTAAAAAAGACATTGTGCGTCATGCTTTGGTGCAACGTATAGTTGATGCATACGAACGCTACGATAATGAGAAGAACTCAGAATTGGATATTAGAATCACTGACAGTAAGAGCGAATGAGTGTTAAATGCTTGCTTTATGAAAAGCATCATATTTGGCTTATAATCACAATGCTACTGTGTGGTTTAGTTGGCTCACAACGATTATATGCCCAGATGCCTAATCGCTATACTGTACGAGGTTGCATAGTGGATTCCGCTTCACATGAACCGGTGTCATTTGCCACAGTCAAGTCACCTTCGTCAGGTCGCGGTGTGCTCGCTGATGCTGATGGTAAATATAAGATAGACTTGTATTATCCGTCAAATACCATTCTGGTAAGTGCTATGGGTTATTCGCCTAAAGAAATAAAACTCACCATGAAGGACCAAGTGAAAAATGTTGAATTGGTTTCTACTGGTCTCCAGTTGTCGGAAGTAATCGTTAAGCCTAAAAAAGAAAAATACAGCAAGAAAAATAATCCTGCTGTTGATTTTGTAAGGAAAATACGCAATAGTAGGAATCAGACAGACCCCCGCCAGAGACATGATGACTATAATTATGACAGATACGAGCGTATAACAATAGCACTCAATAATATATCTCCTGAGGATAACAAAAATCTAATACTTAAGAAATTCGACTTTCTGAAAGATTGTATTGACACATCGGAAGTGTCAGGGAAGCCGATTTTAGCTATTAGTTCCCGAGAAAAATTGTCAGAATTTAATTATAGCGCATCTAAAGGAGAAAAGGAGCATGTCAAGGCGCTTAGACGTGTAGGTGTTGATGATTTTCTTGATGAAGAAAACATGCGTGTTTTCTATGAAGATATGTTCCCTGAAATTGATTTGTATTCCAATGATATAGAATTGCTTAGGAATAGATTTGTAAGTCCTTTGTCCCGTATAGCTCCGGATTTTTATAAGTTTTATCTGACTGATACACTGGAAGTAGATGGTGATACATGCATAGTACTTGCATTTGTTCCTCACAATTCTCAGTCATTTGGCTTTACTGGGAAAGTATATGTGCCCAAAAATGACACTACGATGTTTATCAAGAAGGTTTCGATGAATGTCCCTGTAGATATAAATCTGAATTTTATCGATAGATTATACATCAATCAAGAGTATAAAAAGGCACCTGACGGGTCGCGTCTTTTAATAAAGGATGACCTGATAGCCGAAGTGGATGTATTGCCCGGTTTTCAGGGGTTGTATTTCCGCCGAAATTCAGCTTATGACAATCATAATTTTGATAAGCTGTCTAATCAAGAGATATTTAAGACATTGGGCCGAAAAAAAGTTGATGCCGACGCCAATGCTAAAGATTCGCTTTACTGGGCGTCAAATCGATTGATAGCTTATACGGAGAAAGAGAATAAAGTCGGACAATTGACACAGGAACTTCGTAGGAACAAACTATATTATTGGACCGAGAAGTTTCTTAAGACCATGTTTATCGGATATATTGATGTAGTCGGGTCTAAAAGTAAATTTATGCTTGGTCCTGTAAGCAATCTGATAAGTTCCAATAGTCTTGAAGGTATCCGATTGAGGGTCGGAGGGTTGACAACAGCCAATTTAAGCAAACATTGGTTTTTAGGCGGATTTGTGGCTTACGGTTTTAAGGATAAAAAATGGAAATATAGCGGTGAAGTAGAATATTCTTTCAGAGAAAAAGAGCAGCAAGCCAATGAGTTTCCGATACATTCGATAAAAGCCCGACACACGTATAATGTGGATATGTTGGGACAGAAATTTACCGTAACAAATCCGGATAATTTATTTTTATCAATACGTCGTCACCCTGACAGGCAAATAACCTACAGGCGTGAGACAGAACTCAAATATACCCTTGAGTTAACTAATAATTTCTCAGTAGTTGCTTCGTGGAATCATTCGAGACAGCAATCTACTGAATATATGACATTTGTAAACGGATATGGTGAACGGTTTGACCATATTAATCTGTCAGCATTCACCGTCAAACTGAGATATGCCCCCGGAGAAAAATTTTATCAGACGAAAACAGAGCGCAAAGCCATATCAAAGGATGCTCCGGTATTAACATTGTCCCATACTTTTGCTCCTAAAGGATTTCTTGGTTCAAGCTATGAAGTTAACCGTACTGAACTTAGTTTTCAAAAACGTTTTTGGTTTTCGGCATTCGGTAGTCTGGACGTATTGTTAAAGGGCGCTCATATCTGGAGTGCTGTCAGTTATCCTGATTTATTATTACCTAATGCCAATCTGTCGTATATCATACAGCCTGAAAGTTTCGCATTGCTTAATCCTATGGAATTAGTTACCGATACCTACGCTTCATGGGATTTGACTTACTGGGGGCATGGTGTTATTTTTAATTACATACCTTTAATAAAAAAACTTAAATTACGTGAAGCTGTTACATTCCGTGGTGTATGGGGGCATCTGAGCAATAAAAATAATCCTGAATATAATCCGGCGTTATTCAGATTTCCCGAGGTCAGTCATAGTCGGCCGATGACAAATACGCCATATATGGAAATCGGTGTGGGAATTGATAACATCCTGAAATTTTTCAGAGTGGATTATGTATGGCGACTTACATACCGAAATAACCCCGGTGCAGATTTATCAGGCGTGAGAGTTGCAATGCATTTTGCATTTTAAGGAATTATTGTAAGTTTTGTTTTGAGCTGATGATAAAAATTCACTATCTTTGAATTGTACAAATTGTAAATTTTTATTTGCGTGATAACTAAAATCGAGAACCATCCGATGAGAGGCAATAATACTATGCGTATTGATGCCGATTGTTCTCTTTGGATAGATTTTACATCAGAAGAAGATTTGCCGGTTATATCACAGTTAATAGACGGTAAACCATATATAATACTTGGTGGCGGTAGCAATGTGCTATTTACTGCTGATTATAATGGGGTGGTGCTTCATTCGTCCATCCTTGATATTAATGTGGCTTTCAATAACGATAAAGTATATTTGAAAGTAGGGAGTGGTGTTAATATGGATACCCTCATTGAGCAATGCTGTAAAGCCGGATATTGGGGACTGGAAAATCTTTCTGGAATACCCGGAGAAGCGGGAGCTTCCGCTGTCCAGAATATAGGGGCTTACGGAGTGGAAGCTAAAGATATAATTTATGAAGTGAGGTGTTATGATTTGTTACAAAATAAATTTGTGACATTTAATAATGCCCAATGTGAGTTTGACTACAGATGGTCAATGTTTAAGCGTGATGATACACGGTATCGTTATGCTATTACTTATGTGACGTTTGAATTATCGCAGAAAGCCGAACCGAAACTTGAATATAGTAATCTCAAGGAAAAAGTATTGTCAACAACTGACGGATTTTCACCGATGCTTGTACGTCAAGCGATATTGGATATGCGTAACGCCAAACTCCCGGCAGTCGATGAAATAGGAAGTGCGGGTAGTTTCTTCAAAAATCCTGTAGTGCCTCAAGACTCCTACAAACGCGTTTGCGATATATCTCATAAGAAGTGGGGTATAGACTGTCATGTCCCAAATTACCTTTTACCTGAGAATAAAGTAAAAATACCTGCGGCATGGCTCATCGAGAAGGTGGGTCTGAAGGGTTATGTTCATGGTAATGCTGCAGTCTGGCATTTGCAGCCTCTGGTTTTAGTCAATCATACCGGTAAAGCATCAGCAGATGAAATACTGGAACTTGAAGCAATAGTGAAAAATAGAGTATTTGATGAATTCGGTATTATACTTGAGGCTGAAGTGGATCATGTGTAACAGATATTAAAATTACAGAATATGGGTACGTTTATTATAGAAGGCGGACATAAACTTATTGGCGAGATTGAACCGCAAGGTGCAAAAAATGAGGCTTTACAGGTGATAAGTGCTTGTCTGCTCACAGATAAAACTGTTACAATAACCAATATTCCGGAAATTCTGGATATAAAGAATCTTATCGGTCTTCTTCAAAATATGGGTGTGGAAGTACATCGGATAAGTAAAGGAGAATACACATTCAAAGCCGAAAATATTGATATTGATTATATATCAAGCCGTGATTTCGTAAAACAATGTGCTGCATTACGCGGTTCTGTGCTTGTGGTAGGTCCGTTGTTATCACGATTCGGACGTGCATATTTTGCAAAACCGGGTGGCGATAAGATTGGACGCAGAAAGATTGACACACATGTATTGGGATTTGAAAAGCTTGGCGCTAATACTGAATATGACCATGAGAAAAAAGCATATTTATTGTCATTGCCGGCGGGTAAAAAACTTATAGGTGATTATATGCTTCTTGATGAAGCTTCTGTTACCGGTACTGCGAATATTATTATGGCGGCAGTGATGGCTTCAGGCAAGACTACCATCTACAATGCAGCTTGTGAGCCATATATACAGCAACTTTGTAAGATGCTTGTCAGTATGGGTGCCAAAATTGATGGTATAGGTTCTAATCTGCTTACTATCTATGGCGTAGAAGCGTTAAAGGGTACAACTCATCGTATTTTACCGGATATGATAGAAGTAGGCAGTTTCATCGGTATGGCTGCCTTAACTAAAAGTTCCATAACCATTAAAAACGTTTCATACGATAATCTTGGAATAATTCCTGATAGTTTCCGTAGATTAGGAATTACGATAGAACGGCGTGGTGATGACATATATGTCCCGGCAAAAGATTGCTATGAGATAGAAACAGCCCTTGATGGTTCGATATTAAATATTGCCGACGCTCCATGGCCGGGACTGACTCCTGACTTACTGAGTGTTATGCTCGTAGTGGCTACACAGTGCAGGGGAAGTGTACTTATTCATCAGAAGATGTTTGAAAGCAGATTGTTCTTTGTTGACAGGTTGATAGATATGGGTGCACAGATTATGCTCTGCGACCCCCATAGAGCGGTAGTTATAGGTTTGGATAATAGATTCCCGCTGAGAGCTAACAGAATGCTTTCGCCTGATATCCGTGCCGGAATAGCAATGCTTCTTGCCGCAATGTCAGCTAAAGGCGTAAGCGAAATCGGTAATATCGATCAGATAGACCGCGGCTATGAATACATTGATGACCGATTAAATTCTCTTGGAGCAAAAATTACCCGTAAAGCATAGTTATACGGGTATAACAATCATAGGAATATCTGCGTGAAATAATAGTTTATGAGCTACGCCGGGATTAAACAGGCGACCTAATGCATTGCGCCGTTTGCTGGGTATGGCAATAAGGTCAATATTCAGATTATCAGATACACGGTTGAAGTCCTGGTCAATATTTGTGATGGATATTGTGTCTACAATGAATTCATGTTGTGGAAATTGCTGTTCACAATATTCTTTCAATGTTTCAAGTTCCAAGGCATTATTGCCTGTTGTTTTCTTAGATGGAAGCTTAATGAGTTTTACACTCATTTGTTTTTGTGGAAGAAGAGAGAACATTGCGTCTAATGCCAGTAAATCCTGCTGGTCAAAATTACTCATAAACAAGATACGATAGCCTGATTCTTGTTTGAGTGAATTTACACTTTCGGGAATTGTGAAAACCGGAATACGGCATGTGTCAAGGACTTCAGCAGTAACGCTTCCCACCATATCGCGGTCTTTTGAAGTAGAACCGCGAGTACCCATGACTATCATGAGTGGGTGCCGTTCCTTTACGGTCTGATTTATGATTTCTTCCGGAATCCCTTCTGTAATTATTGTTGAAAATTTAACTACCGGCAGATGTCCCTCTTTCATATCGTTCAATAGGGATTCGGTTAATTTTCCCATCTGTGATTCGGCTTCACATTTCATATCCTCGTTGTTTGCCGATACGTCTGTATCTTCATCAAAATTCAATGCATCGGTAAGACGAGCCCGTAAATTATATACAGGATTAAGATATGTATTAAGAAGAATAAGATTAGCCTTATGGTACGCTGCAAAAAAGAATGCTATACGGCAAGCTCTGAAAGAAGTTTCTGTAAAATCAACCGGAACTAATATTTCCGTGATGGACTCGCTTGTTACGTCAGATTCGGCAGCAGGTAAAAATATATCCTTATTCTCTATAATTCTTAATGCTTTGGCTAAATCCGATTCGGAGATTCTTACTCTTATACCAGGTGAAATCACAGGGTCTTCAAGATTTACATTCTGAAGAGTTGCATGAATACCTTGATGTTCAAGAAGCGATTGTAGCTTCTTGGCATGGTCATAAGTATGAATAGCTAATGTTATCAGGCGATCCACGGTCGGGGAGGTTTTGATTATGAAAAATGAAGGGGTCGAATTATGACCCCTTCATTTTATTCTTTATTTTGCTCTTTAATAATTTCAACAGCCATATCATATATTGTGGTATCATCCAATACAACAATACCTCCGTCGGGTCCCGGCTCGATATGTACACCTATATTTTTGCCAAACTCATAGTTGCTACCGCCAAAATAATTGCGAACAGTTTGTACGGTTACATTAAGTTGGTCGGCAATCTTATGAGTGGCTCCGTCAGGCAAACTGTCTTTGATGCGACGAAGTTCGTTGAATGTGATTGTTTTAGACATAATTATTAAGCTTTAATGTTAGAGAATTATCTGAGTACAAATAATGATGATACCAAATTTAGAAGTAAATTATGATACTTCCAAATTTTTAGGATAAAAAAGGTTAGATTCTTTCAATATCAGTATCTTTTATCCATGCCCTATGGTTATTATCTATGGCTACTTCATACCATTTGTTGCCATTTGCGTCCCAAGTATTGATTGAATCCAGTATTACCATTTTGGTCCCTTCATGTAAAAGCATTGCCTCTTCATCTCTTGTTTGCGGTGCACGTGGTTTTGTACTTAATATGGTTGATGGACTGACTATTACCGCATCATCGTGCGATTTAACCATGAATGCGGAATATAGAGCCAGACTAACCGTTATTATTAAGATAAAAAACAGAATGAGTCCACCGAAAAAACCTGTTTTTTTCAGCATGATGTTCCCGGAAAATAGATACGCTGCAATTGCAAGTAGGAGAAATATAAAAATAATCAGTGAAATTACAGCCCACGTATTAGCAGTGAACCATTTGGCGATATCTGAAATAGTATTGGATATAAATGAGCCTCGATTATCCGATATTTCGTCGATGGTTTTGGTATTTACAAATTCAAGATTTAATTTGGCATCACTATTAGTCGGATTAAGTTTCAGAGCACGTTCGTAATATAATACAGCCTTACCAAGTTGATTAAGTCGATAATAGGTGTTTCCAATATTGTATAACAAATTATCGTCAGCTCCATTTTGTGCTGCTTGCAGATATAGATTCAGGGCACTTTCATAATTATCGGAATTATATGCTGAATCAGCTTTACTAATCAGAGCTGATTCAGAATCATTAGTAATGGAAAACGCTGAAAATGAAGCTAGTATATATAAAATGGCAGTAACAAGAAATTTCATGGTTATTTCTTTTTCAGATTCTCAAGATTATTAATTATAGCAGAGGCTTTGTCGTACACACTATGCAATTCACTCGAAGAGCTTTGTGGTGCATAACGAGCCATTTCACATTCATCAATGATAGTTATAACATTGTCAGTCAATTCTTGATTTGCTCCATATTTGGATAGTTCTGCATTTATATTGTCACGTGATAATTGTGAAGCCGGTATGGAAAGCTTATCACTAAGGTAACCCCATATAGCCCGAAGCAATTCTTCATAAAATTTTTCGGAATTATTTTGAGTCATATATTTATTAACTACGCGAAGTCGCTTGCGAGCTACTTTATTTGCTTTAGCCAGTTTCATCCCGGTTACATCAGCAGCGAGGCATATTTTTCTTCTATATATGAATAAAACGGTAATTAAAGCTGAAGCAGACGCTACATATATCAGCCAGTACCACCAAGAAAATACGATAAGTGAATCTTTTTTCCCGGAAATAGAGTTAGCATGTATATGTAAAATATCTGTATTCTTAATCTTTACTTCCGAACGTTGTGATGCCGGAGCATTGATTCCCTGATTTACTTTAATATCGTATCCCGGAGTATCAAGAGTAACATAACTGTGTGAATCTATATCAAAGTATACGAATTTATCGCCGCCGATATGAAAATTACCGACTTCCTGTGGTACAAATGTATATTCCACAATCATTTTTCCGGTAACGTTGTTGCCTGAAATTTTCGCATCTATATCAATGTTAGGAGTATATTGCTCAAATTCCGATGGAAAGTCAATAATCGGTTCTTTGAGATATTTGATATTGCCGGTACCAGATATAGTATATAATAACGTAGATGGCTCCTGTGTACGGAACGTGTTTCCAATAAGTTTACTATCAATGGTAAATTTGCCTACAGCACCGTTAAATACTTCTGGCTGTGGAGAGGGGAGTGGTGAGATATTAATGGACACGGAGTTTGAATTAACTTTAATTTTCCGTTCTCGAGCGTCAGGCACACTGAAAAAGCCCATATTAATCATGTCATACTGCATTACTTTTAAGTCATAATTGCCTGAAGTAATGGTGAGTTTTCCGGATTTTTGAGGAAAGAGTATGCACTTTTTCAACAGCGCAGTCATATAGCGCTGACCATTATACTCTTCCTGATTGTTAAGTGCGGATTGAAATTCCAAGTCCTCGATAAGAAACCCTTCAAAACTTGGTTGCTTGGTGCAGAAAAATTCTGATATCTGATATTTTGTATAAAGTTTGATGCTGCATTCTACAGCTTCCTGCTCATAAGCGCTTGATTTCGATAATATAATTCTGATGAATACATCGTTGGCACTTACAGCTTTATCTGAAGTTTGAGTAGTAACATCATCAAATTCCACTTGTGACCTATGTGAACCATTTTGACCTTGCCTATTATTTGAGCGGGACTCAGAAGCAGGACCAATAATGAGTTTTACCTGATTGGTAGTATATTTTTTGCCATCTACCATTATTGTTGCTTCATTTATGGTGTACGTGCCTTCCTTCTCAGCAAGATAGTAATAAGTATAGTCTACTGATGAACTTGATGACATTTGACCATTGACTACAGAATAGCTTTGGCTTGTAGAAGTTGATGGTCCGTATAGCAGACGGCATCCATTTATCTGAGGCACTTTAAGAGAGGTCCCTTCTCCATCTCTCAGACGGTAAGTTACAGAAAATTTATCGCCTACCGATACATGTCCGGGCGCATTTACTGAAAAAGAAGTAGCGGCATGTAACGATTCCATACATAAAACCGTTACCAAAGCTACTATCAAGTATATTCGTTTTGTTATGAATTTCATACTCAATATCTAATTAATTACCACGGTTTATCAGTCATTCTGATGCCGGCATTCTTTTCTTTACTTTTTTCACCTTCAACTCGTTTACGAGTCATGGCTTCCTCCTTCTCCATGGTATTAAGTATTTTTTCTGCGTTTCTATCACTTATACCTCCTTGATGAGATTGTTGCTGTTGACTCTTATCTTGCTGTTGCTGTTGATTTTTATTGTTTTGCTGATCCTGATTATTTTGGTCTTGATTATTCTGATTTTGATTCTGGTCTTGGTTTTTATCTTTATCCTTATTCTGCTCTTGATCTTGGTCTTGGTTTTGATTTTGATTTTGATTCTGATTTTGTTTTTCTAATTCTTTCAATGCCAGCATCAGATTTTGACGAGCTTGTTCATTATTAGGATTCTTTCTCAATGCATTTTTATAAGCGTCAACAGCTCCGGCATAATTCTTTTCAAGAAAAGATATATTACCAAGATTGTAGGCAGCTTTTTCTGCCAAAGTTTTATCATTACCGGATTGAGCAACATGAGTAAAGATGCCTTTGGCTTCGTCAATCGGTTTAGAGTCAGTGTTTCCGTTAGCATATACGGTCTGATGCATCAATGCAGCAGCAAGGTTATATTTTGCTGCATCGGAATTGGGCGAAGCCTCCAAAGCCTTTCGATACATTTCTTCTGCCTGGGCATACCGTTTTTGATTAAAAAGTTTATTACCATCAGTAATATATTCGTATTCTGCTTTGGTCGATGCTGCTATCTCAGGCTTTGTATCAGCGCTAACCATTGCCGGAAATGCAGTGAGCATACAAAACATGCAAATATATGTATACGTCAGTCGTTTCATTTTGTATTAGAAAAGAAGTTTATATTTCGCAAAATACCTACTTTACTATAAGGAAGAATAGAAT
>CAMWPX010000051.1 GCA_947176205.1 uncultured Porphyromonadaceae bacterium
GTCTGTGTGTCATCGGGTAACGAAGGCGAGGATCCGGTGTACATCTACAAGCAGTTCTCTGCCGGTTCCACCGAAGTCAAGACATTTATACCGCTGACCAACGGTACCTATTCGGGACGATTCCAGGTGTGGGGGCGCAACTCCACCGTGTTCCCCCTGCAGGTGGTAGTCTATGACACCACCGACAGCAAGATAGTGTACAGCTACAATCTCAACCGTAATCTCGGCGGCGGTCGGTACGGCATAGGCAGCAGTGCCTACTCCAATTATTCCGATATTGACGTGACCCCGGCGGAGTTTGATGCAGCCATGACAGGCTACGTAATGATGTGGTCCAACATAGCCACCACCAATTCCCGCTACAACGTCGAGCTGCAGTTCAACTGCACGCCCAAGGACTCGCGCTACGTGATGGGGCTTGTATGCTCCGGCACCGCCGGCTCCATTGTCGAGTTCTATTCCGGCACCGGCTTCACATCGCGCGGAATATCGGGCTGGACCAATGGTACACCCGACAACTCTGCCAACGACCTCGCCTGTGGTGATAACGTACTTGCCATAGGCAGCTACACCTCGCGCAACTCATGGCCCAACTACGGAGGAGCGCTCATGTGGCTCGCCTCCAACCAGACCTACGCCGAGACACACTACCCCGTAGGCAAAATCAGCCCCTTCACCTCCTACGGACAGGAGATAAACGGCAAGAATATCCCCACCATCTGCGCTCCCGGCTGCTATCTGGTGTCAAGCATATCGACACCCTATTTCAACAAGGCGGGACTCGTCAACGCCTCCGTGGTGGGAGTGGCCGAATCGACCATAGCCAATACGGAGACCACGCGACAGAACTACTGGGACGGCATGATGGGCACCTCCATGGCATCGCCCTTCGCGGCAGGCGTGTGCGCCCTTATGCTTCAGGCAGACCCGACGCTGACCTACGACAAAGTGCGTGACATACTCACCTCCACCGCCATACGCGACGATGATGTGACCTCAGCCACCAATCAGGTTCAGTGGGGTGCAGGCAAGATTGACGCCTATGCAGCGGTGAAGAAAGTACTTGCCCAATCATCGGCCATCGGAGCCGTCAGCGCCGATGAAAGCCGCTGGACGGTACTTCCCGCCACTGACGGTTATGACGTGGTGGCACCCGGAGCCGAATCCATAGAGGCATCGCTCTACGACGTGCAGGGACGCTGCGTGACCACAGCCGCCGCCCGCGGCTGCGAGCTCAGGCTCACCACCGCATCCCTCCCCGCAGGCATCTACATACTCCGCGCATCCTCTTCCTCATCATCCCATACCTCAAAACTCCTCATCCGGTAACACCAACACAGGATAAATATTTCGGCAGGATGCCTTATGGGCATCCTGCTCTTTTATGAAAAATTAAAACGGATTATTTGCGAGAAAAAAATTAATGGTTATTTTTGCATTTTAATCTGATAGCGTTGACAAACTTTTGGCTATAATAGTGTTAAGTGGCGTAAATGGTTATAGTGACGGTCAGGTATGGATGAAAAACTAATTAGGTGAGCCTTAGGATGATAATCAGGCTGTTAATATTAGCGATATTATTTAATACAGGCTTGATACCGGTGTGGTCACAAAGTAAGCTGGACCTTGCCGGACATAAGCTGATAAATCAATACAGAATGATGGAGGCGGGTGAGAATATGTCTTATTCCGCCAAGGCTCTTAGTGCCGTGTCAGGCTCATGCGGAAATGTCGTGCCTGAAGTGAGCGTCATTGTCACTCTTAATCAGGGATATGATGCTGAAGATTTGCTGATAGCTCCGGATATCAGCTATTCTACGGTTATTGACAATATGGTGATTGCTACCGTACCGGTGGATAAACTGGAACTGCTGGCATCATCAGAAGCTGTAGCTAATCTGACTGTGGGACGTAAGCGGGATTTCAATATGACTTTCGCCCGCTCGACAGCCGGAGTCAATATCGTTCAGTCGGGAACAGGGTTACCCAGGGCTTTTACAGGAAAAGGAGTGGTGATAAGCATGTATGACGGCGGATTTGACCCTAACCATGTGAATTTTGCCGAATCAGGCAAGCCGTCGTCATCTCGGGTACGAGCTATGTATGTATATGGTAATTCAGGCAGTACCGAGCCCACAGTGTCGGCTTCAACCCGTGAAGAGATAAAGAAAATCACGACCGATGATACTAAGGAAACTCATGGTACGCATGTGGCTGGAATAGCGGCAGGCAGTTTTCGTGGGACGAGTGATTACGGTATGAACGGACAGTCGTATAAAAATTCCAATATGCCTTATTACGGTGTGGCTACGGATGCAGATATAGTGCTTGCCGCCGGTCAACTGACGGATACTCACATTCTTGCCGGTGTGACGAAATGTATAGAGTATGCCGAGTCGGTAAAAAAGCCTGTGGTGGTAAATCTTTCACTGGGGTCGATAATCGGACCGCACGACGGGTCATCGGCGTTGAGTCAGGGTTTGGCTAAACTCGGTTCAAGGGCCATCATCTGTGTGGCTTCAGGTAACGATGGCCAGTATAAGAAGGCAATGACGCTGGAGGGTGGAACCGATGATTCAGAACTCGTGAACAGTGCTGTGGGTCTGTCATACGGCACAAGTACTGTGACAAAGCCCTATACTATAAACTTCTGGAGCAGGGATCGTTCGGTTTTCGTCATGGATTTCGTGATATACAATACCGCTACCAAAGAGGTGGAATATTCACTTAACATACCGAATACGAAGGGAAGAGGAATAGCCATAGGCGGGACGGGACTCGGAAGTGCATATACTAAAGACGAGGTGTTTTCAAAAGCATTTTCTGCTACGTCCTATATTGAGTTTTATTCAGAAGTTGAGTCAAACAACAGATACTGCGTGGCAGTAGAATTCCTATTGAACAATAATGCGACCAACAGTACACTCAAACCCGGATTCAGATTTACCCGTAAAGAAGGTCAGGTAATTTACGGTTATATCGACACTCCTACAGGTCAATCAGCCGGTCAGTTTAAGCTGGAGACGGGGTCAGACTGGAACGGGCTGCAGTGGGATGCCGCTGCCGTCAACAATAATGGGACACTTAATGACCTTGCCACTGGCGATAATATATTGGCTGTAGGGGCTTATACGTCATCGCCTAATTTTACAGTGACGGCGGGCTCAAATTATTCATATCGCGATGCTACGGCGGTCAATGAAATATGTTCGTTTTCTTCCTACGGTCACAATACCGTCACCGGTGAGGCTTTGCCTCATGTTACGGCACCTGGAAGCGCAATAGTGTCATCAATCAATGAGCATAAGACCAGTTATTCGACCAATGCCGTGTCGGGCAATACGCGTCAGAATGAACGCGACAACCGTTGGGGCTCGATGCAGGGGACTTCGATGGCGGCTCCTTTCGTGACTGGTGTGGTGGGTCTTTGGCTTGAGGCTGACCCATCGCTGACCATAGATGATGTAAAGGATATAGTGAAAACTACTTCCGTACCGTATACGGGTACGGATGCGGATAAACTGGTACAGAGCGGTGCAGGCAGAATAGATGCTCTTGCCGGAATCAAGGAGGTGCTTGCCCGTCGTGCCGCCTCAATCGGTACAGTGGTGGCTGATGAAATGCAATGGCTTGTTATTCCTACGTCAGACGGCTATGAATTAGCGGCTCCGGGAGCTGAAGGTATAGAGGCTTACGTATATGATATGCAAGGAAGATGTGTGACTTCGGTGTCGGCTCCGGGAAGTGAGGTGTCTGTAGCTACAAGCGGATTAATGCCGGGCGTGTATGTGCTTCGGGCTCAGGCAGCCGGGATGGTTCATACGACCAAAGTTGTGGTGCGTTGAGCCGATTGAATCAAGTTCAGGCGTTTTCCGGAAGGTAAATAAGTGTGCAGGCTCGTTGCCGATTGATGATATCGGATGCTATGCGTCGGATTCGTGCTTTGGTCAGGTGCTGATAAGGGGTTGAAATCTCGTTGATGTCCTGCTGGCGTAGCGCACAGTAAGCGAGTTCGCGGGCTTTAGCTGTAAAATTCAGATGGGAGAATGTGCGGTTACTGTCAAAGCGTATCAAAGCACGCTGTAGTTCGGTATCGGAGACATTGAGGATGAAGTCGTCAAGTTGCTCCCACAACATTTTTTCAGCACGGTCAACGGACTGTCCGGAAGCATCGGCAAGGTGTGCTGTCACAAGCAGGTAACCGGTGTGGTCAGTGCCTGCCACACATGCATCGGCATGAGTGAAAAGCGGGGAGTTCATTACGAGTTGCCGATAGAAGCGTGATGAACGTCCGGAAGCAAGGATATCGGTGATTATGTCGGATGTCGGATAATCGGGATGTAGCAGTGCGGGCGCGTGAAAAGCTATGTAGATACGTGCCTGTGGAACTTTTCCTTTTACCGTTAGCCGTCGCGGAGATGTGACAGGTGGTTCATTGTCGGCAGGATGTGGTGCCGGTGTCCGTGATGGAATATCAGAAAAGTATTTATTAGCCAGTTCTTTCAGAATGTCAAGTGTAACCGAGCCACTGACAGCCAAGACTGCCCGTTGGGGTGAATAGTAGGCCTGGAAGAATCGGTGAATATCATCAGGAGTGACTTGTTCGATATGTCGGGGTGTGAGCCCTATGGTGGGCCATCGGTAGGGATGTGACTCATAAAGAAGTGAGCGGAGGTGATGTCCGGCGTCACCGTAAGGCTTGTTAAGGCATGTCTGCTTGAATTCTTCAATGACTACGCGACGTTGTACTTCAAGCGATGATTCAAGGAGCGGTGAAAGCAGGCGGTCACTTTCAGCCCATAGCGCCGTGGCTATATTCTCCGATGGCAGAATATCATAGAAGCAGGTGACATCGGTAGAAGTGAATGCATTGTTGGTGCCCGATGCCATGTCAATGGCGTAATCGAAATCGGGAACGTTGACCGACCCGCCGAACATCAGGTGCTCGAACAGGTGAGCCATGCCTGTGCGGTGTGGTGATTCATCGCGCGAACCTACATCGTAAAGCATATTGACGGCACACTGTGATGTGTTGGCGTCATAGTTGTGGACTACGCGCAGTCCGTTTGGGAGAGAGAATGATGTGTATTCTATCATCATTCTTTCACCACTTTCATACTGATTACTCTTACGTCTTCTTTAGGACGGTCAGCGGAGTCTGTTTCTACTTTCTGTATTTTATCAACGATGTCCATGCCTGATACTACTTCACCGAACACGGTGTAGGAACCGTCGAGGTGAGGTGTGCCGCCTAAAGTGGTATAAACTTCGGTCTGCTCGGGCGTGAAACCGAGGAGCATGGTTTCGGCTTTGCGTTCGGTTTCTTCAGCAAGACGTTCCTGCATAGCCTGTAATCCGGCTTGGTCACGGTTGCGTCGCATGGTCATGATAGTATCGCGGTGAGCATCGGCAAGTGAACGGAAAATCTCCTGTTTGCGTGACATTATCATCTGTTTTTCAAACTGAGCGAGTTGTTCGGGAGTATATGTGCGTCCGGTCACGATATAGAATTGTGAGCCGCTTGACTGGCGCTGAGGATTGACGGCATCAGCCTGACGTGCGGCAGCAAGCGCTCCACGTTTGTGGAAGTGCTTCGGATATATTATTTCGGCATCAATCTTATAGTCGGGACCTCCGGCACCTAAATGCTGACCGGGTGTGGCTTCGCGTGAATCAGGGTCACCTGTCTGTATCATGAAATCGTTGATAACCCGGTGAAACAGAACACCGTCGTAGTAGCCTTCGTTGACAAGTTTCACAAAGTTGTTGAGGTGTGCGGGTGTGTCGCCGTAGAGGAGCAGGCGAATCTGACCGAGAGAGGTGTTCATGTCCACAAGGACGTCAGAATTGTGGTTCATAGGTGATGATACTGAATTAGCCGATGCATTAAGCAGGCATGTGAATGTTAATGCTGAGGTTAGAAATAAACGTAATATCGAGGTCATGTCCATTATATTCCGGTGGGATGAAGACGTTTGTATATACGTCGGAAATTAGAGTCGTTGGCGCATAATGTTTCGATGTTGTCAGCGTAGTCTGTTCCCCACAGGTCGGGGAGCAGATAACCTATGTATGCGCGTTCGCGGTCTTTATCAATGGCTGCCGCAACAAGTGTCTGTATAGACGTGGCGTGTGTGGCAGGGTCGATGGCATTGAGGAATCGTGCGGCACTCACGCAAAACTGACCGTTGGGGTCGCAAGTAATCATGTGTGCTATAAGTTCAGGCATCTCATCGGTGATACGATTGATATTGTTGGCTATGTATTCGTAGGTGAGAAGTCCGTCAGAGTCGGAAGCGAGATGTTTTTTTACAGCTGAATCCATAATAGATAGTGTGGGGAGAGTGTTTTATAATGTTTTATTGCGGTTGTGTGATTGATGTGCCCGATACAGCAGCTATGGAGGCTGTAAGCCGTGGCGCGTAATCGGCTTCGGTGAGGATGGTCATGGAGCATGAATTGTCAAATTGCTGTGATACAATACCGGCTCCTGAGTCTTTGATTATCTTCATTACGTCATTCATAGCCAGATAGGGAAATGTGAAAGAGATTTCCGACATCTCGCTTCGGCTGACAATATTACCGGCTTCTATAGCCATGCGCGCGGCTTCACGGTAGGCTGCAATCAGCCCCGAGGTGCCAAGCTTTATACCTCCGAAGTATCTTACGACGGCAATGACAAGATAGGTCAATCCGGCGGAACGGATTTGTCCGAGGATAGGACGTCCGGCAGTGCCTGACGGCTCTCCGTTGTCGTTGGATTGGTATTCGGCTCCGTCAGCTCCGAGCATGTAAGCCCAGCATACATGCCGGGCGTCATGGTAGCGTCGGGCTATGTCGGCTATATGGCTGCGTGCCTCATCGGCTGTACGCACGGGAATGGCAAATGCAATAAATTTGCTCATCTTCTCGCGAAAAACAGCTTCAGCGGGGGCTTCGAGTGTGAGGTAGCGGCAACTCATATAAGAATACTTATCAGATAATCAGCATGGCATCGCCGTAAGCTCCAAAACGGTATTTTTCTTTAATGGCTTCGTGATAGGCTTCCATCACCAAGTCATAACCACCGAAAGCGGTGACCATCATAAGCATGGTAGAGTAGGGCAGGTGGAAGTTGGATACCAATGCATCGGTGACGGTGAATTCGTAAGGGGGGAATATGAATTTGTTGGTCCAGCCGGTATGCGTTTTCATGTGTCCGCCCATGCTGACTGCACTGGCAATGCCGCGAAGAACGGATGTGCCAACGGCGCAAACACGATGGTGGGCGTCTTTTGTCTCATTTACGTTGTCAACGAGTTCCTGAGAGATTTCTAACTGTTCGGAGTCCATGCGGTGTTTTGTGAGGTCTTCCACATCGATTTCACGGAAGTTACCAAGTCCGCTGTGTACTGTCATGAAGTCTTGTTTCACACCTTTGATTTCAAGACGCTTGAGTAATTCACGGCTGAAATGAAGTGCGGCTGCCGGAGCGACAACGGCGCCTTCGTTTTTAGCAAATATGGTCTGATATCGTTCGATATCAAGTTCTTCAGGTTCACGGACTATGTAGTGAGGAAGCGGTGGCTGACCTAAAGCGAAGAGTTCGCGCTTGAATTCATCGTGCGGACCATCGTAGAGGAATCGGAGGGTGCGTCCGCGAGAAGTAGTGTTATCGATGACTTCGGCAACCATTGACTCGCCTTCGCCGAAGTAAAGTTTGTTGCCGATGCGGATTTTCCGTGCGGGTTCTACGAGAACATCCCAAAGCTTGTTCTCAGCGTTGAGTTCGCGCAGAAGGAACACTTCTATTTTTGCACATGTTTTTTCTTTGAACCCATAGAGCCGGGCGGGGAATACACGGGTGTCATTGAACACCATCAGGTCACCTTCGTCAAAATATTCTATGATGTTTTTGAAAACGCGATGTTCGATTTCGCCGTTAGCCTTGTTGACCACCATTAGACGTGATTCGTCGCGTTGAGGTACAGGAAACTGGGCTATCAGTTCTTCGGGAAGATTGAACTTGAATTGCGATAATTTCATAATAGGTATATGCTTGTAAAATGATATGTATGCTTAGTCTATTTGTGCGTTGTCGTTATGTTGAGCAGTCTGGAATGATTCGGGATATTCTACCGGACTTTCAGCGATGAGTCTTAATGCGGAGTCGATATCCAGACATTGGTTGATAGTGACGTTACCGACTCTTGTGCGTCGTAGTGCCGACAGGTGCGCTCCTGAATCAAGGGCTTTCCCGATATCACGTGCCAATGCTCTGATATAAGTGCCTTTGCTGCAAACAACATCAAGGGTGATGGATGTGGATGTAAAATCAAGAAGAGTGAGCGAGTCAATGACGAGAGTCTTTGGCTTTAATTCCACGTCCTGTCCTTTACGAGCCATCTTATAAGCTCGTCGGCCGTCAATCTTACAGGCAGAAAAAGCCGGCGGCGTCTGCATTATGGTACCTGTGAATTGAGGCAGAATGTTTTCTACAAGCTCACGGGTAATGTGAGCGGTGGGGTATGTGGCGTCAATCTCAGTCTCAAGGTCAAAACTCGGAGTGGTCGCGCCCAAGGCAATGGTGGCTATATATTCCTTTACACCCGCCTGAAGTGATTCAATCTGTTTGGTAGCTTTGCCGGTGGTGACTATCATTACTCCTGTAGCAAGAGGGTCGAGAGTGCCGGCATGGCCAACTTTCATTTTACGCAGATGCATGCGCCGGAGCATGGCACCACGCAGCCGTTTGACAACATCGAATGATGACCAGTGCAATGGTTTGTCAATAAAGAAAATTTCGCCTTCGAGATAGTTCATTTTTACCAGATTAAGCAGATTATGCCCATGACGGCACAATATAGAGCGAACCATACGAGTTTGCCTCGCTTGACAAGATTAATCATCCATTTGCATGCTATGCATCCTACGATGAATGATGCTAAGAATCCTATTATCAGGGGTGTGGTTCCAATGCTTGAGGAGCCAACCGTATCGGCAGAAAACAGGTCTTTTATACCAAGGAGAGATTCACCCAGTATCGGTATTATTACCATGAAGAATGAGAATTGGGCAATCTTATCACGTTTGTCTCCAAGTACGAGTCCGGTGGCGATTGTGGTTCCCGAGCGACTTAGTCCGGGAAGTACCGCTACCGCTTGAGCGCACCCGATTATGAATGAGTCAAGCCATGTGATGTCGTGACCTTGTGAGGCATATGACGCTCCATGAGGTTTAACCGTATCTTCATGCCTGCGAAAATAGTAGGCGAAAGTGAGTAGGAATGCGGTGACGAGCAGACAAATACCTACTGTCAGCAGGCTGCCTTCAAAAAATTGTTCGACGGTTTCTTTGAATAGTAATCCGACTATGGCTATAGGGATACATGATAGGAGTATCTTAAGCACGTAGATGGTCTCGGCATCGCGTCGGAATGTGAAGAATGAACGGCATAGCGGTACGAATTCATGCCATAACACTACGATGGTGCTCAAAACAGTAGCAAGGTGCAGGGTAATGTCGAAGTCCAGGGCTTCGGCTCCTTGCAATGGGACATCAAGAATCTGCCGGAATATTTCAAGGTGACCGCTCGAACTTATGGGCAGATATTCGGCAAGCCCCTGTACGATACCTAAAATCAGAGCATCAAACCATTCCATAATCAGTCTTTTTTGTGTTTACGCCACATTATGGCTACACCCATGGCAACAAATCCCAAGAAGGCTATGGTGGGTCCTATAACGGTGCGGGTAACCGAGAATACATCAGGATTGAACGTGTTGTCATCGGTTGAACCGCCTGCAATCAGTATGAATCCGAGTATTATCATCAGGGCTGAGCAGCCCATAAGGATGAAGTTAATCTTTACAAGCGGAAATTCTGAATATTTTTCCTGCTCGATGTCAGAATTTTCTTTCTCGTTGAAATCGGGTTTTGATATTTGTTTAGCCATAAAGGTCAGTTGAAAATGTCTTCGTGTGATTTGTGCAGATATTTATTAGTAGCTATATAAGCGAATATTACACACAGCAGTGCTCCGGTAATAATCATGGAGAGGTAAACACATGTCTGCCATTGCCATGATAACGCAGTGGTGACGGACTCATGCAGGGTTCGTGCATACAGAGTGAGTAAAATCAGGATGAGTGATGCAAGGATTCCTGCGGATGAGCCGCCGATAAGTGCGTGGATGAGATATGGACGCCTTATAAAGGCATCGGTCGCGCCTACGAATTTCATAGTGTGAATGATGTGTCGGCGAGCGAATATCTCAAGACGTATCATGTTGTTTATCAGAACGAGTGCTATTATGGTCAGAACTATTGCCATGAGTAACAGGATGAATATGACGGCGTTGACGGTGTGGTTTACGCTTCCTACTATTTCGGCGTGGGCTTTAACATCATAAACACATTCAATATCGTTGATGCGTTGCATTATGGCGTTGACGCTGTCGGCTGAAGACCATTGCGGCAACAGTTTTATTTCGTATTCGGGGAGAAACGGATTGACGTCAAGTACAGCAGTACAGTCTTCACCCATCATTTCTTGCCAGTGAGCGAGTACTTCCGATGAATCACTGTATTTGGCTGATGCTATCCAAGGGAGTGTGTCAAGATGTGCGTGAAGTTCGGCAGCACTGCGGGGATAGCCGGTTTCATCGACCATAATTATGAATCCGACGCCGGAGCGTAGATTATCAGTAACAGTGCGGGCAGTTATGCCTGTAAATGCCACTATGCCGAGAATGAGCAACAGTAGCGAAACGCTGATATAAGCTGTAATCTGCGATCCACGGACTAATATTCGACGGTTTGTTCTGGTCTTCATGCTAAAATCCGGAATATCGTGCAAATTTAGCAAATATTTAATCGGTTGTCAATACCCAGCTTGTGAAAATGAGTGAAATGTGTCGGGTAGGCGGGGTATATAAATGAAGAAAGCACCCGGAAGGGGGTGCTTTCTTCTATAGTGGGATTGTTATTGTGCAGGGATTATTTACCGTCGACGGTGTCTGTTTCCACAGTTGCACCTTCGGTTTCGGTTTCAGAGATGATTTCCGCATCGACAGGAGCATCGAAGATACCTTCGATATCATCTTTTGAGCCGACAACCAGACGGTCATACTCACGCTGACCGGTACCGGCGGGAATCAGATGTCCGCAGATAACGTTTTCTTTCATACCTTCAAGCGGGTCAGTCTTACCGTTGATGGCGGCTTCATTGAGTACTTTGGTAGTTTCCTGGAATGAGGCTGCTGACATGAATGAGCTGGTCTGAAGGGCGGCACGTGTGATACCCTGAAGAATCTGTTCGGATGTGGCGGGAAGAGCATCACGCACTTCAATAAGACGAAGGTCGCGGCGCTTGAGCGCAGAGTTCTCGTCACGGAGTTTGCGTGCGGTGATAATCTGACCGGGTTTGACATTTTCGCTGTCACCGGCATCGGTTACCACTTTCTTGCCCCAGATACGGTCGTTTTCGTCCATGAAGGCACGTTTGTCTACAATCTGCTGCTCAAGGAAGCAGGTGTCACCCGGATCAAGGATGTTGACTTTACGCATCATCTGGCGTACAATGACTTCGAAGTGTTTGTCATTGATTTTCACACCCTGCATGCGGTACACGTCCTGAACTTCATTGACGATATATTCCTGAACGGCTGTCGGACCCATGATGTTGAGGATGTCGGCAGGAGTGATAGCTCCGTCAGACAAGGGAGTACCGGCACGTACATAGTCATTTTCCTGAACGAGTATCTGTTTTGACAGGGGTACCAGGTATTTCTTGACTTCACCGATACGTGATGTTACGGTGATTTCGCGGTTACCTCTCTTGACTTTACCGAAGTTTACTTCACCGTCGATTTCGGCAACGATTGCCGGGTTAGACGGGTTACGTGCTTCGAAAAGTTCGGTAACACGGGGCAGACCACCGGTGATGTCACCGGCGGAGCCGGATGCACGGGGTATTTTGACGAATATTTCGCCGGCTTTTACTTCGGCTCCTTCATCAAGCATCAGGTGAGCACCTACAGGGAGGGCGTAAGTCTTGACTATCTGACCGTTTGCGTCAACGATATTGGCTTCAGGTACTTTGCCACGGTCTTTTGATTCGATTATAATCTTTTCGCGGAGACCGGTCTGTTCGTCGGCATCGACACGGAAGGTAACGTTTTCAACAAGGTTGACATATTGTACTTTACCGCGTACTTCCGATACGATTACGGCATTGAAGGGGTCCCATTCACAGATTACATCGCCTTTCTGTACTGTGGCACCATTATCAAAGTATAATTTAGAACCGTAAGGGATGTTGGCGTTGGTGAGCATCATCTTGGTGTTGGGGTCGATGATACGCATTTCTGCCAGACGTCCGATAACCACCTGTACTGGTCGTCCTTTTGAGTCGACTTCATCAGTGGTTACTGTACGGAGTTCGTCAATTTCGAGTGTGCCTTCGTAGCGTGATGTTACTGAAGATACGGCTGCGATGTTAGATGCCACACCACCGACGTGGAATGTACGGAGGGTAAGCTGAGTACCGGGCTCACCGATAGATTGAGCGGCGATTACGCCGACAGCTTCGCCTTTTTGAACCAGACGGTTGTTGGCGAGATTTCGACCGTAGCATTTGGCGCACACACCTTTTTTGCTTTCGCATGTGAGAACCGAACGGATTTCTACCGATTCGATGGGTGAAGCATTGATTCGGTCAGCTGCTGCATCATTGATTTCCTCTCCTGCGGCAACAATGAGTTCGCCGGTGATGGGATCAATGATATCATGGACTGATACGCGACCGAGAATGCGTTCGCCCAATGATGCTACTACTTCATCGTTGTTCTTGATTTCGGTGCATACAAGACCACGTAATGTACCGCAGTCTTCTTCATGAATAATCACATCGTGAGCCACATCGACCAGACGACGGGTGAGGTAACCAGCGTCGGCAGTCTTAAGTGCGGTGTCGGCAAGACCTTTACGCGCACCGTGGGTAGAGATGAAGTATTCGAGCACTGACAGACCTTCCTTGAAGTTAGCCAAAATCGGGTTTTCGATAATCTGACCGCCTTCGGCACCGCTCTTCTGAGGTTTAGCCATAAGACCACGCATGCCGGAGAGCTGACGAATCTGGTCTTTAGAACCACGGGCACCTGAGTCAAGCATCA
>CAMWPX010000052.1 GCA_947176205.1 uncultured Porphyromonadaceae bacterium
GGGTTTCTATAATCGAGGTAACTTCTTCAGTTAGCTGACCGGACTTTATTACATCAAGGACATCCTCCTTGTGTTTGGCATGCATAATCTGAAGGAATTGTTCTTCAAATTCCGCAACCTTTTCCAGAGGGACATTTTCCAGCAAGCCCTTGGTTCCGCAATAAATCACAGCTACCTGATCCTCCACAGCCATAGGATGATACTGAGGCTGAATAAGCAGACGTTCATTTTTTCTACCCTTGTCTATGACTCTTGCGGTCACGGGGTCAATATCACCACCGAATTTAGTAAATGACTCCAGCTCGCGGAACTGCGCCTGATCAATCTTAAGCGTGCCCGCCACTTTCTTCATTGATTTAATCTGTGCGTTACCACCTACACGTGACACAGATATACCTACGTTAATAGCCGGACGGATACCGCGATTAAACAATGCGGATTCGAGGAATATCTGACCGTCAGTAATTGAAATCACATTAGTAGGGATATATGCCGATACGTCACCTGCCTGAGTTTCAATAATCGGAAGCGCGGTAAGCGAACCACCACCTTTCACAAGCGGACGCAACGGCTCGGGAAGGTCATTCATCTGCGAGGCTACCTCCTGATTATCGATTATCTTGGCTGCACGTTCGAGCAAACGCGAATGCAAATAGAAAATATCACCGGGATAAGCCTCACGACCTGAAGGACGCTTCAAAATTAGAGATATCTCTCGATAGGCTACAGCCTGCTTTGAAAGGTCATCATATACTATAAGCGCATCACGACCGGTGTCACGGAAATATTCTCCGATAGCTACTCCGGCAAAAGGAGCATAATAGCGCATTGATGCGGAGTCAGCGGCCGTAGCTGCTACCACCACTGTATAATCCAATGCTCCGTTACGGCGCAATGTATCAACTAATGCCGCTACCGAAGATGCTTTCTGACCGATAGCCACATATATACAGTAAACAGGCTTTCCTGCTTCAAAATTCTCACGTTGATTAATAATGGTATCGATAGCTATGGCTGTCTTACCTATCTGACGGTCGCCGATGATAAGCTCACGCTGACCACGGCCTATAGGCACCATAGAGTCAACGGCCTTGATACCGGTCTGAAGCGGCTGCTTCACGGGCTGACGGAATATAACACCGGGAGCCTTGCGCTCAAGGGGCAGACGCATAAGGTCACCGGCTATCGGACCGCGACCATCTATAGGCTCACCGAGTACATTTATTACACGTCCCAGCAAGCCCTCGCCAACGGGGATTGAAGCGATTTCGCCGGTACGACGCACCGACATGTTTTCAGTCACTTTATCGACATTATTGAGCAGAATCACACCAACATTGCTCTCTTCAAGGTTAAGAGCAACGCCTTTGACTCCATTTTCAAACTCTACGAGCTCGTTGGCACACACATTGTCAAGACCATAAACGTGAGCCACACCGTCGCCGACCTCGAGTACCGTACCGGTCTCTTCAAACGACACCTTAGAGTTGATAGTTTCAAGCTGCTGCTTTAATACTTCTGAAATCTCGCTGGGATTTATCATCGGTTATTTGCTTAAAAGGTTCAGACGCAACTGATTTAATTCATTACTAACAGAGGCATCAAGACGTTCGTTGCCAACGCTTACAGTAAAGCCTCCGATAAGGTCAGGATTAATACCATGGTGATACTCCATGACACCGCCATGCAGATGTGATTCAATCATAGATTTAAGGCGTTGCTCCTCCTGTGAGGAAAACGGTGCGGCACTCGTAACGTGCACTTCAAAAATATGATTCTTCACACGATACAAATCGATATACGCTTGCGCGATATCACGACAGAATCCGAGACGGTTGTTATGCTCAAGAAGCTTCAGAAAGTCCGTAAAGACTGAATCGGTATCTGTAGCTCCGGCAGCTGTATTGAGCAATGTCACTTTATCTGAATTGCTCACATATGGATTTGACAAAGTAACACCCAATGACGGCATTTCGGAAAAACTCTTTACCAAAGTCTTCATAAGCGTATACACGCGCTGTGAACAATCCTTTTCACAGGCAAACTCATAAAGAGCTTTTGCATAACGTCGTGGTAATAATCCTTCGTTCATTGCGCTTGAAGATTAATTTTGTTTTTCCATTTCATCAAGAAGAGTTCCCACAAGTTTTGTCTGGGCTTCTTCATCTCGAAGTTGGTCACGCACCACTTTAGCGGCAATATCAAGAGCAAAACTGCTGACCTCATTACGAAATTGTAATTGGGCTTCTTTACGCTCCTGTTCTATGGCTAATTTGGCGGCATCCATCACCTTTTGGGCTTCTTTCTGAGCTGCGGAACGTGCGTCTTCGATAATCTGATTCTTCATTTTATCTGCTTCGCGAAGCATTTCAGCCTGCTGACGTCGAGCTTCGGCAAGATATTTGTCGCTTTGCTCCTGAGCATGCATGAGTTGTTCCTTAGCATTCTGAGCATATTCCACACCTTTGTCAATCAGGTCAGCACGATTTTCGATGCTCTTCAATATCACAGGCCAACCCCATTTATAAAGTATAAACAACAGGATGGCTACGGATACAAACATCCAGAATATGAGACCGAAGTCGGGAGTGAATAGTTCCATAAAGAGGTGACAGCTAAATTATAGAATTAAATATTAGCTTCAAAATTAAAGGAAGAGTGAAAGTACGCAAACGATAACGGCAAAGAGAGCCACACCTTCGACAAGAGCGGCAATCACTATCATATTACTACGGATATCACCTGCTGACTCAGGCTGACGAGCAATAGCTTCCATAGCCGAAGAGCCGATTTTACCGATACCGAGACCAGCGCCGATAGCTGCGAGTGCTGCGCCGATACATGCGCCGATACCAAGAGTTCCTTCGATTGCTGCTAAAATTGTTGCTAACATAGTTGTGATGTTTTTAATTTGTTAGGTTATTATATTATTTAATTTATTTATTCGTTAACGCCGGAGAAGTTGATGCTGACTGCGGCTCATCAGCCTTGTGATGTTCATCATGACCTCGTTCCTGTCCGAACGAAATGAAGAGAGTCGAAAGCATGGTAAACACATAAGCCTGAATGAAGCTGACCAGTACGTCAATCAAAATCATAAATACCGAGAACAGCACGCTGACTACTGAAGCTCCACCTGTAACTGCCGGACCCATTACTGCGAAAATAAAGATAAGCAGCGTAAGTACAATCACTATCATGTGACCGCCGAGCATATTAGCAAACAGACGGACTGTCAACGCTGCCGGCTTCGTAAACACACCGAAAAGCTCGATAAGTGGCATGATGGGAATAGGAAACTTCAGCCACAGTGGTACATCAGGCCAAAATATTTCTTTCCAATAATGTTTGGTTCCGAAAAGATTCGTAGCAAGAAACGTAAATATTGACAATACCAATGTGACTGCAATATTACCTGTGACATTCGCTCCACCGGGGAATATTACCAACAGTCCCAACAGATTCAAATACAGAATAAGAAAAAATACCGTAAGCAAGAATGGCGCAAACTTACGTGAACGGTCGCCCAATGTCGGCTTAATCACTCCGTCATAGATAAATGCAATCAATGCCTCTATAGCTCCGGTAATCTTTCTCGGAGCCTTGTTACCGTTGCGCTTATACCACCGGGCAACATCCCATACACTCCATAGTAAAAGTAAAATAGCAATAAACAGTGCACAGACATTTTTTGTGATAGAAATATCCCAAGGCTTGTACTCGGAACCATCTTCCATCACCTGTACTATTTTACCTTTATATTTACTATCCTTACCGGCAATCTTGAATATGGCACCTCCATCATTATATTCTTGTCCATGGTCGATGCGTGATGACAAGAAACAGTGGAATCCGTCCTTACCTATCAGAATTACAGGTAATGGGATGCGAACATGATGATTAAAGGGAACTTCCCAACCATAACCGTCGCCAAGGTGCTCGAATATTATTTCTTTCGGGTCAATCTTGCCCGCTTCTTCATGTGACTCAGAGGATGAAGCATGCATTACCACCGGTGACACCATCACCACCAGAAGCATTATGACCGCGAGAATCCTATTCCTAATCATATCAATCAATAAATACACACTGACACTACATTATTATCCACGTTAACCAATCCACCACTTATAGGCAACTCCACGACATTTCCATCAGCCACATAACTGATTTTACCATCGGAAAGTGTAGAAATAAGCGACGCGTGATTACGTAATACGGTAAACGAGCCCTTGGTACCGGGTAATGTGACAGATGTCACCTCTCCGGTAAATACGGTGTCTTCCGCTGAAATAATATTTAGTGTCATACGCGAAGGTTAATAATCAATGATTGGTTTGCTTATTGTTTCACACCCGCTTCTGCAAGCATCTTCTTACCTTTTTCTATGGCTTCGTCAATAGTGCCTACATTAAGGAATGCCTGTTCGGGATATTGATCCATCTCTCCTGAGAGAATCATCTTGAAGCCTCGGATAGTTTCCGAAAGCGGAACCATCACACCGGGCAGACCAGTAAACTGTTCGGCAACGAAGAAAGGCTGTGACAGGAATCGCTGAGCACGACGAGCGCGAGCCACAACGAGTTTATCTTCATCAGAAAGTTCATCGACACCAAGGATAGCTATGATATCCTGCAACTCATTGTATTTCTGAAGTAATTGCTTTACAGCTTGAGCCGTATTATAATGCTCCTCACCGATAATATTCGGGTCAAGTATTCTGGATGTTGAATCAAGAGGGTCTACTGCAGGGTATATACCTAATTCAGCAATCTTTCGGCTTAACACTGTAGTGGCATCAAGGAAGCTGAATGTTGTAGCAGGGGCAGGGTCGGTCAAGTCGTCAGCCGGTACATAAATTGCCTGAACTGAAGTAATAGAACCGTTTTTAGTAGAGGTGATTCGTTCTTGAAGCGCACCCATCTCCGATGCCAGCGTGGGCTGATAACCTACGGCTGACGGCATACGTCCGAGCAAAGCCGAAACCTCACTACCAGCCTGAGTAAATCGGAATATATTATCAATAAAGAGAAGGATTTCTTTACCTCCACCATCTTGGTCACGGAACTGTTCGGCAACAGTCAGACCGGACAATGCCACACGCAGACGGGCACCCGGCGGCTCATTCATCTGACCGAACACAAGGGTAGCCTGTGATTCCGCCACTTTATCCATATCCACGTCATGGAGATTCCATTCGCCTTTCTCCATGCCTTCAACGAATTTATCACCATATTTCATTACACCGCTCTCAATCATTTCACGCAGCAAGTCATTACCCTCACGGGTACGTTCACCTACACCGGTAAACACAGAGAATCCGTTATGACCTTTTGCGATATTATTGATAAGCTCCATAATGAGCACTGTCTTACCTACACCGGCACCACCAAACAGACCGATTTTACCACCTTTACTATATGGTTCAAGCAAGTCTATCACTTTGATTCCAGTAAATAGAATCTCGGTACCGATAGTAAGGTCATCAAATTCGGGAGCAGGCTGATGTATGGCTCTAAGATTCTCGCGGTCAAGTGCAGGCAGTCGGTCAATAGCTTCACCTACCACATTTAATAATCGACCTTTGACTTGATTACCGGTAGGTACTGCTATAGGACGCTCAAGATTGTCTACACGCAATCCACGACGCAATCCATCGGTACTTTCCATAGCCACGCATCTCACAGTGTTCTCGCCGATATGCTGCTCCACTTCAAGAATCAGCATCGAACCGTCAGGACGGTCTACCTTAAGTGCTGTAAAAATCGGTGGCAACACATTGCCCTCGCCCTCAAACGCAACATCGACCACAGGACCGATTACTTGCGCTACTGTTCCAAATTTATCGCTCATATCAGAGTGAAATATAGTGTGAATTTCTTATTAACTACTAAATAAACCAGCCGTAGGCTATTACAAGCACCATCAGCACAAGGTTAAACAGATTTATGGGAAGCAGATATTTCCATTCCAGCGAAAGCATCTGGTCGATACGCAGACGGGGGAATGTCCATTTGAACCATATTATAATGAATGACAATGCTACTGCCTTACCAATAAACCACACGATGGACGGGATATAATTCATTATCTCATTAAAGCCATCCCAACCGGGGAAATGCAAAGGCATCCAACCACCGAAAAACAGTAATGTGGCAACACCTGACACTACAAACAGATTGAGATATTCAGCCAAATAGAAGAATCCGAAATGAATACCGGAATATTCCGTATGGTAACCTGCGGTAAGCTCACTCTCGGCTTCAGGCAAGTCAAACGGGCCACGATTAGTCTCAGCCGTACCTGCTATCATATAAATCACAAAGGCTATCAATGCCGGCAGGTGACCTGAGAAAATAAACCATAGACGATCCTGAGCCTCTACTATTTCAACAATATTCATAGTCCCTGCAAAAGCCACCATAGTCAGCACGGACAATCCTATTGACAATTCGTAGCTTACCATCTGGGCTCCGGAACGCATGGCGCCTATAAGGGTGAATTTATTGTTGGATGACCAACCTGCGAGCAATATACCCAGCACACCTATTGAAGAAACCGCTATAAGGAAAAATATGCCGATATTGAAATTGATTATCTGCAATCCATTACCCCAAGGAAGCACTGCAAACGTAAGCATAGATGCCAAAATCACAAGATAAGGAGCTAATGCAAACAAAAATTTATCAGTGTATTTAAGTGAAATAAGCTCTTTGATAAGAATCTTGAACATATCCGCCACACTCTGCAGCAAGCCCCACGGACCCACACGATTCGGACCGATACGACACTGAAATGCGGCACAAACCTTACGTTCAAAGTAGATATAGAAAAGTGCCAACAGCGAGTAAGCGAGCAGCAGTACAAAACCTATAAGCACGCACTCGGTAACCACTGTAAGCCATTCAGGCATGAACGACCGCAGTAAGTTGTCAATCCAAGTAGTTATAATTGAAAAATCGAACATAGTGATTTGAATTACTTTTTCTTTTTACAGATTGAATGCTTGGTTAATTATATCATCGATCCATGTCGGGCACTATATAATCAAGCGAACCGCCGATAGTGATGAGGTCAGCAATCTTGCTGCCACGGGTTATGTGATCAACCACCGACGCCAATGGCAAACATGGCGGAGCTATTTTCAGACGATAAGGCGATGTGGCACCGTCGCTTTCAAGATACACACCGAATGTACCGCGACAACCTTCTACCGTACGGAACCAACGGCCTACGGGGAGTTTCAACACCTTAGGCACCTTAGCACAGATTTCACCTTCGGGTATGTTGTCTATAAGTTGCTCGATTATGCGGGCACTTTGCACAATTTCATCCATACGTACTTTGAAACGTGCCATAGAGTCACCTTCATGACGTACTACTTCATCAAATTCAAGTTCGGAATATATGCTGTATGGATTAGTCTTACGCACATCGCATGCCCAACCGGAACCGCGACCCGAAGGGCCGGATACACTCCATGATATCGCATCCTCCTTCGATAGATAACCTACACCCTCCAGACGATTCTTGGCAATCACATTGCCTGTAAATATCTTGTTGTATTCTTTGATATTCTTAGGAATGACAGCTAAAAGTGCTTTTACGTCATCTACAAAATCAGGAGCCAAATCCTGCATCACACCTCCGATACATTCATAGTTGAATGTCATTCGTGCGCCGCAGGTCTTTTCCATTATATCCAGAATCTGCTCACGGACACGAAGTGTATAGAACAGCATGGTAGTGGCGCCGAGGTCCATACAATAAGTACCTATGAAGAGACAATGTGAGGCGATTCGTGACAATTCATCCATGAGAACACGTATCACCTGCACACGGCGCGACACCTCTATACCGGCTGCCTGCTCTATGGTCATACACAGGCAGTGATGATACGGATGTGCCGAGAAATAATCCAGACGGTCCATGAAATGAAGGGTCTGAGGATATGTCAGTTTTTCACATATCTTTTCTATACCGCGATGGATATAACCCATGTAAACATCAATTTTCTTGATAGTCTCACCATCAACGGCTGTACGGAAACGCAACACGCCATGAGTAGCGGGGTGCTGCGGACCGATATTTACCACAAAATCATCAGGCTCGAATACACGCACCACCCGGCGTTCCACTTTTCCTTCAGCATTTTCGTAATAAGCAGTGGAAAAATCTGTCTGACGTTCATTATCAGTTGACACAGGATTCAACGCAGGATTCTCATCATAATCCTTACGCAACGGAAATCCGTTCCAGTCCACACTGAGAAACAAACGACGCAGGTCATTATTACCCACAAACACTATACCGAAAAAGTCATATACCTCGCGCTCGAACATGCCGGCTATCGCCCACAAGTCTGAGACACTGTGCAACACGGGCTCCTCCCTGTTGTCAGTAGTAACCTTGACCGATACATGATGGTTATGAGTAGTTGAGGTAAGATAATAGATGCAACCCATCTTATCTTTCCAGTCCATGCCGACTATTGTGACAAGGAAATCAAAAGCCAGCTCGGAATTTTCTTTAAGCTGAGTGGCAAGCTGGTGCCATTTGGCATCGGGAATATTCACCAAGAGTGTATCATCCTGCTCAAATGTAGCCTCGGGAAACAACTTGGCTATGGTGTCCTGAATCTGTGCCATATATTATTTATGTGTTATCTCAAAAAAGCGGTTAAATACTTAATCGACTACTTCGTCAATAGGATGATTCTTAAGGAATTCCTCTTGTTTTTCCTTACGGTTAACACCGCCGAAGAAACGCTCGACCTTAATCTTACGTGAAAGCTGCATGATAGCATAAATCATAGCTTCGGGACGAGGAGGACATCCGGGAAGATAAACATCCACAGGTATAATCTGATCCACACCCATCACTACATGATATGATTTCTTAAAAGGTCCGCCTGACACTGCACATGCACCACAAGCTATCACATATTTAGGCTCGGCAAGCTGGTCATAAAGACGTCGAACCACAGGTGCCATACGATTCACTATCGTACCTGCCACCATAATAAAGTCAGCCTGACGGGGGGATGAACGAGCCACTTCCCATCCGAAACGAGCCATATCGAAACGAGCCGCACCGAGCGACACGAATTCTATACCGCAACATGATGTAGCGAATGTCAAGGGCCACAATGAATTTGAACGACCCCAATTGATGAGCTTATCAAAAGAGCCTACTATAACATTAGCTCCGTTATCCTGAAGCTCTTTAACGAGCGACTCAATATACTCGTTATCCTTCCATGCCTCATAAGGCATACTTTTAGTAGTTACTTCCATTCAAGAGCTCCTTTCCGCCAAGCATATACAAGCCCGAGCACTAAAATAAAGAAAAAGACGCCGACACTGAGCAATCCCGCAGTACCGAGTGACCTCAGGCTTACTGCCCATGGGAAAAGGAACACACACTCAACATCGAACATCAAAAACAGAATTGCGAAAAGATAATAGCCTACCTTAAATTGCGCCATACTCTCACCGCGGGTGGGGATACCGCATTCATAAGCTTCACCTTTTTGCGGATTAAATGATCGGGGCGAAATCAAGCCCGCAATCCATAGCGCCAAAGCCACCAGACCGATACCGGTAAGAGCTGCCGTAATAGCAAGCGTAGAGGATTGAATCGTTAAAGCAATCATATTGGATTTATCTATTACATTTTTCCATTATATTCAACCCTGATATCAATCCATCATTTCAATCTTAAATCACTGAAAAGCCGAATCAATATCACGGTCAGCACAATAATGCGAGTGCAAATATAGTAAAAAAATCCTAAAAACCGACACTTCACAGTCCGATTTTTTCACAAATCCTTAAATCTGACCTTCAAGGAACTAATTAATCTAAAACTATTTTAACGTAGAGCAACCAGAATCCCCTCGTCTATTTTGCTGACAGATTAGGTGTAAGAGAAGCAGTCACAGCATAATCTTTACCACCGA
Organism: uncultured Porphyromonadaceae bacterium; assembly: GCA_947176205.1. Taxonomy (GTDB): domain Bacteria; phylum Bacteroidota; class Bacteroidia; order Bacteroidales; family Muribaculaceae; genus Paramuribaculum. The sequence continues at coordinate 9,962 of CAMWPX010000052.1, forward strand.
TGGACAAATCCATCGTTATGACTAACCTTGTCAATAAATCAGCCTGAGCATCAAACTGCAACAACCGCAATCCATCCACAGAGGAAGAAATGTCAGCTTCAGATGACGAGTCAGCTCCAAGCGAGTAACCGTCGTCAGTGAGGTCGAGAGCCAACCCGGCTATGGTCATATCCACATTTTCACCATCAATCGCGAGACCTGATATATCAACTGTTGCCTTACTATCGGCACCCGGATACAGATTGACAATATACTGGGTGTCATAACTTACCTCAGACGTCTCATCTCCGGCGAGGTCACGAACCAAAGTAGAACCCTGACAAAGCATTTCGTTAGGATAAGCGATTACAGAATAAACGCCATTGATTTTATATTTAACGAAGAAGCCGGCGCTATTATGAGTGTCAAATTCATTTGCCTGCACATATATCAGCATAAAATCATCAAACTCATATCCTGTACCGAAATCGTCATCCGGAATAAGTCGGCCCACCTCTATTACACGTTGAAGCGTATGATTCGAATGACCGAATTTCCACTCAAGTCCACTGAACGTAAATGCCAAAGGCTCATCTTCGGGTGAAAGGCGCAGATTACTTATAGTCACTGTCGCCGTTTTTTCCTCATCATTGAATGTGGCGTAATATTCAACACCATTGACTACCCTTGCCCCGGTACGACCCTTTAGAGTTGACACCATATTGAACATCTCTCCGCTACTTCCCGTCACTATTTTTTCGAGCGGGTCGCGGTCGGCGCAAGCCGTGAACAATAATGCTATTAATAATATGCCGTAGTTGATAAGTTTCATACCATATCAACCACCATAACCGCCTGAATGTTTAGGACGGCATTATTTTTTTTATGATTCCGTATTGAAATTTATTCTAATGGTTATACCGAACCGCCGGGGTTTACCTTTCTGCACAAAGGTATTCTTAACAGACTGAAAGTAAAAAGTATTAAATTTGGTACCGGTAATATTCTCCATCCATGCCTCAAACGACAACCATCCCTTCGATGCCGAAACCGATGCACCGAGCTGTGCATAAAACGGTTGCTGAAAATCATTCATTTCATTCCAATATATACGCCCTACACCACGCATATTCAAATTATATGACATCTGCCACTGATTACCGGCATAATGAGAATATGTTCCGGACAGGAAAAGCGTATTGACAGGAGCATAAGGTACATAATTACCGGAATAATCATGGTTTCCGTCTATAAATTCTTTGAATTTAGCATTGGTATAACCATATGAAGCGTTAAAACTCCAGTGAGCATCAGGAGTATAATGCACTTGAGCCTCCACACCGAAACTACGCGTCCTACCGGCATTTGTGGTTATCCTGCCTGTAGTATTTCCGGGTGGAAACATCGTAATCTGCTGGTCACGACAGTCTATATAGAACAATGCCAAATCAGCCGTCAACTTATCTTCGATAGGCGTCAGATGTGCACCGACCTCATAATTCCAACTATACTCGGGAGCATATGACACCATCTCGTCTACATCCACGCTTGACACAGCTGACGATTCCGTAACATCAGCTTTGGACTGCGATGAAGCACCGGGTCTTCCCGACATCTGCATCGACCCCATCATATCCGCCCTCATCTTATTCATCAGGTCCTGCTGCAGCACTTCACTGAACATCTGTGTGTTATATCCGCCGGACTTGAAGCCTTTACCAATTGACAGATACAGATTTGACTTATCAAGCCACGGCATATCGTACAGCACCGTGAACTTAGGCAAAAACTCCAGAAAATGTTGGGTCAATCTGCCCTGATTATCAATTGCAACAGGTGATTCTGAGTTCATCTCAACCGGTGGCATAACCGGATTCATGGATAACTTGTAACTATAACCCGCCGATGCTCGACTTCTATAGTCAAAACTCATCGATTCATAATCAAGACGAGCACCCAACGATAGCTTCACACGCCCCACTTGCAAATCACTCTGATGATATAACGCCACATTCCAAACCGGCATCTTAAAATCGCTATATAACGGCAACTGCGATTCCGACAATCTGAAATCCGTAATATTTACCGGAATACGGTCATTGGCATTAAACACTTTATTTAACTTTTTTTGCACACTATCTTCCACAAATCGTCTGACACCATCTGACTTCATTGTTACCGGCGCTGACATGGAAGTATTACGGTAAAAACCGAATATACCGGCGAGCCATGAATAATTACCTGACTCTCCTCGAGCTACAACTTCCTCACTCAATGACCATTCTTTGCGCTTCTGAGTAAGCGTGAAATAATCGAACTCAAGAAAATCTTGATCAAGAGTCATATTATCATCAAGATATTGAAAGCTTGTGATACTTGACATCTTTACCTCTCCCACATTCCACTTTGCTGTCAAAGCATCTGAATAAGTATTCCTGCGATAAAAGCAAGTATCATTATAATTAATAGTCTTGGTATCGATAAATTCATACGGATAACCAGCCTGACGAGTAAGATTAAACGTAGCCACATTATCAAATGTAACAGACTCTCGAGGTTTCCATATAGTACGCCACCTCAGATTCAGCGCCTTTTCGGCGTCTACTTTATGGGCATTATATCTGTTTTTATAAAAACCATCGGTAAAATAGAAATCACCCACGAATGCCATAGCTAATTTGGGTGAAAATTTGGCATAATGAGATAACGCCAACCGTGCTGTAGGTCCGTTACCCAACGTGGCGGCTAACTTGCTACCCTGAAAACGCATAGGCGATAAAGTGTATATATTTATCTGCCCTCCCATCGTATTTCTGCCATAAAGTATTGATTGTGGACCGCGGAGCACCTCTATACGCTCTATATCCGCAACGTCGAAATCATAACCGGCTTTATTGAGATAAGGCTGATTATCCACGTTCATCCCGACAACCGGTTGATCCATGCGGGCACCGATACCACGCACATATATACTTGATGTAATGCGGCTTCCATAATCAGGAACATAAAAATTCGGAGCTATTTCACTCAACTTTTTCATAGAAGTCACCCGCCATTTCCGGGTTTGCGGTGTACCGAGTATGGTCACGGCTACCGGCTGAAGCGTCAATCTGGATGGTTGCTTTATAGCTGTAACCATCACAT
>CAMWPX010000053.1 GCA_947176205.1 uncultured Porphyromonadaceae bacterium
CTTTCATCACATATCAATTTTTGTATATGATATTTATGGGGTGTCAAAATAACATATCAATATCATTTTGACCTAACATAAACTACGAACGAAACTACGAAATTTAGTAAATGAAGATATGGTGTGAGCAAATTGAAATCGCGAAATGCGAAATAAAACGAAAAGTCTCATAATCTTTAGTTTAACCCCTGGTCATGTCGAAATTTGCGATTACCTTCGCAGTATCAAAATAATCATAAAAGATTAAAGGACATGGATATACGAGAACAATCCAAATGGGATGAACGACATTTTCAGATATGTCTTGCATTGATTGCACGTCCTGTAATAAACACATGTGGAAATACACCACAAATCAACTTTAGAGACATCATCAACAAGGCAGACCGTATGATTGTGCTCCTAAAAGAACGAGAAACTGCGAAATATGAGAACAATCGACAAAGCGCAGAATAATCATTTAAGTTAATCTGAATGCAGTCAGAAACTTCTGGATAAAGGTTTCAAAAGATTAAATTGATAATTTTCAGAGAATAATAAAAGCGATAATTATGGAAGATAAAACCTACGCTGTAATCTATGCTCGTGTATCAACATCCACGCAAGACTACAATCATCAACTCAAATCACTCCGCGACTTCGCAAAGAAGAACTCATACATAGTTCTCAAAGAATTTAAAGAGAAAATTTCTGGTGCGAAGAAGATAGAAGAACGTCAAGCACTATGCGAGTTGATGGAATATGTGAAAGAGAACAATGTGAACAAAATTCTGATTTTTGAATGTTCTCGACTTTCACGCCGTCCCTCAGACTTTCTCAATATAGTAGAGGAACTGAATGAACTGGGTGTATCACTGCATATAATTCAGAATGGTCTTGAAACTTTGCTCCCTGACGGCAAGGTCAATCCTATTGCACAGCTTGTGATAGGCATAATAGGTCAGTTCAATGCTATGGAGCGCTCACTTATCCGTAGTAGAATGCAGGCAGGTTATGAGAACTACCGTGAAAATGGTGGAGTAGTGGGCCGCAAAGAAGGGTATGTCAAGCCAGATATCGATTACAGGAAGGGTTATTACAAGGAGATATACCTTCTTGAAAAAGGAAATACACTCAAAGATGTCAGAGCTATAACTGGCACATCAATCAACACTCTCCGCAAACTAAAAGCAAAATTTGTATCTTGAAATGACATCTGTACTTAAACTGATACAATCCACCTTCAACTTCATTATCGACCTTATAGCATGTATAATGAGGATAGGAGTTAGATTTTCACTCCCATTTGTCTACATATATTATATGTGGAAAACGATGAAAAGTAAAAAAATCACCAAAATTTGATGAAAATCAAGAAAACGAGCAATTTTTTGTTATTTCTATCATGTACCATCTCTAATGATGGGTTTATAAAATGAGAAATGTTTTTTTAAGTAAAGACACCAACCAGCAAAATAGTTTTGTGGGTGGTATGGAGGGGGTCGCAACCTTCATCAAATCAATTGTGAAACAGTCTATGGAAGAATTTTACCAAGACAAGATGTATGAGAATGTGGTCTTTGACCAGAAGTTAACAACCAAGCAGTTATGTGAAAGGTGGAAGATTTCTGATACTACCTTATTATCATGGGAAAAGAAAGGGGTAATATCTCCTATCAAAACTGGTGGTAAAAAGAAAATCTATTCTATCAAGGATATTAGAGACGCAGAAGTTAATGGTTATATTAAAAATGCTTGCTAATGTTTGGTCTTGTTATAAGAACTAAATCAACAGAGGGTTATACCCCTCTCTACACCAGACTGAAAGTAGAGGGGAAATCAATCTGGGTAAACCTTTGCTTAATGGTTGATATCCAAGAATGGAATAAGAAAGACACAGAGAAAAAGGTGGTTAATTATCTGCTGTCTATTGGACACATGGATAAACTCAATGCTATTGAATTAGGAGTTAAGGATTTGAGGTTAAGACATAATCTTACCGCACAAACTCTTGATAATCTTATTCAGAATGTTGTTCTTGCTGAAACCAGAAAGGAACTGGTAGAGGCAGAGCAATTGAAAGAAGATATTGAAGAGCGTCAGAGGAAAGATGTCAAAACTTTTGTTAAGAACTATGTCAATGCAATTGTAAAAGGTGAGATACTTAGTAAATCTGGCAAGAAGTATTCCAAAAACAGTATTAACTCTTGGAAGCAATTCAAACGACTGTTTCTTGCCTGTTTCAGAAATCAGACTTTTACATGGGACGAGCTTTCACAATCCATCATCCACAAGTTTCTGAATTATCTTGAAAAGGAGGGATATATGGGTGAAACCAAGAACCGTCACATTGGTATATTCAGCACTCTGATTACAGTTTCTGAAAAGCAGAAACTGCATACTAACGGTATTGCAAGAAAGTGGTTAAATACAGTAACTGTGACTGATACTGATAGACGAACACTGATTTATTTGAGCAGAGAAGAACTAAAAGCTCTTTATGACATGTCTTTGACTGGATTACAAGAACAAGTGAGAGACATTTTCCTGATAGCTTGTTATACTGCTTTAAGATATTCAGATTTCAGTAAGATAACAAAAGGTTGTATTGGGTATACTGAAAGTGGCACCAAGGTAATACGTCTTTGTCAACAGAAAACAATGAAACCAGTTGTGATCCCCATCATTAATGAAGAACTGGAATTACTTCTACAAAAGTATGATTACAATGTTCCAGATGTGTGTGAACAGATTATAAACAGATATATGAAAAACATCTGCAAACAACTTTCTGAGGAAGTTCCCAGTCTTGGTATTAAACTCAGAACATTACTGACCAAAACTGAACGAGATGCAGAAAAAGCAGGGAGATTGGTGTTTGAACATGATAGCGAAGGATATCCTATCAAACCTCGTTATGAGCTTATATCTTGTCATACGGCAAGAAGAAGTGCTATAACCAATATGCACTTGTCTGGGAAGTTCTCCACCAGACAAATTATGAGCGTGAGTGGTCACAAGAAGGAGGAAACTTTTAACAAATATATAAGACTTTCACTTGATGAGAAAGCAGATGATGTTGCAAGAGCAGCTTATGATGGATTGTTCTGATATAGGAAACAGGACAAAATAAGAGGTGTTCGACAGGAAAAACTGTTGGACACCTTTTTTCATTATTAAACTACTGATATTATGGCAGATAATCATATAAGTTCCATAAAAAGCAACAATTTTGCATTTATAAATTTATTGCTAACTTTCTGATTGTGAATTCCGTACGAAAATAAGAAGGTGACCAAAAGTGACCAAATTTGGGGTCTTGAGAAAAATGAAGCGAGATAACTATTGGATTTTCAATAAGTTATCTCGCTTTATCTGTGCCCAGAACAGGACTCGAACCTGCACGCCTCGCAGCACTCGCACCTGAAACGAGCGCGTCTACCATTCCGCCACCTGGGCTCGTTTTGTATTGCAAAGGTACGGGTTTATTTTTTTTTATACAATTATTTATTGAGTTTTTTTATGTGGTGCGTTATTTTGTGGTTCGTTGATATATAAAAAACGGTGTGACTCATCTGAGTCACACCGTTTGGTGATGTATGATTAATCGTGATGATTAGTCTTCGAGAGTGCAGATAGAAACGCGGTTCCAAGAGTTTTCGGTGAACATGTCGCCGATACCTTCGCCCTGAGCAGTGATGCGGTCAGCTTTGATGCCGTATTTCTTAACGAGCATTGTCTTAACTGATTCGGCACGAGCGGCAGCGAGTTTTTTGTTGAATTCGAGGTTACCGTCGGGAGAAGCATAGCCTTTAACCACTACTTTAGAGTCTTTGTGGTTTTTGAGGTAGTCGGCTACCATTTCTACGTTGGGCTGCTGGTCAGCGGTAATCTTAGAGCTGCCTATTTTGTAGAATACGTAACGTACGCTCTGGAGGTTGTTGCTTACTTCTTTGATTACTTCGGGTTTGCGGTTCTTGCAAGCGTCGAGTTCAGCCTGGATAGCAGCTGTTGTAGCGAGTGTAGCTGCGGTAGCTGCGGCGCATTCATCGATTTCGCCACGGAGAGCGTTGATGCGAGCGTTGAGGGCATCGATTTCAGCCTGGTTTTTGGTGTCTACGCATACGAAGCCGGGACCGAAGTTGTAAGATACACCGAGGTTGCAGTTGAATGTGGCACGACGGCGGTCATAAGCACATGAGGTCTATTCAACGTTAAGAGGATTGTACTGTGTACCAGTCATATTCCAAGCTACGAAGGGCTTGAGTGATATGGTGAGGTGCTTGCAAACGTTGAAGTTGAAGTTAACACCAGCTTTTGTTACGAAGTAGTTAGAGTCATCGGCATTGAGCACATAGGGATAGAATGCATCTTTGTTCATGAAGTCATGACCCCAGCCTGCACCGGCAACAACTTCGATGTCGAATACACGACCGTCACATTTGTAACCACCGAAGAGGTTGAAAAGGTTTACACCACCGTAAACACCGGCATACATGTAGTCAATAGCGGTTTTGCTATGAGCGGGAACGATTACGGGAGTACCGATAAGGGCTTCGAGGTTGTCAGTTCCCCAAGAAGATGTGTTAACTGCAAGTGAACCTTCGATACCGAGAGAGAATACAGGAGAAATCTGTTTCTGGATGTGGAGACCGAATGCGCCACGTACGTTATCGATGAAGTCAGCTCCGGGGGCGAGGGTAGTGGTAGCACCACCGTCGAGACCGATTGACCAGTTTGAGCCAAAATTGGTGGCTTCAAAGGCCTGCTGTGCCTGAGCGGTCATGCCAACTGCTACAGCTGCTAAAAGAAGTATCTTTTTCATATCAGTAATTTTATACTTGTTTTTTATTCGTTTTCTTCGTTAGTTTTACTACCCCTGAATTAGTCTTCGAGAGTGCAGATAGAAACGCGGTTCCAAGAGTTTTCGGTGAACATGTCGCCGATACCTTCGCCCTGAGCAGTGATGCGGTCAGCTTTGATGCCGTATTTCTTAACGAGCATTGTCTTAACTGATTCGGCACGAGCGGCAGCGAGTTTTTTGTTGAATTCGAGGTTACCGTCGGGAGAAGCATAGCCTTTAACCACTACTTTAGAGTCTTTGTGGTTTTTGAGGTAGTCGGCTACCATTTCTACGTTGGGCTGCTGGTCAGCGGTAATCTTAGAGCTGCCTATTTTGTAGAATACGTAACGTACGCTCTGGAGGTTGTTGCTTACTTCTTTGATTACTTCGGGTTTGCGGTTCTTGCAAGCGTCGAGTTCAGCCTGAACGGCAGCCTGCTGAGCGGTAGTGGCAGCGAGACCGGCTACACAAGCGTCAAGTTCGCCACGGAGAGCGTTGATGCGAGCGTTGAGGGCATCGATTTCAGCCTGATTCTTGGTGTCTACGCATTTGAATCCGTCACCGAATTTGTAAGCTACGCCAGCAAGTACATTGAAGCGGCAGTTGTCGCGGTCATAAGCAGCTGTAGTCTGAGCAACTTTGGCGTCTGACATATCCCAAGAGAAATAAGGTTTGAGTGAGATAGTCCAGTTTTTGGTAACGTTGAAGTTGAAGTTCACACCAGCTTTAGTGGCGAAGTAGTTCCAGTCGGCACCTTCGGTGTGAGTGTAATAGTCATGTCCCCAACCTGCACCGGCTACGATTTCCATGTCGAAGAAACGACCGTCACATTTGAAACCACCGAAAAGGTTGAAAAGATTGATTGCGCCGTAAGCGCCAACATAGGTCTGGTCAACTACGGTGCTGGCACCGGTGGTGTTGAACATTGCCACACCTTCAACGCCAAGAGCGAAGATGGGTGAGATTTGTTTCTGGATATGCAGGCCTGCTACACCTCGCATATTGTCAAAAAAGTCAGCTCCGGGAGCCATGGTAGTAGTACCACCACCATCGATACCAATTGACCAATTAGAGCCAAAAGTAGGAGCTTCCACAGCTTTTTGTGCTTGCGCTGTCAGCATGCCGATAGCAGCGAGAGCGATAAGGAATAATTTTTTCATTTGAATTTGGTTTAGTGTTGATAAATTCGGCACAAAGTTATAAATAATATTGATATTTTCAAATTTTAATATGAATTTGTTAAAAAGAGAGTAAATGCTTAATTGAGTGTCATTATATCTTAAAAACGATTAACGTCTTTTTTTGTTCTGGTGAGAGATAAAAATATCTTTACATTTCAATGTTTATTGTTATCTTTGTGCTGTGTAGCAATAGCTTTTTATGCGAGAAATGAAACAAAAAAAATATTTTATTACCGGTGGTGCCGGTTTTATTGGAGCGAATTTCGTCAAGTATCTTATTGCTTCTTACGGCAATGACGTGGAGGTGCTGATAGCGGATTCGCTTACATACGCGGCTAATCTTGATACTATAGCCACTGAACTGGGGCGTGATAATGTGAGTCTGCTCAAGGCGGATATTCGTGATGCAGATGCTATGGAGCAGGCGTTAAAGGATTTTAATCCTGATTATATGGTGAATTTTGCAGCCGAGACGCATGTGGACAGGAGTGTGACAGGTCCGCGTATATTCGTAGAGACAAATGTGCTCGGTACTCATACGCTTCTTGAAGCTGCACGCAAGGCGTGGGGTAGAGGTGTCGGTAAGGATGGTGATTATGTCTATGCTCCGGGGAAACGCTTTTTGCAAATCAGTACAGATGAGGTATACGGGTCTTTGGAGAAAAATTGTCCTGACGGTATGCCGATTGATATGCTTGCCGGGCTTGACCGTGTAGTAAGCGGACGAGAACGCCCTGTAGCTTACGGTACCGAGTTTTTTACGGAGGTGTCGCCGTTGTCGCCACGGTCGCCCTATTCGGCATCGAAAACTTCTGCTGACTTGATGGTGATGGCTTATTTTCATACTTATAAACTACCGGTAAATATAACCAGATGCAGCAATAATTACGGTCCGTATCAGTTTCCTGAAAAATTGATACCGTTGGTTATCAATAATCTAATGGAAGGAAAGAAATTGCCGGTGTATGGTGCGGGTGAAAATGTGCGCGACTGGCTGTATGTGGAGGATCATGCCCGTGCGGTGGATATGGTGCTGAATAATGGTAGACCCGGGGAGATATATAATGTGGGTGGTTTTAATGAGCGTAGAAATATCGATATTGTCAAGTTGATAATCGATATCGTCAAGGAGGCAGTGTCGGAGAATAAGGCTTACTGTGAATTGCTGAAAACTATGCCGGAGCATCTGACTTACGACTTGATAGAATATGTGCGTGATCGTCCCGGTCATGATATGCGCTATGCAATAAACCCGGCTAAAATAGCTGCTGAACTCGGATGGTATCCTACGGTGACTTTCCGTGAGGGTATAGTGCGGACCGTGAGATGGTATCTGGATAATCCGGAGTGGATAAAAAAGGTAACCTCTGGTGAATATCGCAATTATTATCAATCAATGTACGAGGGAAAGAAGCTATGAAGGGAATAGTTCTTGCCGGTGGGTCGGGTACCCGTTTATATCCTATAACTAAAGGTGTGTCCAAGCAGCTGCTTCCAATCTATGATAAACCGATGGTATATTATCCGGTGTCGGTGTTGATGTTGGCGGGTATCCGTGAGATATTGATTATATCGACTCCTCATGATTTGCCGGCTTTCAAACGGCTGCTTGGCGACGGACATGATATGGGGGTGGAGTTTCACTATGCCGAACAGCCGCGTCCCGAAGGGCTTGCTCAGGCATTTATCATCGCTAAGACGTTTATAGGCGATGATGATGTATGTATGGTTCTCGGTGATAATATTTTTTATGGCCAGGGATTTACCCGGATGCTTCTTGATGCGGTGGAGCGTGCAGGCAGAAATATGGCTACCGTATTTTCGTATCCTGTGCTTGATCCGCAGCGTTATGGTGTAGTCACTCTTGATTCTGACAATCGGGCGGTGTCTATTGAAGAGAAACCGCAGGAACCTAAGTCAAATCTGGCTGTAACAGGCTTGTATTTCTATCCTAATTCTGTAGTAGCGGTGGCAGAGGGTGTTAAACCGTCGGCACGTGGTGAATTGGAGATAACATCGGTCAATGATTATTTTCTGACCAACGGGAATCTTTATGTGACTCAGTTGGGGCGTGGATTTGCCTGGCTTGATACAGGTACGGTGGATTCGCTTATGGAGGCAGGTAATTTTGTGGAGACTATAGAAAAGCGTCAGGGATTAAAGGTAGCTGCTCTCGAAGAAATAGCGTTTCGTAAGGGATGGATTGATGCTGTGGCATTGCGAAGTCTGGCTGCTCCGATGAAAAATAATTCTTACGGTCAATATCTGATAAATTTGGCAGAACATGGCGTTAAGTAATCCTACTATAATAAATGTGGGTAAAATTTCGGATCCGAGGGGAAATATGTCGGTGCTGGCGTATCCGGGATGTATGCCGTTTTCAATAGTCCGTACTGACTGGATACACGGATTGCCGTGCGGTGTTAATATCGGTGGAAATGCTTATTATAAAAATGAGCAACTTATAGTGGCTTTGAGCGGGGTTATCGACATTACGGTCAGTCGTGGTGAAGAAGTCGGGCGTTTTACGTTGTCGCGTGCCGATGTGGGATTATACATACCACCAATGACTTGGTGTGAGATATCCACTGCGTCAACCAATGCTGTGATGCTTATAGTTTCATCGACGTTGTATAGTCCGACAGATGAAATTCTTGACCGCGATAGTTTTAATAATATAATTCGAGCTGAAGATGTCAGATTATAGAGTCACTACAGTCGATGATTGCCGTATAATCACTCTGGCAAGTTTTGATTGCGGAGCAGGGAAGAGGGTGGTTGCTGAAAATTCAGATTCACTTCCGTTCTCTATCAAACGGGTCATATACATATATGATTTGCCGTTTTCTGCCGAACGCGGGGGGCATTCACATAAAGTGGAGCAGGGACTTATAATGGCGGCTTGCGGGTGCTTTGATGTAAAGGTCAGTGACGGTCACCGGTGGCGTACGTTTACTCTGCGACAGCCTGACAAGGCATTGTACATACCGGTGGGCATATGGCGTGTCATAGATAATTTTTCATCGGGTAGTGTGGTATTGTCCTTAAAGTCCACAGATTTTGATGAGGATGATTATATTAGGGAGTATGATAGATTTGTCAAGACGAAAAAATAATACGTTGAACCATGGTAGAATATCCGTTTCTAAATCTTGATATGATTAATGCTCCGTATGCCGATGAAATGAAGAAAGCGGCGGCGCGGGTTATTGACAGCGGGAGGTTTATCGGAGGGGGTGAGGTGACTATGCTTGAGAATGATTTGGCTGATTTGGTCAAGGCTCCGTTTGCCGTCGGGACAAGTAACGGGTTGGATGCCCTGCGCCTGATATTGGAGGGCTATAAGCAACTTGGCAGACTGAAGGATGGCGATGAAGTGCTGGTGTCTGGAAACACCTATGTAGCGAGTGCTTTGGCGGTCTCACAGGTAGGGTTGCGTCCTGTGCCTGTAGAACCATCGCCCGAGACAATGAATATAACAGCCGAAAGTATTGATGCGGCGGTTACGGGTAAAGTTAAAGCCGTGATGCCGGTGCATCTCTATGGTCGTGTGGCGTGGGATAAGGATATAGCTGATGTGTGTGCGTGTCATGGATTGCTCGTGGTGGAAGATGCAGCGCAGGCTATAGGGGCACGCAGTGTTATACCCGGTATGAATGGTTCGGATTATGCCGGAGCTTTAGGGCATGCCGGAGCTTTCAGTTTTTATCCTACAAAAAATGTGGGTGCTTTGGGCGATGCCGGGGCAGTGGTGACAAATGATGAAGAACTCGCGCACATCGTTCGGGCTCTCGCCAACTATGGAAGTGACCGCCGATACCATAATATATATAGGGGGTATAATTGTAGGCTTGATCCGATACAGGCTGCTTTCCTGAGGATAAAATTGAAAGATGTGAAAGATGTGAATCAGCGTCGCAGGCTTCGTGCGGAGGCTTATTCGCGATTAATCATATCACCGTATGTCACAGTTCCTGTTATGCCGGCGGATGGGGATGCTCATGTGTGGCATCAGTATGTAGTAAGGGTTCATGACGGATTACGCGATGCATTTCGCGGCTATTTGCTGGACAATGGAGTGGAAACGGATGTGCACTATCCTGTGCCATTCTACCGTCAGCCATGTTATGCCGGGCTTAATATAGGGGAACTTCCTGTGTGTGACCGTCTCGCCGGAGAAATAGTGAGTCTGCCCGTAAGTGATTGCACCCGATTGGCTGATGTAGAGAAAATCGCTGAAATAATCAACTCTTTTTCTGTATAAAATGTTGCGAAGAAAACAAAGTTCCGGTATGACATTGGGTAAAATAATATTGTTTGCAGCAGTAATATTGTTTGCGACAGTGTTATGGAATTCTTTTGCTGCTAAAGACACTGTCAAGGTTTCAGTGCCCGGTAATGAATTGCTTGATGTGACGATGCCTGAGGGCATTCAGGATATTCCGAGAAAATATACCGGGATGAATTTGTCGTTTAATCCGAAATATGGAGTTCCCAACTGGGTGTCATGGGAGTTGACACGCGACGAAGCCGTCGGGCAGGAACCGCGTGTCAATAGCTTTTATGCGGATGCTGAAGTGGAATCATGTCCGGAACCCTATGAATATAATTATAGTGGATATGACCGCGGACACATGGCGCCTGCAGGTGATATGAAATGGTCACGTCGGGCAATGGAGGAATCATTTTGCATGACGAATATTTGTCCGCAGGCAAAGAAACTTAATACGGGAGCTTGGAAACGACTTGAATCAAAATGTCGCACTTGGGCTGAGGTGGATAGTGCTATAATTATAGTGTGCGGGCCTATATTGACTGAACCGATAAAGGAATATATAGGTAATGACCGCAAGGTTGCCGTTCCGCGACGATTTTTTAAGGTCATCCTGTCACCCTATGCCTGTCCGCCGCGTGGTATAGGCTTTATTATGCCGAACGAGACGGTTAAAGGGGGTATGCAGGCTGCGGCAACAACGATTGATGAAGTGGAACGTGTCACAGGTTTTGATTTTTTCAGTGCGTTGCCCGATGATATAGAAACAGAAGTGGAATCACAATGTGATTTCCACTATTGGAGTACTTTAAGAAAATGATGAATAGTAATAATGATACTATATGTGCCGTGTCTACTCCGGCAGGGGTAGGGGGAATAGCAGTGATTCGTGTGAGCGGTCCGGATGCCGTGGGTATAGTTAATTCGGTATGGCAGGGGAAGGATTTGACGCAATGTCAGAGTCACACGGCACACCTTGGGCATATTCTTGATGTCGATGGATTGCCGCTTGACCAATGTGTGGTAACTGTTTTTCGTGCACCGAAATCCTTTACCGGTGATGATGTTGTGGAAATATCCGTACATGGGTCGCGATATGTGCAACGACAGCTGCTCGTGGTTTTGGTGTCAAAAGGAGCCAGACTGGCAGAGGCAGGCGAGTTTACCCGTAGGGCATTTACTTCGGGTCACATGGATTTGGCTGAGGCGGAAGCTGTGGCTGATGTGATATCGTCATCATCTCGTGCTGCTCACAGGATAGCGCTTAATCAGATGCGAGGAACATATTCCCAACGACTTGCCACTCTGCGTGAGCGACTCGTGGAATTGACATCCCTTCTTGAACTTGAACTTGATTTTTCAGAGGAGGAAGTGGAGTTTGCCTCACGAAAGCAGCTTGTAGCTATTGCCGGCGATATAAAAACAGAACTGCAACGACTTACAAAGTCGTTTGCTGCCGGTAGTGCGATAAAGGATGGTATTCCTGTGGCGATAGTCGGAGCCACCAATGCCGGAAAATCTTCATTGCTTAATAGAATAATCGGTGATGAACGAGCCATAGTCAGTGATATTCACGGTACAACGCGTGATACCATAGAAGAAACTATAGAATTAGGTGATTACACATTTCGATTCATAGACACAGCAGGTCTGCGTAACACTAATGATACGATAGAACAAATAGGCATCGACCGCTCGATGGCTGCTGCCCGAAAAGCCATGATTGTAATTTTTGTTGCAGACAGCACAGAGGCGATCGATGTATCGCTGTTACGGAAAATACTTGAAGTTAATCCGCAGGCGCATACAGTCATAGCATTAAATAAAATTGATTTGGACGGAGCAGGGAAGGCATCCGCTGATGAATGCCCGAATCTTCCGGTAGTGAAAATCTCCACACTTTCATTTGACGGGATATCGCCATTGATAAGTTTTCTCATATCTTACGCAGAAAAGAATCTTGATGTGGACCAGAATGAAATACTGGTAACCAATATGCGTCATTATCAAGCGCTAACCCATGCGCTTGAAAGTATAAATCGTGTGATTGACGGACTTGACAGTCAGCTTCCCGGTGATCTTATAGCCCAAGACCTACGCGACACCATCTATCACATCTCAGCCATAACCGGCACCATCACCACCACCGAAATCCTTTCCACCATCTTCTCCCGCTTCTGCATCGGCAAGTAATTAGTTGATTACCAATGACTTATATTGATAGTAATTGACTGTTACTGAGCGATAAAACTTAATACATTCAAGAACGCCTAATGCTGATAAGCGACATCCTGCAACTTCGTTGGGAGAACATAGGACTCTCCCCCGACGGCGGCTACTGTATGCGAATCCGCACACAAAAGACCAAGACACAAGCGACATTACCGATGAGTGATGAAGCATTATCCTACTGCGGTGAACAAGGACGCGGAATGGTATTCAAAGGCCTCAGTCGTGCACATACACGCGAACCATTCAAGAAAAGGCTAAAAGATGCCGGAATCAAGAAGAAAATCACTTTTCATGGTCTGAGGCACAC
>CAMWPX010000054.1 GCA_947176205.1 uncultured Porphyromonadaceae bacterium
TTACATATCTTGGTGATATCTATACTGTGCCTGTGAACGGTGGAAGTGCTGCGCGTCTGACCTCTCTGCCGTCCATAGAGTCATCGCCGGTATGGTCGCCCGACAGTAAGAATATAGCGTTTGCATCTGACAGAAACGGACAAAACGATGTGTTTATAATGCCGGCACAAGGTGGTAGTGCCGTGCAGCTTACTTCATATTCTACCGGTGAAATACCGTTGGCATTTACTCCAGATGGGAAATCAGTCATTTACTCCGCTTCGATTCAAGACCCGGCTTCAAGCATGCAGTTCCCTTCACGTCGTTTGTCAGAGCTGTATAAGGTCAGTACTGATGGCGGTCGGTTTACTCAGTTCGTAGCTACTCCGGCTGATAATATCGCGTTTTCACCTGACGGGAAAGTGATGCTGTATGAGGATATCAAGGGTATGGAAAACCGTTTCCGCAAGCATCACACTTCTGCAGTTACGTCAGATATATGGAGTTATGATGTGGCGTCAGGACGCCATAGCAATCTGACCAGCCGTGGCGGTGAGGACCGTAATCCGGTGATTACATCTGATGGAAATACTGTGTACTTCCTCAGTGAGCGTGATGGTGGTAGTTTTAACGTATATAGCGCCCCGATAGGTGATTTGTCAAAGGCTAAGAAAATCACCGACTTCGCAATGCATCCGGTTAGATTCCTTTCGGTGTCGGATAGCGGTATGCTTGTGTTCGGGTTCAATGGTGAGATTTATACCATGAATCCCGGAGCGCAACCTCAAAAGGTAGATATTGATGTCGTAGTAGATTCCACCCCCGATGTCGTAAAACAGAGTGTGTCAAGGGCAACAGAGGCTGAGGTGTCACCATCGGGTAAGCAGGTGGCATTTATACATAGAGGCGAAGTATTCGTTACTTCAACGGATTATCCTTCGGTAAAGCAGATAACGAATACTCCCGAAGGTGAATCGGATTTGGTGTGGGGGCAAAATGACAGAGAATTGTACTATACATCGGAGCGTGATGGAAACTATAATATATATAAAGCGGTAATCAAACGTGCCGCCGACAGTAATTTCTCCAATGCCACAATTGTCGAGGAGACACCTGTGTTCGCTGTCGACGGTCATGACCGGACTATGCCGTCGTTATCGCCCGACGGCAATTATCTTGCTTTCGTACTGGACCGCAATAAGCTGATGGTAATGGATACCAATACACATAAGGTACGTCAGTTGACCGACGGTTCTACTTATTGTCGCAGGACCAAAGGCTTCAAGGCTAACTGGTCGCCTGACAGTAGAATGATTGCCATAAACTATATTGAGCCCTCGCATGACCCGTATGGTGATATTGCCGTAATTGATATGGCTACAGGAAAATTGACAAAAATCACTGCTACCGGATATTTTGATGAAAGTCCTCGGTGGGCTCTTGACGGTAAGGCGCTTATATGGGCTTCTGAACGTTACGGTATGCGTAATCATGCTTCGTGGGGTTCGCAGTATGACGTGATGATGGCTTTCCTTACTGAAGATGCGTATAATCGATTCCGATTGAGCGAGGAGGATTATGCGCTGGTAAAAGATGTGGAAAAAGCTCGTAAGAAGAATTCAGGAGAGAATACCGGAAAGTCAGAAAAAAATAAAAAGAAAGGTGATAAAACAGCAAAAGATACTGTATCTACTGAAAAGTGGATTCCTGACTTTGACAATGTGGAAGTACGTACAATACGTCTGACTCCCAATTCATCGGATTTGGCTGATGCGATACTTAGTGAAGATGGAGAAACACTATATTATCTTTCCAAGTTTGAAAAAGGTTATGACCTATGGAAGCGTCAGCTACGTAAGGGCGATACCAAGATAGCTCATAAACTTGGAGAATCGTCAGCCATCGGATTGCAGATGGATAAGGATGGGAAATTATACCTTGTAGGAGGTTCCGTAAAGAAATATGACCCGAAAACAGATAAGGTGTCTCCCGTAAAAATATCCGCATCGATGGAACTTGACCGGGATAAGGAGCGAGAATATATGCTTCGTCATGTATTTAATGAGGAGCGTGAGCGTTTTTATGACAAAGGTATGCATGGGGTGGATTGGGATAGCCTTTATGCCAATTACAGCAGATTCCTGCCGCACATTAACAATAATGAGGATTTTGCAGAGTTACTCAGTGAAATGCTTGGTGAACTTAATGTGTCACATACGGGTGCAAGTTACCGCAGCACGAAATCTCCAAAAGATGTGGTGGCGTCGCTCGGACTTTTTTATGACCTCACAGATACGGGAAAAGGACTTAAAGTCACCGAGGTAGTAAAGGGTGGTCCACTTGATTTCGCGGAATCAAAACTTAAACCCGGGGCGAGAATCACAGCCATCAATGGTATTGAATTTGATGATGAACGTTCGCCATTTGAACTTCTTGTTAATGTTACCGGTAAAAAGACGTTGGTTACCTATGTCAATCCTGATGGAAAGACTCATTCGGAAGTCGTGATTCCGATGAGTGATGCAAAATTCAATGCATTGCTATATGACAGATGGGTGGAACGATGCCGTGCCATGGTTGACAGTCTTTCGGGCGGAAGGCTCGGCTATGTGCATATTCAGTCAATGGACGATGCCAGCTACAGAAAGATATATGCCGATATGCTTGGTAAATATGTCGATCGCGAAGGAATAGTGGTGGATACCCGATGGAATGGCGGTGGACGTCTGCATGAGGATATAGAAGTGCTGCTGAGCGGTAAGACATATCTGATGCAGGAGATTCATGGCATGAAGACGGCACCGATGCCTTCTCGCCGATGGAATAAACCAAGCATTATGCTCATGTGTGAGGCTAATTACTCCAATGCACACGGTACGCCATGGGTTTATAATCATCTTGGTCTGGGTAAGTTAGTGGGTACGCCCGTTCCCGGAACTATGACAAGTGTCAACTGGCAGAAATTACAGGATCCCACCCTTACATTCGGTATTCCAGTTACGGGTTATCGTACAGATGAGGGCACATATCTTGAGAATGCACAGTTGGAACCTGATATTTATGTAGTAAATAATCCTCAGAGTCTTACAGCGGGTGAGGATGCTCAGCTTAAAGCTGCAGTAAAGGCTCTGCTTGAAGAAATCGACAGTAAAAAACAATAGAAACAATGGCAAAAGTAGGAGATATAGTACGGTTTCTTAACGCTGTAGGTGGCGGAAAGATAACAAAGATAAAAGATAATATAGCCTATGTCGAGGATGCCGACGGCTTTGAGACTCCCGTGTTGATGCGTGAGTGTGTAGTGGTGGGAACTTCTGCCGCTAATACGGCGGTTACGAGTCAAAGTCCTGCCAATGTCAAGCCGACATCTGTTGCGGATAATGTTATGGCAGAGCCTCAAGCTACCTCAGAAGAAGTGTTGGAGAAGATTGAAGAAACGCCGATGGGCGATAAACTTAATGTAGTGCTTGCTTATGAACCTACTGATTTGAAACATCTGTCGCAGTCAAAATTTGATACGTATCTGGTCAACGATTCAAATTACTATCTGTATTTTACTTATCTGACCCGAAAAAATAGTGATGTGCAGTGGATTAATCGTTACGACGGAGTGGTCGAACCGAACATTCAGGTGTTTTTGGGTCAACTCGCTACGGATGATTTATCAGGTATAGACCGTGTAGCTGTGCAGTTCATAGCGTTCAAACGCGGCAAGGACTTCGATATGAAATCACCTGTAAGCGTGGAATTTCCGTTTGAGGCGGTGAAATTTGCTAAATTACACTGCTTCCGTGATAATATGTACTTTGATTTGCCGGTAATAGCGCATAATATAGTGACCAATGATTCACCTGAGCGAGTTGAAGTGGTCGATGTGAAAAAACTCCATGAAACAATGATGGCGACAAAAAAGGAGGATGATCGCAGGCATAA
This sequence comes from uncultured Porphyromonadaceae bacterium, assembly GCA_947176205.1. Lineage (GTDB taxonomy): Bacteria > Bacteroidota > Bacteroidia > Bacteroidales > Muribaculaceae > Paramuribaculum. The sequence continues at coordinate 3,913 of CAMWPX010000054.1, forward strand.
AGTCGTAGTGAAGAAGCAACCTAAGAAGACTGTTCATGGTGATACCATCGTAGTGGATTTACATATATCAGAGCTTGTGGATAACATCCGTGGATTGTCAAATGGCGACATGCTGAATCTGCAGATAGATGAATTCAGCCGGGTCATGGATGAGAATCTGAAGAATAAGGGAACCAAAATCGTATTCATACATGGTAAAGGCGAGGGTGTATTGCGAAATGCCCTGATGAAAGAGTTGACACATCGCTATAAAGGACATGATGTGCAGGACGCATCATTTCGTGAATATGGATTTGGTGCCACACAGGTAACAATACGTTGAACTTGTTGAGTGTCGTATGATTCTGTTTTTTTCAGGAACAGGCAATTCTCGTGCGGTGGCTAAACGCTTGTCGCGAAATCTGGGCGATTCGCTGCTGGAGATAGATGCTTCTATGGATATGAATATAGATGCATCACATGACGAACGTATAGTGTGGTGTTTTCCGGTTCACGCATGGGATATGCCCGAACTTGTCAGAGATGTATTGAACAGGATTCAGATTCTTTCCGGAGAAGTGCTGCCTCATTTTATGGTGGCTACATGTGGTGATGATATAGGTAAGACACATTTGTCGTGGCGTGCAGCTATGAAAAAGCGAAAATGGAATCCTGTGTCTGCTTTTAGTGTGATTATGCCGAATACCTATGTGCTTCTTCCAGGATTTGATGTGGATACTGCTGAGGTCAGAGAGCGGAAACTTGAACAAGCGTGCGGTCAAGTCGATAAAATATCGCGGGCTATTAAATGCCATTCGAATATCGACAATGTTACGGAAGGAACGGCTGCATGGTTGAAATCCCGGGTATTGTCACCATTATTCAAGGCTTTTCTGATGTCGCCGCGCCCATTTCACGCAACGGATAAGTGTATCGGTTGCGGTAAGTGTATGACAATTTGTCCGATGAACAACATTGATATGCTCAAGCAGGAAAATCATCCGATATGGCATGATAAGTGCACCATGTGTCTTGGTTGCTATCATGTGTGTCCCTGCCATGCTGTAGCTTATGGTAAGGCTACGCGGAAAAAGGGTCAAAGTTATTTGTCGGTAAGCGAGGCAAATATAGTGGCGGGTGCTACATAAGGGAGCAGGGCGTCACAATCAATCGGTTCTTCGCCGGTAAGAATCATCGTTATTTTTCCACGTTTGGCTGTGACAAAGTCCAATGCCGGGCGCAAATCCTCCGTGGAATAAGTTTTCACAGGATAAAATTGCGAACCGCTGGTTTGTGCCATACGGTAACCGCCTGCAGTGTCAGTGCTACAGAATGTTACCTTGCAGCCTGCTTCGGTCAATGTGTTAATCGCTTTGGAAAGAACTTCACCTTCGGCACCAATGATAACCATTACAGGTTTGGTCGAACTGGATTTGAATTGCAATAGTTTCGAGGCGCCGTTACGGTAAGCCTCCATTTTACGTTCAAGATAATTATCTGCCATACCAAAAGTTGTTTATTACTTCTCGTCCTTGTGGGGCAGGGAGTTGTGTTGTTTTTTAGAATCAATTTTTAATTTAAGGGCATCAAAACCTTTGCCATATACGCCATTGACATTAGCTTGGGTGATGAAAGCATTTTCATCGATACTCTTGATAATGCGATATATGGTGACAGCTTCGATTTTGCGGCACATCACTATCAATACTTTTACCTGCTGTTTGGAGTACCAGCCCATGCCGTCTATGACCGTGCAGCCACGATTCGCCTCATTATTTATGGCATTGGCTATGTCCTCCCAGTGAGTCGAGAAGATAGTGAATTGTACAGCCTGACGGTTGGTATTGATAATCATATCAGCCATAATGGATACTATTACGAGCACCACGAAACCATAGACCACGGTGTCGATATGGTGGAGAATAAGATATGATGATGAAATGATGCACATATCTGTGTAAAGCATAGTTCGACCTACGGAAATATTGGTGCTCTTTGACACCATTGCTGCAACGATATCCGTACCTCCCGTGCTTCCGTTGTGGGTGAATGTGATACCGATGCCCACACCGCACATCAATGCTCCGATGATGACATTCATAAATGGCTGACCGTCAACTATCGGTCCGTTAAATAACGGGGTCAGGATACCGATAAACAATGAAATCAGAATGGCACCGAATATGGTACGCATCACAAACTGTCTGCCAACGATTTTGTAGGCGAAGGCAAGCAGTATCAAGTTCATGACCAATTGTGATATTGCCACAGGAACACCGTAGCCTAAAAATTTTTCAGTGATAAAAAAGATTATCGTACCCAAACCGGCAAGACCACCTATTACCACTTTTTCCTGAAAGATAAAAGCCGAGAAGCCTAAAGCATATAAGAATATGCCGAAAGTGATAAAAAAGTAATCACGAGAAGAAAGCCATATTTTTTGTGCTGAAAGATTCATGGTGCACTAAGAGATTGAATTTTTTGGCAAAGTTATATCATTGTCCGTGTAGTGACAAAATAAAAAGTAAAAAAGTAGTATCTTTGCATGAGAAAAATAATAACTGCTTTTTGTTTTATGGAATCAAAAGAAATAGTACTGAGCGGAATCAGAGCTACAGGTAATCTGCATTTGGGCAACTATTACGGAGCGTTGAGCAAATTTGTAAAAATGCAGGCTGATGAGCACTATGACAATCTGTTTTTTATAGCCGATTTACATGCCCTTACCACAGCTCCCGACCCGGCGGTACTTCATACCAATGTGAAAAATATTGTTACCGAGTATCTTGCAGCCGGACTTGACCCGGAAAAGTCAACAATATTCGTTCAAAGCGATGTGCCGGAGGTTTCGGAATTATATCTGTTGCTCAACATGCATGTGGGCATAGGTGAGTTGATGCGTACAGCATCGTTTAAGGACAAAGCCCGCAAGGCGTTAGGTATAAAAACGGAGTCGGATGATATCGAAAAGGAAATAATAGGGGCTGACACGAATAAACGTGTCAATGCCGGTCTGCTCACATATCCTACATTGATGGCTGTGGATATTCTTATACAGAAGGCTCATAAGGTGCCCGTAGGTAAAGACCAGGAACAGCATCTTGAGCTTACCCGCCGATTCGCACGCCGCTTTAATAATTTCTACGGGGTGGAACTTTTCCCGGAACCGGTCAATTTCGACTTCGGTGGCAAGCCGGTCAAAGTTCCCGGACTGGACGGTTCCGGCAAGATGGGTAAGAGCGAAGGTAACTGTTTGTATCTCATAGATGATGAAAAGACCTTACGTAAGAAAGTGATGCGTGCGGTTACTGATGAAGGTCCGAAAGAGCCGAATTCAGAGGTGTCACAGCCAGTGCAGAATCTGTTTACTCTTCTTGAGTTGACATCTACTCCCGATGTAGTTCAGCATTTCAAGGATGCTTATGCCGATTGTTCGATTCGTTACGGTGATTTGAAAAAACAGCTTGCCGAAGATATCCTTAAAGTCACGTTGCCTATTCGCGAGCGTATTATGGAATTAAGCAATGATGACGCCTACATCGGTAAAGTGCTTCGTCAAGGCGCTGAAAAAGCCCGTGAACGTGCTGCCGCCACATTGCGTGAAGCCCGTGAAATCATGGGTATAAGAAAATTCTACTAACCATTTTGATGTGCATTTAATCTATAATAATATAAGTTTTTGGACTTAAAAGTTGGAAATTAAGCTAAAAAACACTTACTTTGCACCGCAAAACAATTTTACTAATTTATTAAAATCAAAAAATTATGTCAGAAATTGCATCACGCGTAAAAGCTATCATCGTTGACAAACTTGGTGTTGATGAAAACGAAGTTACTGAAACTGCATCATTCACTACCGATCTCGGCGCTGACAGCCTTGATACCGTAGAACTTATCATGGAGTTCGAAAAAGAATTCGGCATCAACATTCCTGATGACAAAGCTGAAGCTATCGCTACTGTAGGTGACGCTATCGCCTATATCGAAGCAGCTCAGGCTTAATAGAGGATATTGATATCTTCTCCTCTCTCCTCCTTTTTTGCTTATATTATCATCATATAATACCTAATGGAATTAAAAAGAGTAGTTGTAACCGGTCTCGGAGCCATTACCCCGCTCGGTAATGATGTAGCTTCTACATGGGAAGCAGCCGTAGCCGGTAAAAGCGGTGCAGCCCCCATTACCCATTTTGATGCCTCGCTGTTCAAGACACAGTTTGCATGCGAGGTGAAAAATTTTAATGTGGCTGACTACATAGCTGACCGTAAAAAAGTGCGTACTCTTGACCTTTATGCCCAGTATGCTCTTGCAGCCGCAAAGGAAGCGGTGGCTGATAGCGGTCTGGAACAGACTGAAGGTCTTGATAAAAATCGTGTCGGTGTTATTGTGGCTGCCGGTATCGGTGGTCTTCATACATTTGAAGAAGAAGCAGGATATTATGCGCTCAATAAAGAAAACGGTCCGAAATACAATCCGTTTTTCATTCCTAAAATGATTGCTGACATAGCTTCAGGTCATATATCAATGGAATACGGTTATCACGGACCTAATTATGGCGTGGTATCAGCTTGTGCTTCATCAAATAATGCTATTATCGATGCGTTTAATTATATTCGTCTCGGCAAAGCTGATGTATTCGTTACCGGTGGTGCTGAAGCGGCTATTTATCCTGCAGGTGTAGGTGGCTTTAATTCAATGCACGCTCTTTCTACCCGTAATGACAGTCCTGAGACAGCTTCACGTCCGTTTAGCAAATCACGTGATGGCTTTGTTATGGGAGAAGGTTCGGCAGTGCTTGTGCTTGAAGAACTCGAGCATGCCAAAGCACGTGGCGCTAAGATTTATGCCGAAGTCGTAGGCGGAGGTATGAGTGCCGACGCTTATCACCTTACTGCTACTCATCCTGACGGACTCGGAGCCAAACTTTCAATGCAGATGGCTCTTGATGACGCCGGTATGAAGCCTGAAGACATAGATTACATCAATGTACACGGAACTTCGACTCCTGTCGGTGACGTATCGGAAGTGAAAGCTATCGTTGAACTGTTTGGAGATGCTGCATATAAACTTAATATCAGCTCTACCAAGTCAATGACAGGTCACTTGCTCGGTGCTACCGGAGCATTGGAAGCCATGTTCAGCATTAAGGCTGTGCAGGAAGATGTTGTGCCTCCTACTATCAATCATGAAGAAGGTGATGAAGATGAGAATATCGATTACTCTCTTAACTTTACCTTCAACAAAGCGCAGAAACGTACCGTACGTGCAGCTTTGAGCAATGCATTTGGTTTTGGCGGTCATAATGCTACTGTCATCGTAAAGAAATACGAGGAATAAGTAATTTCCTGATGAAACCATATAACGGGGGCGTCAATTTATGATGCCCCCGTCTTGTTATCCGTAAATATTTGATAAGGCTAAATCATATTTAATGATTTAGCAATACGACACGCTTCATGTGAATTTTTCACCTGAAGTTTGGATAATATTTCCTGTCGGTGCCGGTTGACTGTATTTATGCTGATATTAAGAATATCAGCGATATCCGTACTTTTCATGCCGGTATCGATAAGTGATAAAACCTGTAGTTCACGTTTGCTTAATATCTTATTGTCAGCCGTTGATGTCAGTTCCTCGGTAATACCCGTTATTGAGTTTACCACCATGCTTTTACCACAGATATCAAAGATCATAGGTCCATATAGACATATTGCGTATATGATGTTATCCTTCTCAGAATCATAAATATAGTACATCTTATGCATGACATTAATTACTTTGCCATCAGGCAATGTAAACCTCAATTTCGATAGCAGATAGTATTCATTTCGCTTTGCTTTGGATATATGACGTAGAAAATGGTAAAATCTCAGTTCAGCCTTGATTTTTTCTTCCTGTTCTTGTTCTGACATAAGGCTAATGATATTTTTCTCCCAGATAGAATCCTCGGAAGTATAATTTTGCAGACCAAGTGCATTAGCAAATCCACCGGTAAAAATACGACTATGGCAGTTGCTTAAATCGCTGACTACAGCTATCACGTTTTCTATTTCGGCTATACTGCGTGCATATAGATATGGGTCAGCGGTCTTATGTACAGATACATTGGAGGCTTGATTACGCAGAATTTTGTCAAGCTTATGAAGATTACTCATATATGTATAAATGGTTATTTTTAGCCATTGTCGGTTGTGGCTCGTATTACTAACTTTGCAAAGTTAATAATTTGACCGATGCTTCAAAATATGACTGAGAAAGAAAAAATGCTCTCCGGAGCACTCTATGATGCTAATAATGATAAGCAGTTGATAGCTGAGCGGCTTGACTGTAAAGAGTTATGTCGCGATTATAATGATTTGCGACCGAAAGATTTTGAAGCCCGTACATTACTGCTGCAGCGCATCTTGGGCAAAGTAAAAGGTAATCTGCTGATTGAACAGCCTTTTTATTGTGATTACGGTTATAATATTACTGTCGGTGAGAATTTTTATGCTAATTTCAATCTAGTGATATTGGATGAAGCGGAAGTGAAGTTCGGCGATAATGTCTTTATCGCTCCTAATTGCGGCTTTTATACAGCCGGTCATCCTTTGGATGCTGATGAGCGTAACCGTGGACTTGAATATGCAAAGCCTATTACGGTGGGGGATAATGTCTGGATAGGTGCAGGTGTATCGGTTCTGCCCGGCGTCACCATCGGAAATAATTGTGTGATAGGGGCGGGAAGTGTGGTTACGCGTGATATTCCATCTGATTCAGTAGCCGTAGGCAATCCTTGCAGAATCATTAAAAAAATAATTTCAAATAATTAATTTACCATGACAACAAGATTTGTATTTTTTATTCTATCATTGATTTCATTCGGTGCGGCATCTTCGCAGACTCTTGAAAAAATGAATTGGTTCAATGAACCGTCGCAGTGGAATATCAAGAATGACCGGCTTACTATGTTTGTGACGCCTCACAGTGACTATTGGCGAATTTCGCATTACGGATTTACGGTAGATGACGCTCCATTTTATTATGCCGAATATGGCGGTGAGTTTGAAGCTAAAGTCAAGGTGTCAGGAGATTACAAGGTACGCTTTGACCAGGCTGGAATGATGATAAGACTTGACCATGAAAATTATATAAAGACAGGTATAGAATATGTCGACGGAAAGTATAATCTGAGTACAGTGGTCACTCATCAGACATCGGACTGGAGTGTGATAGCGCTCGACCGACCGGTAGAGTTTATATGGATAAAAGCTGTACGCCGTCTTGATGCAGTGGAGATTTTCTACTCGTTTGATGACAAGGATTATCACATGATGCGTAATGCTTGGGTAGAAGCAAATCATCCGGTGAAAATAGGTATGTTTGCCGCTTGTCCTGATGGTGAGGGATTCAATGCTACATTCTCTGATTTCAGCGTAAAGCATCTTCCTGACGCCGTTCGCACCGAATGGCTTAAGAAAAATGCTGAATAATTTTCTGAAAAAGACATAATCTTGAAACAATTTTATTGATTGCGGTGTTATAAACATAATGAATAAAAATAATTATATATATGAAACATCTGCAATTACTTACACTATCTCTGGTTTTATCAGGCGGAGTAACAGTCTTTAGTTCATGCTCTTCGAAAGAAACTGCAAAGCAATCATCGGACGTTGAAACGGAAAATGTAGCTGTTCATTCCGGTTTTGGTATTGACAAATCAGGCGATGCAACCCTTCAATCGATGATTAAGAATGTCGCATCGAAATTCACTCAATATAAATATCCTGTGCCGGGTAAGGATTATGCCATAGATTATAATCTGTTTATTCCCGAAAATCTTGATCCGGCTCAGAAGTATCCTCTTGTACTGTTTATAGCTGATGCCTCAACAGTGGGTAAGGATGTTACCGCACCGCTTACTCAAGGCTACGGAGCACTTGTGTGGGCTACGGAAGAATTTCAGAGTAAAAATCCCTGTTATGTCCTGGTTCCTCAATTTTCACAAGTGGCTGTAAATGACGCATACGAGCATTCGGCTGAGGTGGATGATGTAATCGGATTGGTAAACAGCATCGTTACCGGTAATCAGGTGGATAAAGACCGTCTGTACTCTACCGGTCAGTCAATGGGTGGAATGATTTCGATGTATTATGATGTGGCTTATCCTGAAATGTTTGCGGCATCAGTGTTCGTTGATTCTCATTGGAGTCCTGCTTCGTTTGCTGACCTCGTAAAGCATAAATTCGTATGGTTTATAGCCGGCGATAAAGGTAAGGCTTATCCCGAAATGCAGCCGGTGGAATCTGCGGCTGAGAAAGCAGGAGTAAGCTATACTTATACTGAATGGAGTGCTAAATTACCTATGACACAACAAGACGCAATGGCAGCTACCATGCTTCAAAAAGGTGCTCCTATCAATATCTTTGAATTTGAAACAGGCTCAGTGCTTCCTGATGGTGTAGAAGGAATGGACCACATGTATTCATTTGACTACGCTTATCGGAATACAGCTGTTCAGGACTGGCTATTTAATCAGAGCAAGTAGTAAATCTTATATAACTGCATACGTGGCGGTTGGCATCAGTGAGTCAGCCGCCATTTTTTTTGTATGCATTTATACCATATACGAAAATAAATATTAATTTTGTACTTGTTCTCACGCCGTAGGGACCGGTTATGCATCCATAACAAGTTAATGCGGTGGGAATATGACATATTATAGAAGGCGTTTATTTGCGCTTGTTCTTGGCCTCTTGAAACTACCACTTTTCAAATCCATGCCAAGGGTGAAGCAGCGATAGATGCTCATGGGTATGATTACTCGGGTCACACTTCGTTGAGAAGCGATGTGTGTCGTGATTCATATCGGCGTGAGGTCTGCGTTGCTCGTCTGCATGGGTGGGCTGTGGTAGGCCT
>CAMWPX010000055.1 GCA_947176205.1 uncultured Porphyromonadaceae bacterium
GCTTACTATAGCTGTCATGTCAGGTGATACAGATGTTGCCGCTATGGTTCTTCCCCGTTAAATTCTGTTGGTATAAGAAACAAAAAACCGATTCGGATTCCCAATCGGTTTTTTATTTTCAATCTTGAAATGGATTGAATGTGTCTTACTTCACTACGCGACGTTCTTTGATACGAGCCTTCTTGCCGGTAAGGGCGCGGAGGTAATAGAGTTTCGCGCGACGTACTTTACCATGTTTGTTGACAGTGATAGAGTCGATAAACGGTGATTCGATGGGGAAGATACGCTCTACACCTACGTTGTCGCTCATCTTACGTACTGTGAAACGTTTTTTGTTACCTTCGCCTGAGATTTTGATGACAACACCGCGGTATTGCTGAATACGTTCTTTGTTACCTTCTTTGATACGGTAAGCTACGGTGATAGTGTCGCCGGGAAGGAATTCTTCGTGGGTTTTGCCTGTTGCAAATGCTTCTTCGGCAATCTTAATCAAGTCCATTTTCTTTCTGAATATAAAAATGTTAACATTACTCGCAATTTAACAAGCTTCTGCGTCATGCCAGAGATTGCGATTATCGGGTGCAAAGGTATTGCTTTATTTTTAATTATGCAAGCGCTTTGATGCTTTGCTCTGAAAAATTTACGTATCTTTGTCATCGATTTTCAAAACTCCTTCTGTCGTATGGAAGTTACCCGGATTAAGATTGATGATTATGATTATCCTCTCCCTGATGAACGGATAGCGCGTTATCCGCTCGCGGTGCGGGATGAATGTAAGTTGCTCATGCGTGACCATGATGGAGCGTTGAGTGTTCACCGGTTTGTCGACATATCCGGATTACTACCTGCAGGCAGTACGTTGGTTTACAATAATACGCGTGTGATAAATGCCCGTATCTGCATGTCGAAGACTACAGGTGCCGAAATTGAGATTTTTTGTCTCGAACCTTGTGAGCCACATGACTATGCGTTGGCTTTCGCCGCTGAGGGTAAGGCAAGTTGGCATTGTTTCGTGGGTAATTCCAAACGGTGGAAATCAGGCGACCTTATAAGGTCAGTCAATATCTCAGGGGTGGATGTCGAGCTACGCGCCCGGCGGCTGGAAAAGGGTGATTCCGGTTCGGTAGTGGAATTTTCATGGTCTCCGGCTCACTATACTTTTTCAGAGGTGATAGCTGCTGTGGGTGAAATACCTATTCCGCCTTATCTGAATCGTAAGTCGGAAATTTCTGACAGTGAGGATTATCAGACGGTGTTTGGTCGTATAGAAGGCTCGGTTGCAGCTCCTACTGCCGGACTTCATTTTACCGATAGGGTACTTGAAGCCATTGATGCCCGTGGTATCCGGCGGAAAGAGATTACCCTGCATGTCGGAGCAGGGACATTTCAGCCTGTGAAATCAGATGAAATAGGTGACCATCAGATGCATAGCGAGTTTATATCCGTGGGGCGTGATGTCATTGAGTCGCTGATTTCGGCACATGTCATAGCCGTAGGAACTACCTCGGTGCGTACGCTCGAGAGTCTGTATCATCTTGGGTGCATGGTGAGTCAAGGACTTGAGCCTGACATGGTGCCGCAATGGTATCCTTACAGTGACAATCATCCTGATTTATCAGTGAGTGAGGCTTTGTCATGTCTTGTATGTTGGCTTGACGGACATTCATTGGACAAACTTTATGCCTCAACCCGCATAATTATAGCCCCGGGTTATAAATTCAAGGTGGTGAAAGGTATGGTAACCAACTTCCATCAGCCGCGTTCCACACTGCTTCTGCTGGTATCGGCGTTTACCGGTGGTGACTGGCGACGCATGTATGACTATGCGCTTGAGCACGATTTCCGTTTTTTAAGTTACGGTGATGCCCAGTTGCTGTTGTGAAACAATAGTAAGCGGCCGCTTTGTTCCACGAGTTATTAACATTCACTGTCAATTATCAACATTTAACCATTATTGTAGCTTTAGCGTTTTTACTTGTCGGTAAAATGTGGTTACTTTGCAGTAGTAAATTCACATTCTTCCCCTATGGGTAAAATTATAGCTATTGCCAATCAAAAGGGTGGAGTAGGAAAAACCACTACCACTATCAATCTGGCGGCATCTTTAGCTGCCGAACATAAAAAGGTGTTGATTATTGATGCCGACCCGCAGGCCAATGCCACCTCCGGTTATGGTATTAATCCTGACGAAATGACCTCGTCTATTTACGAATGTCTTGCCGATGATTATCCTTTGGCTGGATGTCAGGTGAAAACCTGTGTCGAAGGTCTTGACCTGATAGGTTCGCGTATAGATTTAGCCGGTGCCGAAATAGAGCTCGTAAGTCGTCCTAATCGCGAGAAAGTACTCGCCGGATTACTCAAACCTATCAAGGATGATTATGACTATATCTTGATAGACTGTTCCCCGTCACTCGGTCTGATTACAGTTAATGCGCTTACTGCGGCTGATTCTGTGATTATACCCGTTCAGGCTGAATATTTTGCACTTGAAGGAATCACCAAGCTGATAAATACCATCCGTATAATAAAGCCTAAACTCAATCCCACTTTGGAGATAGAAGGGTTTCTGCTTACCATGTATGATGCCCGACTCCGCTTGGCAAATCAGATTTACGAGGAATTGAAGACGCATTTCGGTGACATGGTGTTCAATACCGTTATTCCGCGTAATATCCGCTTGAGCGAGGCTCCGTCGCATGGTCTCCCCGCACTGCTTTATGACCCGGAGAGCCGGGGTGCCACATCTCATATAGCCTTGGCTCGTGAAATAATGGCAAAGCACAAGCGTAAGAAATAAAATAATTGTTGTAACCAATATTAATCCGTTTCAGATATACTTATGGCTCCGAGACGCAATGCCTTAGGCAGGGGACTTGACTCACTGATATCTATGGATGATGTACCCGCACGCGGTACGTCAGCCATCAACGAAATACCCTTGGAACAGATTTCTCCCAACCCTGACCAGCCTCGTACTAATTTTGATGAAGAAGCTCTTGCCGAACTTGCCACATCTATACGCGAACTCGGCATTATACAACCGCTTTCACTCAGAAAGACCGGCGCTGATTCATATCAGATTATAGCCGGCGAGCGTCGCTATAGAGCAGCACGTATGGCTGGCTTGGAAACTGTCCCTGCTTATATACGCACGGTCAATGAAACCGAATTGACCGAAATGGCACTTATCGAGAATATCCAGCGTGAGGATTTGAATGCTATAGAGATAGCTCTTACGTTCCGTAAACTCATTGACCAGTATTCTCTTACGCAAGAACGTCTGAGTGAGCGCATAGGTAAGAAGCGTGCCACTGTTGCTAATTTTCTCCGCCTGTTACGTCTGCCGGCAGAAGTGCAGCTTGGTTTACGTGACAAGCGTGTGGATATGGGGCACGCCCGCGCACTGTTATCAGTAGATGACCCTACCTCTCAGCTTCAGATTTACAATCGTATAGTGAAAGAAGGGTTGTCGGTGCGTAAAGTGGAAGAACTTACAAAAAACTACCGCGATAACGCCGTTGCTAACTCTCAGGAAAAACCGAAAGCAGCCAAGCAACCTGCCAATCGCGATTATGACATACTCGGGCAGCATCTTTCGCAGCGATTCATGATGCCCGTATCATTCAGTTACGGGGCATCAGGTAAAGGTAAGATTACTTTCGCGTTCAAAAATGAAGCCGAGCTTGAACGTCTGATAGCCATATTTGATAAGATTAAACCTGAAAAATAATCAGCAATATAGTCACGGTGAATTGTAAACGGATGGATATCGGTAAGGTAGTAGGTGGATTGGCAAAAGTTTTATTTTTGTCAACCATGATGTATGCTGTACCGGTCTATGCTGATGAACCGTTGATGTTACCTGATTCGATACCTTTGACCCAGCCGGTTGATTTGCCGTCAGAGGTTGTTGAAAAAGAGCTGGTGGTAAATCCGGTTACTGACTCTGTTAATGTAATTCCGGTTGATACCGTTGCAATAGTAAATTCGCCTGATTTTACCCCTCTGTTCAATGATAGCACTATCGTGACGAAAGCTCCGGTAAATGTAAAAGTATTTACCCCGGATCCCACCAGAGCGGTATGGTTATCGGCTTTGTGTCCCGGTCTTGGACAGATATATAACCGCAGATACTGGAAGCTGCCCATTGTCATAGGTGGATTTATGGGACTTGGTTATGGCTTGTCATGGAATAATTCCATGCTTACCGATTACTCCAAGGCTTACACCGATATAATGGACAATGACCCGAACACTCACAGTTACATGAATTTCTTCCCGCCAAATACGAAGGAAGAAATGTTGAACAAATCATGGCTGGAGCGAGTGCTTAAGTCACGTAAGGATATGTTCCGTCGTAACAGAGATTTATGTATCATATCAATGGTAGGCGTGTATCTGCTTGCTATGGTCGATGCCTATGTCGATGCCTCCCTCTCTAATTTCGATATATCCTCTGATTTGAGTATCCATGCCTCGCCATGTGTGTTGCGTGACAGCATGAATCCTTATCCGGCACCCGGAGTGCTTTTGGCTATAACTTTTTAATGCGTTGATGATGATGAATATAATTAAGATATGTGTGATGACGTTGATTACGGTGACTGTTAGTTCGGTGGCTTACGGTCAGTCTGTACTCGATGTCAAGCATACCAAGACTGATGACAATATAGTACCTCCTGAAAGTTATGAGATTCAGACTCAGCAACTGCTTGAGAATTATTATCTGAAAAATTACACAGCAGCTCCTTATAAGGAGTCCGGCGAACCGCGTACCGGCAATGATAAAGAGTATGAAGATATGCTTAAACGTCTTCCCACTATTATCGAGATGCCGTATAATCCTGTAGTAGGAAAGTACATAGATATGTATCTTGGTAAACGTCGTGACCTCGTGGCAACCATGCTGGCGCTTCATAACAATTATTATGGAGATATATTCGTAGAAGCTCTTGAACGTGAAGGTCTTCCTCTTGAACTCCAATATCTTCCGGTTATTGAGTCAGCTTTGAATCCTAATGCCGTCTCGCGTGCCGGAGCAGCCGGCTTATGGCAGTTTATGCCCTCTACTGCTACAGGAATGGGCATGGAAGTCAATTCATTGGTGGATGAACGTCGTGACCCGCGTGTGGCATCTCATCATGCCGCGAAATATCTTAAACAGCTTTATAATATTTATGGCGATTGGTCTCTTGCCATAGCTGCATATAATTGCGGCCCCGGTAATTTGAACAAAGCCTTACGTAGAGCCGGTGGCGGTAAAAAAGATTTTTGGGAGATATATGATAATCTGTTGCCTGAGACTCGTGGTTATGTGCCTATTTTTATTGCCGCCAACTATGTGATGAACTATCATAACCGTTATGGTATCAAGCCGCTTGTTGTATCCGGTAAGCTCGCCGTCGATACGATTGAAGTGGCTGACAGAGTGCATTTCAACCAGATAAGCGGTGTACTTGATATTCCCGTGGAGGAAATACGGCTACTGAATCCGCAGTATCGTAAGGATATTATCCCGGGTGATGTGCATCCGTATAAATTGGCGTTACCGTCGCAGCAATGCCTGAGTTACATAATGAGTCGTCAGCAGATACTTGATTATGATGCTGATAAATACGGACGCCGCAGTTATGTGGCTCTTGGAGAGCAACGTCGAGCCAATGGATTGGATAATCAGCTTGCTGCCGACGGTCAGACTCAGAATTGCGACAGTAATGTAGTGATAGATACGGCGGTACCTGATAGTATAGTCCGTGTGACCCATATTGTGAAGCGAGGTGAGAATCTTCGCGACATAGCCAAGCAGTATGGAGTCAGTGCAACCGATGTGAAGCGGTGGAATAATTTGCGCCGTGGCAAGGTCAAGGAAAATGATGAACTTGTTATTGAAATATATAAAAAGACGGTGGAAGAAGCAAGTATCGAGCCACTCGAGCCATCGACTGTGACTACTGACGTTACCGAACGTTCACGTCAGAAACAGCAGACTCAATCAGAAAAGAAAAAGACTCCGCGTCCGCCAAAGCCCGCCACAGTGGATAAGAAACCGGCGTCTGTGACGCATACGGTGAAAAGTGGTGATACTCTTGAAAAAATAGCTAAGAAGTATGGTGTTACTGTAGCTGAAATCCGCGCAGCTAATGGTATAAAGGCTAACTCCTCATTGATATCTATAGGACAGAAACTGAAAATCCCACAGAAAGGCAGTGCGGGTCAGAAGCCGAAGACTTCCCGTAAAAAAAGACGTTAAATTACAATTTGCTATAAACTCCCTTGATTTTAACTAAAATTAAGGGAGTTGCTTTATCTATTAATGCTATATTTGCATAGTTAATCTAAACCATTTAATTCATGTATTTATGAATATTGATAATTTGATCAACTCGCTTGAGATGAAGCATCCGGGCGAAAAAGAGTATCTTCAGGCAGTGAAAGAAGTGCTCATGTGTGTTGAAGATGTTTATAATCAACACCCTGAATTTGAAAAGGCAAAAATAGTAGAACGTATGGTCGAACCGGACCGCATAGTCACTTTCCGTGTGACTTGGACCGACGACCGTGGCGAAGTGCAGACTAATATCGGTTACCGCGTACAGTTTAACAATGCTATAGGTCCGTACAAAGGCGGTATCCGTTTCCATGCATCGGTAAATCTGTCAATTCTTAAATTCCTCGGTTTTGAGCAGACATTCAAAAATGCGCTTACTACATTACCTATGGGTGGTGCAAAAGGTGGTAGCGATTTTTCTCCCCGTGGAAAGAGCGATGCTGAAATCATGCGTTTCTGTCAGGCATTTATGCTTGAACTTTGGAAAAATATAGGACCCGACCGAGATGTTCCCGCCGGTGATATAGGAGTAGGTGGTCGTGAGGTCGGCTATATGTACGGTATGTATAAGAAACTCTGTAACGAGTGTGACGGGTCTATGACCGGTAAAGCTCTCGACTTCGGCGGTTCACGTATACGTCCCGAGGCTACCGGATTCGGTGCACTTTATTTCGTTCAAAGCATGCTCGCCGAGAAGAATGATGATATCAAGGGCAAGACTGTGGCAATCTCAGGTTTTGGTAATGTAGCTTGGGGAGCTGCGTTGAAAGCTACTGAGCTCGGAGCGAAAGTTGTCACAATCTCAGGTCCCGACGGATATATATATGACCCCGAAGGAATTTCCGGTGATAAGATTGATTACATGCTTTATCTGCGCGCTACCGGTGATGATATCGTGGCTCCTTATGCTGAAAAATATCCCGGTTCTACATTCTTCCCCGGTAAGAAACCTTGGGAACAGAAAGTGGATATAGCACTGCCGTGTGCTACTCAGAATGAGCTTAACGGTGAAGATGCCAAGATGCTGGTGGATAACGGTGTGCTTATGGTAGCTGAAGTTTCCAACATGGGATGTACTCCCGAAGCTATCGATACATTCATTTCTAATCGTGTGACCTATGCTCCCGGTAAAGCTGTCAATGCCGGTGGTGTGGCTACTTCCGGTCTTGAAATGAGTCAGAATGCCATGCATCTGCAATGGAGTGCTGAGGAAGTCGATGAAAAACTCCATGTGATTATGCGTGATATCCACACACAGTGCGTGAAGTATGGTCGTGAGGATGATGGTTATCTCAACTATATGAAAGGCGCCAATATCGCCGGCTTTATGAAAGTGGCTAACGCCATGATGGGTCAGGGTGTTATCTAAGTGAACTGAAATTATTCAATCAGATAATAAGAGAGCCCCGGGGCATTGCTCCGGGGCTCTCTATGTAGGAAGTCGGTGAATATTACTCTGCGGGGTCAAGAACTACCACACGGTAATTACCTTGTTCAGCGAGTGATTTTACGAATGCTTTTACATCATCAACAGTGATTGAGTTCATTGATTCGATGTTGTCATTGAAAGAATCTACGTCATTGACTACCCAACCTGAGATAGCAGCCATCCAAGGCGAGTTCTTCTCACGATTTTCAGTGTATGTCTTTACCATGAATTCCTTGACTTTGTCAAGTTCCTCAGCGGTTACATCCTTGGTCATGTCAGAGAACATCTGTTCGATGACTTTGAGTGTTTCTGCTTTCATCTCGGGCTTCATGGGGAATGCCGACATAATCTCAGTGTTTGAGACATGGTCGCTGATGCGGTCCATTGAGCCTTGAGCACCTATGGAATATACGGCACCCATTTCTTCACGGACTTTGTCAAGCATACGTTTTGAAAGTATCTGGGCGGCTACACTTGCGAGCTGAGAGTTTTTAGTGGTGTAGGGCAGGTCACCGAACATTTGCAGGTATACCCATGTCTGGGGAGTTTCCATTTTAGCAAGGAATGTGTCGGTACCCTTACCGGTCTTGATAGACAGTTCGGAGGATAAGGCGATATCTTTACGGGCTGCTTTTGCATCGGCAGGGAGTGTGGCGATGTATTGTTCAACCAAAGGACGAAGTGTGTTAACATCGACATTACCTACGAAAATGAAAGTATACTCGGCAGCATTTTTAGTCATTTCAGAAGCTATTTCTACAATCTGAGCGCGGTCTGCACCTTTGATGGCTTCTACCGAAAGGGCTTTCATACGGGGAGCGTTATAGAGGGCTTCATAAATTTTGGTCTGGAAAATGTACTCAGGATTTGATTCCTGATTGTGAAGCAGACCTGCGTAAGTATTCTGAAGAGCTTCAAATTCTTCGGATGTAAAGTTCAGTCCGGTAAATCCCATGTATATGAGTTCCATAAGAGTGGGCAAATCTTTGGGGGTGGTGTTACCGCTGAACGTACGGGTGTAAGCATTGAAGTTCGGGTGCAGCGAAGCTTGTTTGCCTGCCAGATATTTGGTAAGGTCAGAGTTGGAGTATGTGCCAAGACCATAGCTCTGGAGTGCAATCGGCATAAAGATTAGAGAATTGGCGTAATCGTTGCCTATGGTTGAAGTACCGTTGTTGGCTCTGGCGGTGAAAAGTATCTCGTCATCTTTGAACTTGGTGGGTTTAACTATTACTTTAGCACCGTTTGACAGAGTCCACTCTGTGGCATCCCACTGAGTGAGTTTGTTTTCTGATACTATTTTGCCGGGAGCGGGGAGTGAGGGAATGAGCGGTTCAGCTTTGAGTTCTTCCTTGTAGGGTTCGATGGTTTCGGCATCTACGGCTGCAAGTGCCGATGCAAATTCTTCTTTAGTGGGATATTTGTTGTCGTCATTGTCAGGGAGAAGAGCAAGCACTACACGGTTATTGTCAGTCAGGAGCGAAGCAATGGTCTGGTTGATTATATCCAATGGAGTGCTGTTGGCGATGAGTTTTACGGTTTCAAATTTTTCGTCGGCGGTAGGCATAGGCATGTTGTCAAGGAAGTTGTTGACATACTGATTGACATATGCTGAGTTTTCACGCTGGTTACGGTTGTTATATTCTTTTTCGTGACGTGAAAGGTATTCGGCACGTGCACGTTCGTATTCGGTCTGTGTAAAACCGCCGCGTGCGGCGCGAAGGAGTTCGCGGTAAGCAGCTGCCAATGCCGGGGGAAGGTCGGAGTTTTTACCTACTACATAGAGTGAAAATGCATCTTTTGTCTTGGCAAGGAAGAAGTTGCCGTAGTCAGAACCAGCAGCGGCAAAAGGCGCGTCGGGTTTTGACGAAATTTCATCAAGTCTGGTGTTGAGCATTGATGTTATCATGTCGGTGGTATAATCCGTAGCGAAACGCATAACGGTATTGTTGTACTGGGTGGGAAGCGTCTCGGTCTTAATCATCAATTGTACCATAGCAGAGTTCTGCTCTTTATCATGACCGATAGCATAGATTGTTCCTTCAGTATCATCTACAGGCAGATATACGCGCTCTTTAACATTTTCAGGCATTTCGATGTCAGCAAACATTTCTTTGATTTTGCCTTCGATACGGTCAACGTCGATATCACCGACTACGATGATACCCTGCTGGTCGGGACGGTACCATGTCTCGTAGTAGTCACGCAGAGCCTGCGGTGAGAAGTTATCGACAACTTCCATGGTGCCTATAGGCAGACGATGACCATATTTGCTGTTAGGATAAATCTCCGGAAGGAGTTTTTCCAGAATACGCATCTGACCTACCATAGATCGACGCCATTCTTCATGTATGACACCGCGTTCGGCATCTATTTCTTCGGGAAGAAGCAGGAGGTCGTTAGCCCAGTCATGTAAAATGAGCAGACATGAGTCCTGAACACCTACACGAGCTACCGGTACATTAGATATATTATATACCGTCTGGTCGACAGATGTGTAGGCATTGAGGTTCTGACCAAATTTGACACCTACTGATTCAAGCCAGTTGATGAGGTTTTTACCGGGGAAATTTGTGGTGCCGTTGAAGCACATGTGCTCGAGGAAGTGTGCGAGACCGCGCTGGTTGTCTTCTTCGAGTATGGAGCCGACTTTCTGCGCGATGTAGAAGTCAGCCTGTCCTTTAGGATATTCGTTGTGACGAATGTAATATGTGAGACCATTGGGCAGTTTGCCTATTCTCACTTCAGGGTCGACTCCCATAGCGGGAATCTGCGGCATTTGGGCTACTGCAGGCATGAGCATGAGAGCCATGAGCAGAGAGCAGATAATACTTGAGAATTTTTTCATTGTAAATAATGATTGAATATGATATGTAAATGTTGTGATAGCGATATGAAAAATACTACATGTTATATGACGCAAAATTACGTAAAAAGTTACACCCATCGAAAAATATTTCGCGGGTGTAACAGTGTAAATGCCTATTATAAGGCTTAAAAGGTATATAATATTGACTAAACTTTTTTAATAATTGTAATCAAAAGCTATATTGCAGCATGACGTTCACACGGTTGGCTTTGCCCATGGCACCTGAAAAATCAGTGCGTGTGCCGTGCAGGTATTCCAGTCCTATACGCATGTCGTCAATCACGTCATAGAAACCGCTGATTGATACGTATCTGCCATAGCGGTAAGTATCTGGACCGAGATATTTTATTCCGTACATGCGGGCTTCGCTGTAGCAGGCGGTCATGAATAAGCGTGGAGTGATATCACATTGCAGACCCAGTTCGTAGTTGGTACTACGCGGAGCCATCATCTTTCCGGGTGTTTCGGCCGGGACAAGGTCAAGACCTTGTCCGGAGATATCATTTACAAATGCTGCATATCCTCTGCCGTAGGCACCCTGATACAGGAAAGTGAGTTCAGGGATTATTTTTACCATACCGCTAAGCTGTGCAGCCCAACCGAGCTGAAGGTGATTGGTAGAAGTCACAAGGTCGCGATAAGATAAGGCTCTGATAAGTCCTGACAGACGGACATGGCTATCACCGTTGTTCCATTGATACTGTACGTAAGCCGGGAAATCAGGAACACGCTGATTAATGGAACTGACTGTGGAGTTGACGGTATATGTAGCGTTAGGGTATTCCACTCCTATACCTGCTGAGATATTTTTAGTGATGTCAGGGGTGTATTTCAAAAGGAAGGTCTTATAACTTATTTCACCGGCAGGACCTTTAGTATCGATGACAGGTGTACCGACAGCACCGTCAACCAGCACCGAGTTGGTCAAGCCCGCGGTCAGGTTGCCTATTTTGAAGTATGCCTGGTCAAGTTTTAATCCGTAACCCGTAGCACCGTTGCCTGTGAAGTTTGTTCCGATATACATCTGATAATATCCCCATCGTGATGTACGGCCTACCAACTGAAGGAATATCGAAGAATTGTTAGCAGAACCGTAAAATCTGCTTTGCTGTCCGGGAACTTTACCTATGGATATATCATAAGGAGTAAAATTAGTGCCGTTGGTAATGGCACCACCGAAATCATACTGAGCTATTCCTTTCAGATAGCCCCCGATACCTAAAGCTACATGTCCCTGCTGGTCAAGAAACAGGAAACGTGGTCCTACCGGTTCCGTATGGTGACGACCGGAGGCATCATATAGAACTCCTACGATATCCGCTCCTTTTACGGCATCTCCGGTGACGATAAGAGCTCTTAACGGTACGTTGAGGGTGTCATTCTTGACTGGTGTGCGATGTCTGGCAGTGGCTGTTGTGCCTGATAAGGCAGCAAGTACAATAATTAAAACAGTTGATATCTTAACGGGATGCATGAAACGGAGTATATTATAGTTAAATAAATAGTTTTTACTTATAACATCAGATATGCCCGCTTCGTTTTGTGGAAAGTGAAAAAAATTAAAAGACCGTAATTCCGATTATCGGAATTACGGTCTTATGTAAGTAGTAATTTGGTTCTGCTTATTTCAAGCCGAGAGCTTTCTTTGCGTCTTCAGTGCCTTTCTGAGCAGCATCGGCTACTTTCTGAGCGGCTTCGTCAACAACTTCACCAGCTTTAGTTTTAGCAGCTTGCACCACTTCACCAGCTTTAGCTTTAGCAGCTTCAACGGCATAAGCGACCACTCCTTAGGCTTGTTCAGCTACAGTAGCGC
>CAMWPX010000056.1 GCA_947176205.1 uncultured Porphyromonadaceae bacterium
AACTCAATGATAAATGTTATTTAATCAATATATTATATTATGATGAAAAAATTATTATTAGGCATCGCCGCGATAGTTTCGCTGGGATTGATGTCATGTAACGAACGTGCCGACCTCGCCAAGTCGGTCGAAGGAACATGGAGCGGTGCTCCGGTGATGCTGGCTAACAATGCCGAAGGTGACTTTACAGTAATTGATACATACACTTTTACTGTCGATAAAACGGGTGAAGGCGGTACGTTGATGATTACCGGTATGGTTAACGGCACAGTGCCTTCATCGCATTTCGCATTGTCACTTGACCAGCCAGTGAGCACGTCTGTGTCAGGTAGGACATCAGTAACAGCCTCGTGGCGTGCGATTGACGATGATGATATCAGTGTGATGGTTGACCCCGAATCATTTACAGTAACTGTTGACCCGGTGGAAATGGTGCTGACATCTAACGTGATTACCGATGCTACGGAGAATACGCCTGAAAATCTGTCGGCAGCGGCTATGAAAAAAGTGGAAGATTCATTCCGTAAGGTGATAATGCCTCATTATATGGAGCTGACTCACATGGATGATGTGAAAGTCAAGAATGGTGATTATCTGAAATTTGAAGTCGGAAAGAAAGATTTCAGCCTCATGCGTCAGCAGGCAGCAGTAGCTGAATGATAACAAAGTATAAAATAAAAGCGGCAGAATCATGTCTTGGTTCTACCGCTCTTATTTTATATGGTGATAATTATTTATTCGATAAAGCCTTTTTTACGTAATTCGTCAAAATCGTATTTCAGAAGTCCACATTCTATAAGCGGAATGGCTTCGTTGTGGTCGTTGAGCACTATAGCTGCATCAGGAGTATATGTGGGGCTTATCAATGATTTGTTTACGTCAAGCTTCGGCGATTCTATTCCCGCGAGATTCATGGCTGTGTGGAAGAATGTTGATGTCGATGCCACGAATTTGTCGGAGTTTGCTTTAAGTACATCGGCAACTTGCGGATTAGCATCGACGTAATTGTCGGAAAGCCATACGAGTACTGGCACATGAATCTGATAAAAGCTCGGTATCGGCGAGCAGTGCAGGAATAATCTGCGCTCATCATCGAATATATCTTCGCCGTGGTCACTGGTGAATAGCATGGAGGCCTGTTTACCGGTGGCTTCAATATGGTCAATGATATCAGCTATAAATCCTGACGTCAGTTCGATGGTATTGTCGTATGCGTTTATCTGCTCGTTGCGGTAGTGGTGAGTGGCTTTAGCCGGACCGTCTGGCTTGAATGAGCCGAAGCCTTTGGGATAACGGTCAATGTAATTGAAGTGTGAACCGTAGCAGTGCAGGATTACCAGAAGTTTTGAGTGATTCTGGGCAAGTTTCTCATCAAGCAGCGGTAGTAATTCAGTATCGAAACTTTTACTTTCAAATACCTTTTTTGCATCGGAAAGAAATACTGTGGTGTCAGCTTCTTCAGCGAAAAAGTCGATATATGAATGGTTGCGGTTTTGATTGGAGAAATAAGCCGTATGGAAACCGGCTTCCTTGAATGCAGTGACGAGTGATTTCACATGATTTATTGAGTCACTGAACGTAGTGGCATCAAGCGGTGAAAGCAGCATGGGCACACTCTTATGAGTGGTGTTGGCCTGCGACAGAGCTTTGGCAAACGAGGTCAGACCTTTACGGTTCATAAGTCGCGGTGTGGTCGGGCGCTCGTAACCGAGAAGCTGCCAATTGTCAGCACGGGAAGTCTCACCGATTACCAGCACTATAACCTGATTTACCGAATCAGGCACAGTGGAAACGGCATCATACCGGTAATCGGCTGACGTTTCATGATAGTGAGTCAGGTCAGTGGCGCGGTTAACGGCTACACCCATGTTGTAAAATACATTTAGGGGATAAATGTCACGTAACACAGCATAGCGACGTTGTCCGAAGAAGCTCAACACGAAGAATATCACTCCTATGAATATGATTACTCCTGACACGATGCGTCCGCCACGTAATTCTTCCGGACTTAGGCGCCATCTGCGTAGCACCGCTATTATACCGAATACTATAGGTGGTATGTACAGGCAAATCACTACTGCGATAATGACTACTATATTACCGAGCAATTCGGTCACTTCACCCGGATTGGTAGTGACGATGTTGAGATACATGTCCACGGCTATGACCGAGCGTCCGTACATATAGAGAAGCACCATCTGGAATGCCGCAAAAATCATAAGGATAGTCATCCATAATGTGGCTCTGCCTACACGCGGAGTGATGCACATGAGCAACAGGTAAATTCCCCCGGGAAGCACTACGTTAGTAATGGCTTGTATGGTGGTCAGCTGTTCGGTGATGGACAGCCACACATTAGGAACAAGCAAGGTCAGCACTACTAAAAGTACTAACCATGGAGAATATTTATATGGATGCGGAGAGGGTTTAGAAAGCTTCATTTATACTGAATGTGAGATTATATTCACCTTTGCGACCGAAACCTACATCGACCCTGACATTGGATTGATGCTTGAGTTCCCAGCGATAGCCTATGCCATAGCATGGGAGCAGATGGTGAATGTCAAATTTTGAAAGTTTGGGAAATACGGAGCCTACACCACCCCATATCACCATTCCGTTGCGTCGCCAGAGGTGTTGGCGATATTCAAGGGTGAAGTCGGTTTCGCATTTGTCGTGATAGCGACCTTCGTAATAACCGCGCATGCTGTAAGAACCGCCGAATGTGGGCAGCATCACCCATGGTACATTGCCATAACTAAGTGCAAGACGGTATTGTCCGGCTAATACGCTGCCTTTCCACATTTTTGTGTAGAAGTTGAAGCGGAAGTCGGTCGAAGAGAAGGCATAGTTGTTGCCCATGAAACGCGGGAAAAATTTTTGTTCCACACTGGCAAGTATACCTTTGGTTGTAGCTGTGAAATTATCACGGGTGTCATATTGCAGTTTTACACCCAAACCGAAAGAGGTAGTTATCAATGGATATGGGTTCCAGAATTGCTGTGCCTCTTCAAGGGTTTTACCAGCGCCTTTCATAGGGCGGGAATTAGCATATTTGAATTCAAATCCGGCTCCGGCAAACAATCCGTGATAGAAGCGTCGGATATATGTGGCCCACGCATGGACGAATGTTTCCATGTATTTGGTACAGTTGGCGTTGTTGATGCCGTCGTCATATCCTACACCCCAGAAGTATTTAGGATTACGCCAGAAATATACGTCATAATCTATGCGCTGAATGTCGTGTTTGAATATCTGGTGCCCTTTTATACCAACCATAAAGAAACCTGTAGTCGAGACAGTGGCATATAATGAAAAATTGGAAGGAGGTGTAATCCGATCAGTGGTATCACGACGATAAAAGCCTGACCATACTGCCGCTATGCCGAATCCGGTGTCGCTGTTGTAGTATGGAGCGCCGATTACGCTAGAATCAAATTTTTTGTAATTCGGTTCGTTGGAATGCTTGAAATAAGTGAGGATACGCTGAATAATATTGCCGCGTTTCTTTGTGACCACACTGTCAGGTGCCGTTACCGAAGATTCCTGAGAAATGATAATATCCTCAGGAGTAAGACTTATGGAGTCGTTAATGAGCGGAGCTATGCTGTCAGCAACATTAATTGGAGTCACCTGTATACTGTCATTTATAAGATTGACAGGAAGATTGGCAATAGAGTCGGATGCGGCGTAACCTGATGCTGTAAAGGTTGCTGTAACAGATATAAATAATGCGAATAAGTACTTGACCATAAAAACGAAGCGGTTCTATTGCCGCAATGTGAAAAATAATGTCGCAAAATTAATTAAACTTTACCAAAATGTCAAATCCGACATATTCCTTTAGGTGTATTTAACTAATTAGAGGAATATTGGCGTAATTTTGACTAATAATAAATGAGGTCGGACTAAAAACATTTGTAGTGTAAATAGCGTTTTTATGATATCCGTTACTACTATTTATATTTGCCTTATGAGAGCTTTCGTTTTTTTATTTGTCATGATGGTTTTCCCGGGATGGATATATGCGTCATCCGGGGAGTCAAAATTGTTGGAATCTGACACGATTATTAATACGGAGCAGATGGCTTTTACCGCTGACTCTGTAGGAGAGGCGGTATCTGAAGTAACTTTTGAGGATATTGAGACCCCATCGTTATTGCCAAAGAAAGAAGAGCGGCTTACGCTTTATGATTTTCCCTATTCGAGAAGTCTTAGTTTGCCTAACTGGAAGAATCTGTGGATAAACACATCAATTCTTGTAGGAGGCGGTGTGACGACATTGATAATACTTCAGTCACTGCCAATGGACGCCACCGCATGGAACAAGCATGAAAATTCTCAAATACCACTGTTTGACAGGTATGTGAATAACATTAAGGCAGGTCCGGTATGGGATGATGACAATCCGGTGTTTAATTACGTCCTGCATCCATACGCCGGAGCCGCATATTTCATGGGAGCACGCGGAGCCGGATTTAACTTCTGGGGTTCGTTCTTGTATTCGTTTTGCATATCTACATTTTTTTGGGAATACGGCTTTGAAGCATTTAATGAAATCCCGTCAGTACAGGACCTTATAATTACTCCGGTTATAGGCTCTCTGATAGGTGAAGGTTTTTATCTGGTCAAACGTAAGATTGTGGAAAACGGATATCGTTTGTGCGGTTCGCGAGTACTGGGTTATGCCGTAGCATTCCTTGTCGACCCGCTCAATGAGCTTACAGGATATTTTCGCGGAGACCAGAAACGCTTGATAAATCGGACTATGGAACGCAAACATCAGTCACTTCATGCATCCTCGTGGATAGCTCCGTCAATGGACGGTGTATCCTGCGGTATCAGTTTAACGTACAATTTTTAGCACCTTATTGACCAATAATTTATATAACTTAAGATATCTGACATGCTGCAGAAAAAATAAAAATGAGTAACTTTGCAGGTCGTATCTTGAAAATTTTTACAATATATGAGAAAATTGATTTTCGTATCATCGATGCTTTTGTTTGGAAGCGCTGTCTCTATGGGTCAGATAGAACCCATCAAATATGGAAATTTTGAGAATTGGATTACTCGATATATTCATGAGTCAAGCCTTCTCGGCGGTAATACCCAGACTCTTTATGAAGTCGGTCCCACAGCTACAATTGACGGAAACAAACCATATGTGAATCAGGGTGGTTCTCCGTGGGGGACAAGTAATGTTTTTGCACGTCCGATGAAGATAGCCAAAGGTTCCAACGCCGTATCTCCGGCTGACCGTCCCGGCAAAGGCAAATGTGCCAAACTTGAATCCAAACTGGAACATGTGAAGGCTCTCGGGTTTATCAACATGGACGTAATGGTTGCCGGGTCAATGTTTCTCGGCGATATGATTGAGCCGATAACAAGTACCAAGAATCCCTACTCCAATATGAATATGGGTAGACCATATACCAAGCGTCCGAAGAATATAGTGCTTGACTATAAACTTGATATGCCTGCCAATCCTACACGTACGAAAGCTACCGGATTCGGCTCTAAAAAGACTTTGCCCGGTATTGATGAAGCTGCCGTGTACATGTACCTGCAGCGTCGGTGGGAAGATGAAAACGGAAATATACATGCCAAGCGTGTAGGTACAGCCGGAAGAACCTTCAGTAAGGCTACCGATTGGGTCAATGGTCTACGCATTCCCGTGGTATATGGTGATTGTTCCAATAAGCCGTCGATGGATTGGCTCGGACTCCGCAGCAAGGATGATGCTTATTATGCACGTAATTCAAAGGGTAAATTAGTGCCTGTTATAGAGGAGGGGTGGGATAGCGCCGATGCTAAACCTACTCATGTGGTGCTCATGATAAGTGCCGGCAACGGCGAACCATTTGTCGGCACGGAAGGACTTACATTTTATGTTGACAATGTCGGTTTTGAGCAGTAGTCTCAAAACCGTTTTTTGTCAGCAATTGTAAAATTCTATAAAGGAGCGTATAATATATTCATGGTCGATGACTGACGCGGTTTCGCGAACCGAATGCATCGCCCAGATGGCTGCACCCATATCCACACCACGAAGGTCTATCTGGGATGTCAGTATGTTTCCCAGCGTTGAGCCACCTGCTACATCACTGTGATTGACAAAGTACTGGTAAGGTACCCCGGCATTTTCGCATATAGTCCGGTACACGGCGGCGCTTTCGGCATCGGTCATGTATTTGCAGTTGGCGTTTATCTTGATTACCGGACCGTTTCCGAGATATGGATGATTGGTCGGATCCTGTTTTTCGGGATAATTGGGATGTAGACCGTGGGCATTGTCAGCTGAAATCATAAACGAGCAGGCTGTAGCTTTCTGGAAATCTTCTTCCGTTCCTCCGGTAAGACTGTTGATGCGACGCAGCAGGTTCATCATCAGCGGTGATGCAGCCCCCTGTTTAGTCCCGCTTCCGGTCTCTTCATTGTCAAATATAGCCATGATGCGGGTATCATCGTCATCGCTGCTTTCTATTAATGCTGTCACTGCGGCGTGTGCCATACTCAGGTCGTCTATACGTCCGGAAGTTATGAATTCGTCATGCATTCCGAGCAGGCAAGCCGGAGTCGTGTCATAAAGCGAGAGGTCAAAATCAAGTATTTCTTCCGGATTTACATTTAGTTCGGAGCATATCAGTTGTTGCAGCAGATTTCCGTTTTCAAGTTCATTATTTATCATGCCGATAACGGGGAGCATGTCTTTCTGACGTGAAAGCGGATTGCCGTCATTAACCGCACGATTGAAGTGTATGGCAAGATGCGGAATGATAAGCAACGGGCGTTTGACATGCAACAATATGGAACGGGGAGAAAGCGGAGTTTCACCGCGCAGAATCACTCTGCCGGCTATGGATAGCGGACGGTCAAACCATGTGTAGAGTATCGGTCCGCCATACACCTCGGTGTTGAGTCGCACCACACCGTTTTCTCCGGTCATTTCTGCTTTCGGCTTGATGCGGAATCCCGGTGAATCACTGTGTGCCGATATGATTTTATATCTTTTAGGCATACCTTCCCGAGAGAGTCGGAATGCGATTACAGCCGAGTCGTTTTTAGTTATATAGTAGCTGCCTCCGGGGTGTAATTGCCATGAGTCTTCAGCGCTCAGGCGTTGGAATCCTGCTTTATCCAGACGGTCTGTGATTTCTTTTGCTGCAAGAAAATTGACCGGAGAAGCATTGAGAAAGTCAATAAGGTCGTTTATGTATTTGTCGGATTGTTTCATGGTATGATGTGAAGTTATATTTCGGTGGAATTATATCGTATCTGGTTGAGCGGACGCAATACGTTACACAGTTTACTGCTCCAATATGTCTGGAAGTCTTCTTTTACGGCATATAGGGCGTTGACTATGACTTCATCAGGAGCGTCCTTTATGGTTTCCACAAAATTATAGCACACCTGCATGATGTCGGCAAGCTGTTCTGATACACTTGCTGCTATTGGGGTGTCGGAATATTTCATATCCTCCTCAAATACTTCCAGATATGTGTCGTCAGGACCTAAAAGAAATTCTACATTACGGCGTATGGCTTCGTAATAGTCCTCATCAAGTACGGATTCGATGTAAGCACTTTCTTCATCGGCATCATCAATACGCAGGTCGGTGGCCGAGATATAGATACGTGGTAACAGACGAAGCATAGTACAAACGAATGTTTCCCGGTCAGCCTCGCGGGCTCGCTCGAGAGCCTGACAAAATTCATTGCACAGAGCTATGAATGACAGGGAGTTGGGTGAGAGTGAAGATGTGTTGTTCATTCTGTTCCGGTATATAATTTATAATGGTCGATATATTCATATACTCCCCACGGCAGGAAGTTGGTCATGTCATGCCCGCCGGCTATGGCGGAGCGGATGAATGTGCTTGAAATAAGGAATGTCGGGGCATCTGTCATTCTTACTCCGCAAGGGAGTGAATCCTTGTCTACCGGATAGTCCGGACGCGGATATATTATCGGATGGAAATCGGAAATCAGTCGTTCGTGTTCTTTCCATTTGTCGAAAATCTGCCAGTTGTCCGAACCGATGATAAGTGAAAAATCGCAATCCGGATGTAATGATGCCAATCTTGACAGAGAATCTATGGTGTATGAGGGTCGGGGCATTGTCAGTTCTATGCCGCATACTTTTAATCCGCGGCTGTTTCGTGCCGCTATTTCGAGCATAGCCATACGGTCAAAATCGGATGCCCTGTCAGATTTGGCTACTTCTTTCAATGGATTCTGTGGCGACAGCATGAGCCAGACTTCATCGATATCGGTAAATTGCACCAGATATTCAGCCAACAGCGTGTGACCAATATGCACGGGATTGAATGACCCCCCGAGTATTCCGATATGTTTACGTAAGGTCACTGCTGCAGAAAGGCTTTGATTGTATGTTCGGCATTCTCCACCGCTGTTTCAAGGTCGTCGTTAACTATTTGCTTGTCAAATTGCGGAGCGAAACTAAGTTCGTAATCAGCCTTGCTGACACGTTGAGCTATTGCTTCGGCTGAGTCTGTGGCACGGTTTTCAAGACGTTGGCGCAATGTTTCTATTGACGGAGGCATTATAAAGATGCTTATGGCCTGGTTGCCATACATCTTTTTTACCCTCAGTGCACCTTTTACATCTATATCGAGAACTACATTCTCACCTTGGTCAATGTGTGACTGTACTTCTGATTTGAGTGTGCCGTAATAACGTCCGGGATACACCTCTTCATACTCAATGAATGCGTCATCGGCTATGGCGTTACTGAAATCCTCACTCGTCAGGAAATGATAGTCTACACCATCTTGTTCGCCGGTGCGTGGATGGCGGTTTGTAGCTGAGACAGAAAAACGCCAGTTGATATTTCCGCGATTGTTGAGACTTCGGATTATTGTCGACTTGCCGCAACCGCTTGGCGCCGATATGATGATGATTTTGCCTGTTGCCATACGTTTACAGTACGTTAAGCACCTGTTCTTTTATTTGCTCAAGTTCATCTTTCATTCTCACCACTATTTTTTGCATTTCGGCGTGATTGCTTTTAGAGCCGAGGGTGTTTATTTCACGTCCCATTTCCTGACTGATGAATCCCAGCTTTTTACCTTGACCGGGTTGTGCGCTCATGGTTTCCATGAAATAGTTGAGATGCTGGTTCAGACGCTGTTTTTCTTCGGTAATATCAAGTTTTTCAATATAAAATATCATCTCTTGTTCCAGACGAGCTCTATCATATTCCACTTGTGGCAGAGCGGCGAGATTATCGATAATTCTACCGCGAATCTTTTCTACACGCTCGACTTCATATTTAGGTACACTTTGAAGTAGGGTACGGATATTATGGATTTTCAGCGTGAAAAATTCTTCAAGTTTATGTCCTTCGGCTCGGCGGTGATTTATAAGCGCAGTCATAGCATCGGTCAGAGCCTGTTCGGCTGCGGTAAACTCCGATTCATCCACTTCAGCGGTAGTGTCTGATTTCATGACGTCAGGAAATCGCATCAGTAGTTGATACCAGTCCTGAGGCTGTGGCAGATTGAGCTCTTTTGCCATCTCCTCTATTTGGACTTTATATTGTTTCAACAGCGGTATATTGAAGTTTACCGAGGTGTCGGTCTGGACTGATTCCACATAAATCGATGCCTCTATTTTGCCACGTTCAAGTGTGTGTGATATGGCATTACGCATATCCATCTCTTTTTCGCGTAATTGCGAAGATAAACGCAACGAGAGATCGAGTTGCTTACTGTTAAGCGATTTGAGTTCAGCGGTGATTTTTTTGTTTGGCAATTCCACTGTCGATTTGCCAAATCCTGTCATGGATAGAAGCATGCTGGGTGATATTTTTCTACAAAATTACGATTAAGAGTGGAAAAAACGTAACTTTGTAGTAAAAAAATAACGGTTATGGCTGTAATTCTTAATATAGATACTTCTACTGATGTATGTTCCACGGCTTTGACTGCCGATGGCATGATATTGTGTCATTACGAGGATTTCGAAGGACGGAATCATGCAGCGCGTCTCAGCGGATTTATCAAGGGGTGTCTTGACAGATTGAATGAACTTGAGTTGAAACTTGAGGCTGTAGCCGTGTCACTTGGTCCGGGCAGTTACACAGGTCTTCGTATCGGGTTGTCGGAAGCTAAGGGACTTGCATATGCGCTTGATATACCCATGATTGGCGTGGATACATTACAGATTATGGCATGTAACGCTATGTTTAATCATGACTTGGATTCAGATAGCTTGCTTGTGCCTATGATTGATGCCCGGCGCATGGAGGTGTATGCGGCAGTTTATGATATGGCACTGGGTGAAGTGATGAATCCGCAGCCGGTTATTCTTGATTCGGAGTCATTTACCGGATTGATTCCTGAGCGACCTATGGTTGTGTTTGGCGACGGTAGTGTGAAAGCTCGCGAAGTGTTGACACGTCCGGGAGTTACTTATATTTCTGATATCAAACCGTTAGCGGTGGATATGCTTGCTCTTGCCGAACGTGATTATATGCGGGGCAATTTTATTGACCGGGCTTACTCGGTGCCTAATTATCTTAAAGAATATCAGGCATTGAAGCCCAAGCGTATGTTTTAAGAGCGCGATACTTGCGTGCCGGTACCTGACGGAGTCATTTCCACTAATCGGGCTGATGGATTCTGTCGGTTTTCGGTTAATATACGTTTGATTCTTGTCGCTGCTTCTGGGTCTTTTGCCGCTATGTATAGGAAGCCGCCACCACCGGCACCTGTAAGTTTCATGCCTTGGGCATAATCCGATATCGAATCTATGATTTTCTGTATCTGAGGGGTGCAAGTGCCGCTGTCAAGTAATTCGTTGTACTCCCGACTCTTGGCTATGCATTTGCCGAATGTGTGGAAATCACGTCGTTGTATGGCGGCAGCCGTGGCTTCGGCGTGGAGTTTCATATTGTTCAGCAGATTGAGGGTGCGGTTGTCGTTTAGCATCATTCTACGCACTATTTCTATCAGTATATTCTTTGCCGTGCGGGTTAGACCTGTATAGTACAGCAGATGACATTCGCGCAGATTGGAATCAGTGAAAATGCTTTCCGGAAGCCAGTCGGAAGTCGGGCGCTGCTGCCATCCCGATGAGGTTCGCAGAAGTTTCACCCCTGATGTTATACCTCCGTATTGGTCCTGCCAGCCACCGCCTGTGGTAAGCAGTTGTTCCATGGCGAACGTGCGGTTACATATCTCGTCGGTATCCCAGCTTAGAGAGCAGAAATCATTGAGTGCTGACAGTATAGTCGACCCTAATATTGAACTTGTACCCATGCCGGAGCCTGCAGGTACGGCTGACAATAGGGTTATCTCGATACCGCTGCCGAAAGCCATCAGCTGTTCACGCAGTGACGCGAATTGTTCGGAGCAGAATTTAGGATTAAATCCGCATAGTGTCAGGGCGGCTTTAGGCAGGGAGAACGGAGAGCCGACTTTATGGAAATCCGACAGCTCAGAGTAATTTGTTATAACCTCTGACGCACCCATATCTATGGAGCGAAGGATTATCTCATACTTTTTAGACGGTTTTACGAATACCTGCAGTGGTGGTTGTCCGTTAAGTTCCACAGCCATATTCACTACGCATCCCCCGTGTTCTATGGAGTAAGGTGGAGTGTCAGTCCATCCACCGGCGAAGTCTATGCGTAGCGGGCTTCTGCTCCACACTATCTGGTCGGCAAATACGCTTAATCTCGGTGAGCAAAGTCGGTTGCCGAGCGAATCGACCATACCTCCGCGCATCAAAGCAAACGCTTTGGCTTCATCATCACATCCATCTATGTCGCGTAGATTCATCACACGGCTACGATACATGTGGTTACGCATTGATTGTGTGATTCTTGCTTCATTGTCAAGCGTTTCCGGAATAGTTATGTCTGTTGGAGCAACGTATTGGGCGAGATGGTTAAGGTCAAGCTGATAAAAAATGCTCTTCCGGTAATTATCGGCAAGCATGCTGATATTTTTGTTCAGAAATTTGCGGCGCTGTTCGTTCAGACGGATAAGATTGGCATACTCGCAAATTTCATCGGCGGAGAGTTTGCGCGCTTTTATCCATAAATTTCTGCCTTTTGTATTTTCAGGTTCCGACACAGCCCAGCGGGCTATGGTCTCGGCGTCATTGAGATTATCAGTAACAGCATAAATCCGTGCGCTTTGGATGTCTGTGTCCGGTGATTCTTCAAGTGTGATATCGCGTTCGTTTAGCCAGGTCAGAAACGGTTTTCCCATATACTTGGTGTCGGGCGACGATATTTTGCCGTTCATCGGGTCGTCGAAGCCGTAAGGGCGTACTACAAACCCGTTTTCTCCGATAGGCTCTATGTCAAGACACACCCCATTTGAAAGTGTAATGTGCCAAATATTTTCTGTTACCCCAGTCAAGACAATGTCTAGTGT
>CAMWPX010000057.1 GCA_947176205.1 uncultured Porphyromonadaceae bacterium
CCATTTCACTTGCTTTGCTTACTTGTTACAATACTTTGATGTTAAACGCAAAGTTGCAAATAAATTCTGGGATTACAATCAAAATCAGTAGAAAATTTACAGCTACGGGCAAAGAAGTGAGGCGATTATACGCAAAAACACCACCGAGAGTGTTTTAACGCCTCTCGATGGTGTTGAAGTTTAGTGGAGTTTGGGTCCGCTTCTGCGTTGCATAGATGATTTCGTTGCTGCTTCTATGGCGTCGGATGCCGCACCTATCAAGCCCATATACTCTCAGTTTACCGGCACGGTTACCGTTTTGGGTTGGTACGTCAAATGTTACCACACTTGCTCTGTAGTGTTAATCTACTTATGATCGGGTGTGTGAAGATGCTAAAAAAGTAATGGCTTAACTCATGAGTTAAGCCATTACTTTTTAGTTGTTATTTGTGGTTATTCTACGGGTGAGAAGTCACTTTTGCCTACGCCGCAGAGGGGGCAGGTCCAGTCATCGGGAATGTCTTCAAATGCAGTACCGGGTGCGATACCTGAATCGGGGTCACCTACTTCGGGGTCATAAACGTAACCACATACGTCACATACATATTTTTTCATAATGATAAAGTAATTAAGAGTTATACAAAAGCTTTATTTATAGTGTAAAAAGTGTCAGTGTTAAAGGGAGCGGGCGAAGTTTCTGCCGTATTCGCGGCATTTCTCAAGAAGGGCTTCGTCAGGTATCCACTGAAGTGAGATGCCTTCGTCGACAAGTGTTAGCCCGGAATGCGTGAGTCTTTCGCCAATCAGGCGGACTGCTTCGCCACTCCAACCGTAAGAACCGAATGCTGCGGCTTTCTTGTTTTTCAGGCGCAGTCCTTCCACCATCTCAAGGATGCCTGCCATGGCATAGGAGTAGCCGTTGTTGATAGTGGGTGAGCCGAACAGAGCGGCTTTGGAACGCCAGATTTCGGTAAGTACATCGTTCTTGTCCTCGTGGGCTACATTGAAAAGTTTGACGGTGGTGTGCGGAGACACTTCACCTATGCCTTCGGCTATAGCCTGTGCCATAAGCCGTGTGCTCTGCCACATGGTATCATAAGCTATGGTAATGCGGTCTTCCTGATAGGCGTTGCACCAAAGGGCATATTTGTCGATAATCTGAGTCGGATTTTCTTTCCAAATCACTCCGTGGCTCGGACAAATCATGCGTATGTCAAGATTAAAGTCCTTAATCTGCTGGAGCTTTTTGGCTACGAGCTGGCTATAGGGATTGATGATGTTGGCAAAATATTTTTCGGCTTCATACATCAGTTCCCCGGAGTGAACGGTGTCGTTATAAAGTGATTCAGAGGCGAAGTGCTGACCGAATGCATCGTTGGAAAAGAGAATACCACCGTCGCCATCGAAATATGTCATCATGGAATCGGGCCAGTGTATCATAGCCATCTCGATGAATGTGAGTGTGGTATCGCCGAGTGAGAGTGTATCGCCGGTCCTGACATTGACGAAGTTCCAATCCTGATGATAGTGACCGCGGATTATAGCTTCGCCTTTTTTAGTACAATATATAGGTGTATCGGGAATCTCACGCATCAGTTCGGGCAGCGCTCCGCTATGGTCAATCTCGTTGTGATTCATGATTATGTAATCGATATCATGAAGATTGATGGTCTGCTTGAGCCGAGCCACAAATTCGTGGTCGTAGGGGCGCCAAACGGTGTCGATAAGCGCCGTCTTTTTATCGCGGACAAGGTAGGAATTGTAGCTTGAGCCACGGTTAGTGGAGTATTCGTCGCCATGGAAACGTGTAAGTTCCCAATCGACTTTTCCTACCCATTGTACTTTATCTGTGATTTGTTTAGCCATAAATAAATGTTGTTGAAATATCTTTTATTATATAACAAAAAAGTGCGGCATGATGTTTAGAAGATTTCATCAACCCACGGACAAGGTCTGCCGGACGCTCGAAATGTGGGGCGCTGGGCATCCATCCGGCGCAGTGACTCACCTAACAGAGAGCTGAGGCGGTTAACTATTTCGGGGTGTACGGAGGCAACATTTCGGTCTTCGCCAATGTCATCATTCAGATTATAAAGACCTTTCCAGCCGTTGTTGTAGAAATAAATCAATTTCCAGTCGCCCTGACGTATGGCGCATGATTGCCCGTAGCCTTGACGCAGAGAGTCAGGGGTATTGATTTTGTCCTGATGTCCGGTAGGAATCCATGTGTGAGGGGAATTCCATATAAGGTATCGGTCAGGGTCGGCTTTTTCACCACGGAGCAGCGGCACGAAGCTGACGCCATCTATGGTCTGGGGGACATGATAATCGGAAATTCCAGCCATTTCAAGTATGGATGGGTAAAAGTCTTCGATAATCAGATAGTCATCAATGGTAGAACCGGGCACGGTAACACCGTTCCAATAGATAATCATGGGTTCACGTATGCCACCCTCGAATGTGGAGCCTTTGCCTGAGCGCAGCGGGTAGTTGTGTTTGCCGTCAGGTGCGTCACCGCGTGAATAAAAATCAAGTCCGCCGTTGTCGGACATAAATATGACTATGGTGCGTTCGAGTTGTCCGGTGCGTTGCAGATAGTCGAGCAGGTCGCCGAGACTTTTGTCCATGCCTTCAATCAGTGCGGCGTAGCGTGCTTCGAGGTCGTCAAGACCTTCGGAGCGATATTTATCGTAATATCGGGAATCTTTGTCAAGCGGCACGTGTACGGCGTAGTGTGACATGTAGAGAAAGAACGGTTTATGGGATGTCGTACTTTCCTCCAATGCCTTAAGAGCTTCAATAGTCAGAGCTTCAGTGGCAAATGTATCAGTATCCCAGTATTTCTCAAGTCCGGGAATTCCGAATTCGGCATTTTTACCATTATATCCATCGAAACCGTAATGGTCCTCACCGAGATATGAAGCGAGACCACCGGCGGCATGTCCGGCGATATTAACGTCAAAACCCATAGCGGTGGGGTCAGCCGATGGAGTTCCCTGAGCACCGAAATGCGCTTTTCCCACATGAATGGTGTGGTAGCCGTTTTGCCGTAGCAGTTCTACGAAAGGTGTCGCTACAGCGGTATTGTTTATCCCGCCGACAGGTTGTATGCCGTTATAGTTCCAATCAGGCATTTCCACCTCGGAGTTTTCGGCATCGGTGGCTTGGTTCAGCCTAAGAGTCCAGTTGGTGACTCGATGACGAGCCTGATTCATTCCTGTCATCAGTGAACAACGTGACGGGGAGGATATGGAGCATGCATAGGCAGAGGTGAACCGGGTGCCCATATCGGCAAGTCGTTCCATGTTGGGTGTGTGAAACCGGCGATTGAGCGGTGTGGTGTCATTGGCGAAAGGAAGCGATGTGTCCTGCCAGCCCATGTCATCAACCATAAAAAGAACTATGTTAGGGCGGGTGTCGTTTTTCTGAGCCATAACCGATAATGAGGTCATTACTCCGGCTATACTAATAAGAAATCTTTCAGGATTCATGGCTAAACAGATATGATTATCATTACAAAGGTAATATAAAGCAAAGAAAAACAGCGACAAATCTGTCGCTGTTTTTCTGAGTGGGTGAACAGTGGGGGTCGAACCCACGACCTTCGGAACCACAATCCGACGCTCTAACCAACTGAGCTATGCTCACCATTTGTAATCAGCCCCTCCGGGCTTTTGCGCTGCAAAGTTAATAACTTTTTCTTATTTCGCAATGATTTTATGCGAAAAAATAATCGGCAATTATGCAATGCGTTGGTTAATAGGAGTTAATCGAGTGAATAAATTTCGTGACGAGCCGCAGCGAGAGTGTTTTTCATCAGTGAGGCTATGGTCATTGGTCCTACACCTCCCGGTACGGGAGAAATATAGCTGCACAGAGGTGCGACATTTTCGAAATCTACATCACCGCTTAATCGGAAACCTGACGGACGGGAAGCGTCGGGTACGCGTGTGGTGCCGACATCAATAATTGTAGCACCGGGTTTCACCATGTCGGCTTTAACGAATCCGGGGACTCCGAGCGCGGCGATAATTATATCGGCTTCGCGGCATATTTCCTTTATGTCGGGAGTGGCACTATGGCATACGGTTACGGTGGCGTTTCCGGGATTGGATTTCTGCATCAAAAGGTTGGCTACCGGTTTGCCTACGATATTGCTGCGACCCAATACTACACAGCGAGCTCCGCGAGTGGGTATCTCGTATCGGGCAAGTAGTTCAAGTATGCCTGCTGGTGTAGCAGATACAAAGCAGGGGAGTCCTATGGACATTCGGCCTACATTGACGGGGTGAAATCCATCGACATCCTTGCGATAGTCTATGGCTTCGATTACGCGCTGTTCATCAATGTGCCGAGGCAATGGGAGCTGTACGATAAAGCCGTCGACATCAGTATTCTTGTTAAGAGAGTCAATGGCAGCAAGCAGTGTGTCTTCGGTCACGTCATCTTCAAAACGAATGAGTGTGGACTTGAATCCGCATGCCTCGCATGCTTTGACTTTGTTAGCTACATATGTTTCGCTGCCACCGTCGTGACCCACGAGTATGGCTGCAAGATGCGGACGCTTGCCGCCATTAGCTATAATGCCGTCTACTTCCCGGGCTATTTCCGATTTGAGGTCGGCAGCTATTTTCTTTCCGTCAATAAGTGTCATAAGTTACTGATATATTAATGAGGACGTTGCTGACGCATCTGACGCATCATTTTCATGGGATTCTTCATGGTGGTAGCCATTTTCATCACTTTACGCATCTGGTCAAATTGCTTCAGCATACGATTGACTTCAACGAGAGTGGTACCCGAACCACGTGCTATGCGCTGACGGCGACTGGTGTTGATAATCTGTGGGTTGGCGCGTTCTTTAGCCGTCATTGACTGAATGATGGCTTCGATGCCTTTGAAGGCGTTGTCATCAATGTCAACATCTTTGATGGCTTTACCCACACCAGGAATCATGGCAGCCAAGTCCTTGAGATTACCCATCTTTTTAATCTGCTGAATCTGGTGCAGGTAATCATTGAAGTCAAATTGGTTTTTGGCGAGTTTGCGCTGGAGTTTGCGAGCTTCTTCCTCATCGTAAGCGTTCTGCGCTTTTTCAACGAGTGTTACGATATCACCCATGCCGAGGATTCGGTCAGCCATACGGGTGGGATGGAAGAGGTCAAGGGCGTCAAGTTTCTCACCGGTACCAACAAATTTGATGGGTTTGGTCACTACGGTGCGGATGGAAAGAGCAGCACCGCCTCGGGTATCACCGTCAAGTTTTGTAAGCACTACACCGTCGAAGTCCAGACGGTCGTTGAATTCCTTAGCTGTGTTTACAGCATCCTGACCCGTCATAGAGTCCACGACAAACAGGGTCTCCTGCGGTTTGACAGCGGCCTTGATAGCTGCGATTTCGTTCATCATCTCTTCATCGACGGCAAGACGACCTGCGGTATCTATGATTACGAGGTCAAGATGATTGGCTTTAGCGTATTTTATCGCGTTCTGAGCTATCTCTACAGGATTTTTGTTGCCATCCTCGGTGTAGACAGGGACATCAATCTGTGAGGCAAGGACTTTAAGCTGCTCGATTGCTGCGGGACGGTAGACGTCGCATGCTACAAGCAGTGGACGCTTGGCTTTTTCGCTTTTGAGCTTGCGTGCTATTTTACCGGAGAATGTGGTTTTACCCGAACCTTGCAGACCCGACATAAGTATGACGGAGGGATTGCCCGACAGGTTGACCTGTGCGGTATCGCCTCCCATAAGGGCAGCCAGTTCGTCATGAACAATCTTTACCATCATTTCACCGGGCTTAACGGCAGTAAGCACGTTCTGTCCGATGGCTTTCTGTTTAACGGTGTCGGTAAACTGTTTGGCTACCTTATAGTTGACGTCGGCATCAAGAAGCGCACGACGAACATCTTTAAGGGTTTCGGCTACATTTATTTCTGTGATTCTGCCTTGACCTTTAAGTAGTTTAAGGCTGCGTTCGAGTCTTTCACTTAGATTTTCAAACATATATGGAGGTGTTATTTTATTAACTTATTGGTGTCGGTGTCGGGGAATATCACTGAGGGTTGAAATGTCCGGGCTTCCTCTATAGTCATGGTGGCGTAGCTCATTATGATTATGATGTCGCCGGGCTGTACCCGCCGGGCTGCAGCTCCATTGAGGCATACTATTCCGCTGCCGGGTTCGCCAGCAATGGTATAAGTGTCAAAGCGTTCGCCATTATTATTGTCTACTATGTAGACCCTTTCGCCCGGTAGGATACCTGAAGCGTCAAGCAAGTCTTTGTCAACAGTAATGCTGCCGATATAGTCGAGATTTGCTCCTGTCACTTTTACTCGGTGAATCTTTGATTTGAGCATTTCTACCTGTATCATAAGGCTTTCGGATATTTTATGTTATCTATTAAGCGGACATCGCCACAATAAACGGTTATGCAACCTACCGGTTCGTTAGTGTCGTTCCAGTCGGTGATGGGTTGCATGGTCAGCGGATGAACTATCTCGTAATATTCCACTTTCATGTGGGGTACGGCATTGATTTCATCGATGACTTTTGTTTTGAGTTCATTTACGTTCATGTGTTTACGCAGGCTGCGGCTTTCATCAAGAATACGATGAATGGCGGGTGCTACAGCGCGCTGTTCGGGCGTAAGGCGTACGTTTCGGCTTGACATAGCCAGTCCATCGGGATGACGCTTGATGGGGCAGTCGACAATGTCAATGTCAAATCCTTCAAGTTGAACCATCCGACGGATTACGGCTATCTGCTGGAAATCCTTTTCACCGAAATAAGCGCGGTCGGGACGGACGAAATCAAACAGTTTGCTTACAATCTGAGCCACACCGTTGAAGTGTCCGGGACGCATAGGTCCTTCCATAACATCGGCAACAGGACCGAGGTCAAACACGCGTGTGTCAGGTTCGGGATAAATTTCTTCAACGGATGGGATAAACGCATAATCAACACCGGCATCTGTCATCAGCCGGCAATCAGCATCTTCCGTACGGGGGTATGTGGCAAGGTCAGCGGCATTGTTAAACTGGGTAGGATTGACAAATACACTCGCCACTACCACGTCATTTTCCTTACGGGCTCTTTCCATGAGTGACATGTGTCCTGCATGCAATGCACCCATTGTGGGAACAAGTCCTATAGACTTTCCTTCGGCACGACACCGGCTGATAGTGTCGTGGAGCTCGGAAACAGTGCGTATTACTTTCATTTCATTAATTTATAAGGCTGAATCTGTAGTCAATGGAAAATACCAATACACACGATTCAGCGACGCAAAGTTAATCAATAATTCCCGCTCTATCAATAAAAGGGAGGTATTTTTAAGTTGACAAAATGCCCCGGAGAGCCGTGGCGGCATCCGGGGCATCTATGTGAGTCGACAGATGATTGTCAGTCAGTGAGATCTACTGCATAATACATCTTTTTACCAGTGGGATAGAGACCGGAAATAAACATCACGTGGTCCGAATCCGATGATTTAACAATGGCGTTGAATATCTTTTCGACATCTTCAGCCGAATTTACACGGGCATTGTTGATATCGAGGATAATGAATCCGTCTTTGATACCTGCAGCCCGGAATTTGCCGTCTTTAAGTCCGGTAATCTGAACTCCGGATGAAATTTTGAGCTGTTTCTTGGTCTCGTCAGAGATTTTCTTGAAAGCACATCCGAGCTGGGTTACAGATGCTGCCTGACTGATGTTGGTACTGCCCTGAGCATTGTATAAAGTAGCTGTGACGGTGTGTTCTTTGTTATCACGGATATACTTTATCTTAATCTTATCGCCGGGGCTAAGTAGGCTCATCTGTTCGAGCATCTGTGCCGATGTGTGGGTGGGTGTATCGTTGATGGATATAATCACATCGCCGGGTTCGATACCTGCTTCTTTGGCAGCTGAACGGTCAACAACTTCCATTACAAGTATACCGGTATTGGTTTTGGTAATACCCTTTTCACGTGCAGTATTGGCATCAAGTTCGGTATAGCTGACACCGAGTACAGCGCGCTGCACGGTACCGTATTTTTTGAGGTCAGAGGCGATTTTTGATACCATGGATACAGGGATTGCAAATGAGTGACCTGCGTAGTTGCCGGTCTGGGAATAGATGGCGGAGTTGATGCCGACAAGTTCGCCACGCAGATTTACGAGCGCGCCACCGGAATTACCGGGATTGACGGCAGCATCAGTCTGTATGTACGATTCGATGCCCATGCGCTGACCGCGTTGTTGACCGGATGAGATACTGCGGGCTTTGGCGCTGACAATACCAGCTGTGACTGTGGAGGTGAGACCGAAGGGATTGCCTACGGCAAGAACCCATTCGCCTACTTTGAGGGCATCGCTGTCGCCCATAGGGATTGGAGAGAGTGCTTCGGCTTCTATTTTAAGAAGTGCGAGGTCGGTGGCTTCGTCGGTTCCGATAACTTCGGCGTTAAGCGAGCGTCCGTCGTTGAGTGTCACTTCAAGTCGGTCAGCATTGGCTATCACATGGTTATTGGTAACGATGTAGCCGTCAGATGAAATGATTACACCTGAGCCGAGTCCTGTCTGTTGTTGTTGCTGAGGCTGCTGCTGTCGGGGTTGCTGACGATTGCCACGGGGAGAACCGAAGAAGAATTCAAGGAATGGGTCATCAAATGAATAGGGTGAATTGTTGTAAACATTTCCACGGGGCGATGCAAAGCTTTTTATACTTACCACACCATCGATGGATGATTCGGCTGCAGCAGTGAAGTCATTGCCTGCGGCAGGATGTGAATTGACAGTGATTAACTTGTCAGGCTGCGCGTTGTGGTTGTCATCGGCAAAAGTGGTTACTGCCGCCCATGCTGCAACGGCTACTGACATAGTAGATACGATTAATGCATGTTTTCCACTAAATCTCATAAGTCTAATTGTTAAAAACGAGAATATGTTAAGTTAAATTTTAACGATTGGAGTTGTGTCTGCAAATATAACGCTATATTTTATTCCGAATTACATATTACAGTTAGTTTAATCTCATTTAATTACTTGGGTAATGGTTTTAATACTTTTTTACCCTATAAACGTGAAATATAATATAAAATAGTGATGGCAGACAGGGTGTGAATGGATTTTTGTTGTAATTTTGGGATATGATGACACGCATGTTCAGAAGTTATCTTGTGTTCGGAATTCTGATGGGATTGCTATCGGGAGGGTTGTCGTCATGTAAAACGTCACGTAAAAGCATAGCACCGGCAGTGCGTCAGGTATCGCGGAAGTCAGGTGGGGATAATAAAAAAGCAGCGGACAGAAGTCGATTGCCGCGTCCTGCTCAGGCTTTACTTAATGAGGCTGATTCATGGCTTGGGACACCTTATCGTTACGGAGGTAATGACCGTAACGGCGTGGATTGTTCCGGGCTGGTGACACAGGTGTTTTATCGCGCTCATAATATAAAGTTGCCGCGTGTCTCAGCTCAACAAAGCGAATACTGTACGAAAGTGGGTCGTGAGGAACTTCAGCCCGGTGATTTGGTGTTTTTTCATTCTCCCGGGTCGTTTAGGGTAAGTCATGTGGGGCTTTATGTGGGTCAAGGTAATATGATACATGCTTCAACGTCGCAGGGTGTGATTATGGCGTCGCTCGATTTACCTTATTTTGTAAATAATTATGTTGGAGCGGGAAGGGTACCTCAGTTTCAACGGTTGTTAGCCATGGAAAACGAACGGGAGGTTCTTTCCAGACCTACTATCGTTATTCCCGAACAAAGCCAGTCACCGGTGGAGTGGGTGGAGATTTTGCCTGATTTCTTTGATTAATTGTAATGAATAATGGTTGACCACAATATATTCAGCAGGGTAGAACGTCTTACTGGTCGTGATGCTATGGAGGCATTGCATAATGTCCGTGTAATCATATTCGGTGTAGGGGGCGTAGGTAGTTGGACGGCGGAGGCTCTTGTGCGAACCGGAATCATGGATATTACTATTGTGGATGCCGATGTCGTAGCCGCATCGAATATCAACAGGCAGCTTATGGCTACGGTATCGACTATAGGACGCAGCAAGGTGGAAGTGCTGTGTG
The DNA here is from genome assembly GCA_947176205.1 of uncultured Porphyromonadaceae bacterium. GTDB lineage: Bacteria > Bacteroidota > Bacteroidia > Bacteroidales > Muribaculaceae > Paramuribaculum. Next base: position 10,048 of record CAMWPX010000057.1, read on the forward strand.
AACGATTGCTTGATATAAATCCGGATGCAAGGATAAAAGCAATCCATCAGATATATTCCGCCGATACGGCATGTCTGTTTAATCTGAGTGATTATGATTATGTGGTGGATGCTATAGATTCGCTTACTGAAAAAGCAATGCTGATACTTAATGCTGAGGCTGCAGGAGTAAAACTGTATTCTTCGATGGGTGCCGCACTTAAATTAGACCCTACGAAAGTGGAGGTGGCTAAGTTTAGAAATGTAAGCGGATGCAGGTTGGCGGCTGCGTTGCGAAGAAAATTCCGTATGCTTGGCATGATGCCCAAAGGTAAGTTTGAGACAGTTTTTTCACAGGAATTTGCAGTCAACAGAGGGGAGGCTGTAGATGATTCAGGAGCCATGACATACGGTAAAGTAGCCTATAACGGTGCGTTATGTCATATTACAGCCATATTCGGCATGACGCTTGCCGGATTAATAATCCGTGATATCACGTCACCTTTCTTGCGCTGAGATGCTGACCTTATGGGAGAATCTCATCAAGCCATAATGATATGGCTGTAAGTGTCTCATCACTTATGTCGCCCGGTAATGTCGCGTATTCATCGGTCAGACCTGTAACACATTTTTGAAACAAATGATTATGTCCGTCCATTATCTGTGTGTTGATATCGGGATTGATTGTATTTATGGTGGTGAGGTTAGCTGACGGGACCTGTAAATCTTTACTTCCGATTAATGCGAGTGCCGGTATTTTGATATTTTTTATATCATCCGCAGGCTCGTAACGAAGAAACGAGCGGTACCAAGGCGAGAGCATAGCATCGATTTCCTGTTGGAAATATCGTATGACTTGAGGCAACGAGGCTGTTTCTTTATCAACAGATTCATTGAGTATCATAGTCATCATGAGCCGGGCAGTGGTTTCCGGCAGAGATGATTTTGCTGTTTGAAGTAGTCTCCGCTGTCGTTCTTCTGCATCCCATTTTCCGGTCATTTGTGTGGCGATGGCGCGAGATTGAGCCATGACTATTGAATCGCCGCTCCAAGCCGGTCCGGCAAGGGTGACTATAAACTTCACTTTAGGATTATGTGTGCCGTTAATGAGTGCGTATGTGCCTCCAGCGGAGTGTCCGATGATGCCTATGGGGGTAGTGGGAAACAGAGAGTCAGTTAATGTAACTGCGGCAGCTACGTCATCGGCATAAGTCTGTAAGGTGGCGGTGCGTTTTTCTTCGGGGTCAAAAAGTCCACGGTCATCGACTCTGAGTACTGCGTAACCGAGGGGGGTGAGATATTCGGCTATGGTTTTGAACGGTTTTTTGCCGAATAGTTCTTCATCACGATTTTGTGTGCCGCTTCCTGTAGCAAGTACTATCGCTCCTCTAAGACGTGTGCTGCTGTCGGGTTCGGTAAGAGTGGCGCCCATTTTGACGCCGTCGGAAGCAGTTACTATTAGTTCGGTTTCGCGTAATTTGCCTGATGCGTTAAGCGTAATCCCTACACAAGTGGTGATGGTCAGCAGAGGTTTTAATATGTGATTCATTATGTTTATGAATTTCGTTCAACTCATTTGACGCGAAATTATCAATAAAATTACATAGTGAAGAAGGAGGCAATGTCATTTTAGACATAGCCTCCTTGCTGATTGTGTATATAAGAGAGAAGAAAATGATGTCAATTATTTTTTATCACAGTTGGCATGATTTTTACATCCGGCTTTCTGTCCGTCAAATTTGCCACCTTTGTGCTTGTGACCGGCGTCCATGTGACCGGGTCTTTTGCCGTTTTTCCCGGGGGCTTGGTTCATATAAGTGTTTTCAAGGAACTGAACGTACTGTTCAGGAGTCAGGACTGCTTTAACCTGATTAAGATAATTTTTCTTGATATCTTTGCATACCTGTGCCTTATTGGTGTTTTCACAAGCTTTTTTATCGGCTTTACAGTCCTGTTTTGCCTGCTTCATTACTTCGCGGGGACAGGGAATGGCTTTCAATGCTGCCTGCTGCTGTTCGGTGAGCTGAAGTCCGGCAAAAGGATTACACTCTTTGCGCTCGCCTTTATGGCATTTTTTGTCACCTTTCTTATCACATTTTTTTTCGCATTTTTCTTTTTTGCATTCTTTAGCTCCATCACATTTTGCATCGGTCTGAGCATATACGGTTATTGAGCCAAGAGCCATAGCGGCTACTAAAATAGTTGAGAAGATTCTTTTCATAATTCTATAAATTGTGAGTTATTAATTTGTAAAACTGATTATATG
>CAMWPX010000058.1 GCA_947176205.1 uncultured Porphyromonadaceae bacterium
GGCTTTTGCATCGACGGTCACACCGCTGTAGTTACCTACATGCTCGTGTGCGCCGGATGCGATATTGAATAAAGATGTCTTTCCGCAGTTGGGATTTCCTATCAGAGCCACGTTGATTACACGTCTGTGAGTATTAAACACCTCTGAATGTACTATGTGTTCTGATGATGTTTTGATTCCGGATTCTTGAATCTGTGAGGAATCTATGTCATCAGGTGATTCAACAGGAATAATTTCGATAAGGTGAGCTTCTGAGCAGCGTAATGATACTTCATAGTCCATTACCCGATATTTTATAGGGTCACGTAGGGGAGCATGAAGCAGTACTTCCACAGTGTGCCCTTTTACAAAGCCCATTTCTATGAGGCGTTTGCGGAAAGCACCGTGTCCTAATATTTTTACGATTATAGCTTTTTGACCTGTTTGAAGCTCATTTAATCTCATTGCGGTACATATAAATAGTCACGCAAATATCCGTATTATTTATTAAATGAGCAAACTTTATTTAGACAATATTTAAATTACGGATGCTGGTGTTTTGAGGCTGAACCAGCTTTAATCATACTTTCTGCGAGGATTGCGGGGAAACCAGCCGCGCAGCACACGTTTGCGTTGGTCGCTGATTTCCTTGATACTCCAGAAGCATGAAAATGCCGTTACACCGAGTAAAGCGGATAAAAAGAAGTCACTTACTATCAAGCATAATGCAAGTGTAATTATACCTGCCACAAGAAATACCCACCGGCAACGTAATCCCCAATAATATTCGCCCCATATTACCAGTGGGTGAAAAAATCCTATAATTAGAAAAGTGGCTAATCCGATAATAAGTCCGGCGATATGATATTGAGATAAAAATTCGGTCATAATAAAGAAGTTTATAGATGATAAGGTGCAAATTTAGCAAATAAGTTTTATTTGGATGATATGTAATATATATCTTTGCGAAAATATAAATCTTTGAATATGATAGGGAGGTTTTTGGGATTTTTATTGTTGGTGTTAGTCGGTGGAGGATGTTGTTCGGTTAAGGCTGAAGAGCAAAAATTGCAGTCGGATATTGATTCGCTATTGTTGCCATATAAAGAGAGAGCTCGTGTGGGGGTTGCCGTGTTGTGTGGCGATTCGGTAATTGCCGGTTATGCATTAGATGACATGTTTCCGTTGTCAAGTGTATTTAAGTTTCCGCTTGCGATGGCTGTACTTGATTCCATGCGTTTTGCAGGAGATTCTTTAGATAAAAAAATTGTGGTAAGTAAAGATGAGATTTTAGAAAACACATGGAGCCCTATGCGTGATTCGATGCCTGACTCTGATATTGAAATCAGTCTGGATGGATTGTTGAGGTATGCGCTTGTCCAAAGCGATAACAATGCTGCCGATGCACTATTATCTCGTTTTGGCGGGTGTGGGCAGGTTATGAAATATTTGCATGATATCGGGGTGGATTCCACTGAGATAAGGATAATGTATAATGAGCAACAGATGCATGAGGATAATTTGTTGGCTTATGAAAATTGTGCTACTCCGTTGGCATCAGCCCGATTGGCCGTAATGTTGCTGACCAAGGATATTTTGGATGAAGATGCGCGTTCATGGCTCTTGGCGCGAATGTCGGAATGTCAGACCGGTCAGAAGCGTTTACCTAAGTATCTTGAAGATAAAGTCAAGCTTATGGGACATAAGACAGGTACTGGATTTGTCGATAGTAAAGGTCGTGTGACCGGGACTAATGATGTGGCGTTTATGGTTACATCTTCGGGGCAGGTGTGGGGGATAGCTGTATATGTGACTGATGCCACAATGACATTTTCCGAGGTGGAAGAACTGATAGCGCTGATAGGAAAAAGCGTTTATAACCGATTTTTATAAGCAAATAATTGTCAATGACTATTATTAGATGATATTGTTGTTAGGAATTTAGTGAGAAAAGTTGTATCTTTGCAAAAATTTTTTTTGACAGAAATTACTGTATGGATAATAATTTCGTAGATGTAGACCTTTTGTTTGAGACTTCGTGGGAAGTGTGTAATAAGGTCGGTGGTATCTACACTGTGCTTTCGACAAAAGCAAAAACACTTCAAAAGTATTATAAGGATAAGGTGATATTCATCGGTCCCGATGTGTGGTCGGAGAGTAATCCTTCTCCGTTTTTTATAGAAGATGCCAAAGTATTGTCATCATGGCAAAAAAAATGCGAGCTTCCTGATGGGGTAACTGTAAGGACAGGTCGTTGGGATATTCCCGGTAAGCCAATGGCGGTGCTTGTGAAATTTGATTCCATGTATGCTGTGAAAGATGAATTCTACGGCATGATGTGGGATAAATTCGGAGTAGATTCGCTTCATGCTTATGGAGACTATGATGAGGCTTGTGCATTTTCGCATGCTGCCGGTATAGTCATAGAAAGCATATATCATCATTGTGAAGGAAGCCAAAAGAATGTTATCGCACATTTTGATGAATGGACCACAGGTATGGGGCTGTTGTATACTAAGATATATATGCCTCAGGTTGCCACTATTTTCACTACTCACGCCACCAGTATCGGACGTAGTATATGTGGTAACGGGAAGCCCCTTTATGATTACATGAGTGGTTATAACGGTGACCAGATGGCTGGTGAGCTTAATATGCAGTCAAAGCATTCGCTTGAAAAGGCAGCTGCTCATCAGGCTGATTGTTTTACCACCGTAAGCGATATAACAGCACGTGAATGTACACAGTTGTTAGAGCGGACTCCGGATGTGGTGACACCTAATGGGTTTGAACCGAATTTTGTGCCGGCCAAGTCTAAATTCTCTCAAGTAAGAGCAGAAGCCCGCGAGTGTATGCTTAATGTGGCAAATTCTCTTACCGGAGGTGATTTTGATGACGATACATTTATTATTATAACTTCCGGTCGCTGCGAATATCGTAACAAGGGACTTGACATGTTCATTGATGTGATGGACAGACTGCGTGAATTCGATACATCACGCAGGGTACTTGCTTTTGTCATGGTGCCGGCATGGTGTGATTCACCGCGTAAAGATTTGCAATGGGCGGTCAGCGAGAATATCAAGTCCGGTCTTCCTCTGGGAGATGTCACACACACACTTTATAATGCTGAGGGTGACGGCGTGATTCAACGTATACGTCAGCTTCGGTTCTTCAATACATCATCTGACCGTGTGAGCGTAATATATGTGCCATGTTATCTTAACGGTAATGATGGAGTGTTTAATAAATCGTATTATCAGTTGTTGATTGGAGCTGATGCTACGGTGTTTCCATCTTATTATGAACCGTGGGGTTATACACCACTTGAAAGTGTGGCATTCCATGTGCCTACGGTTACTACGTCATTATCCGGTTTCGGAGCTTGGGTATTAAGTAATTTTACCGATGATTTTGAGTCATGTGGAGTAAATGTAGTTGAGCGTACCGATAGTAACTATCATGCCGCTACAGATAGTATAGCCCGTGATATATGTTTCCTGGTTAATGCTGACCATGCAGTCATGCATAATGTACGTGCAGCGGCTGAAGCTACGGCCAAACGCGCCGCATGGCAGGAATTCATAGAGTATTATCTTAAGGCTTTTGACATAGCTCTTAATAACGAAAAAGCGCGTGTGTCCGAAGATTAAAATGATTTGAATAACCATTATTGATATAGAAAATTAATATAATATTATAGATATGAAAATAAAAGTTAGCGAAACTAATGCTCCGGTATGGCATGATGCAACAGTGATAGCCGACCTTCCCCAGCGTCTCAAACCGCTTGCCGAAATGTCTAAGAACTTATGGTGGGTATGGAATAGTGAGGCAAAGGCTTTGTTCCGTGATATTAATCCTGATTTGTGGCGTTCTACCGGTGAGAATCCCGTAATGGTGCTTCAGCGTATATCATCAGAAAGATTGACATCCATGATGAAGGACGAGGCAATGATGAACCGTCTGGATTCAGTATATGCTGCATTTAAGGAATATATGTCAAAACCGATGCGTAAGGATATTCCGTCGGTATCATATTTTTCAATGGAGTACGGTCTGTGTAATTGCTTGAAGATATATTCCGGCGGTCTTGGTGTGCTTGCCGGCGACTATATTAAAGAAGCGTCTGACAGTTGTGTGGATATGACGGCTGTAGGATTCCTTTATCGTTACGGTTATTTTACACAGAATCTGAGCATCGATGGTCAGCAGATAGCTAATTACGAACCTCAGAATTTCAATCAGCTTCCTATCGACCAGGTACTTGATGAGGATGGTCATCCAATGATACTTGAGGTCCCATTCCCCGGACGAATTATTTACTGTCACGTATGGCGTGTTAACGTCGGTCGTATGAAACTTTATCTTATGGATACCGACTTTGACATGAACAGCGAGTATGACCGTCCTATCACACACAAGCTTTATGGCGGCGATTGGGAAAACCGTATCAAGCAGGAATATCTGTTGGGTATCGGTGGTGTGTTGATGCTTAAAAAATTAGGTATAAACCACACTATATACCATTGCAATGAAGGTCATGCGGCTTTATTGAATCTGCAGCGTCTGGTTGATTATGTACAGTCAGGACTTAAATTTGAAGAGGCTCTTGAATTGGTGCGCTCATCATCACTTTACACCGTACATACTCCCGTACCTGCCGGTCATGACTATTTTGATGAAGAGCTTTTCGGCAAATATATGCATGAGTTCCCGGCGAAACTTGGCATCAGTTGGCAGGACCTTATGAATATGGGTCGTGAGAACCCTGATACTCACGAACGTTTCTCAATGAGTGTATTCGCTCTTAACACATGTCAGGAAGCCAATGGTGTAAGCTGGTTGCATGGCGAAGTGTCAAAGAAGATGTTCTCAGGTATTTGGAAAGGTTATTCATGGGAAGAAAGCCACGTAGGTTACGTGACTAACGGTGTACACATGCCTACATGGGCCGCCTCGGAATGGAAATCATTCTATAAAGAAAAACTTGGAGAGCGAGTGTTTGAACACCAGAGCGACCCAGAGGCATGGAAAGGTATATTCAAGGTTAGCGATGAAGAGATATGGAATATGCGTGTGGCAATGAAGAATAAGTTTATCAACTTCGTTAAGCGCGATTTCAAAGAAAAATGGCTTGCCAATCAGGGTGATCCCACCGCTGTTATCAATGTGGTTGAGAAAATTAACTCCAATGCATTGATTATCGGTTTTGCCCGTCGATTCGCTACATATAAGCGTGCCCATCTGCTATTTACTGACCTTGACCGTCTTGCCAAGATTGTAAATAACGAGCAGTTCCCTGTGCAGTTTGTATTCTCAGGAAAAGCTCACCCTGCCGATGGTGCAGGTCAGGGGCTGATCAAGCGTATTATGGAAATCTCCCGTATGCCACAGTTCCTTGGTAAAATTATCTTCCTTGAAGATTACAATATGGTGGTGGCTAAACGACTGGTTACCGGTGTTGATATCTGGTTGAATACACCTACTCGTCCGCTTGAGGCTTCCGGTACTTCAGGAGAAAAGGCTGAGATGAACGGTGTGCTGAATTTCTCAGTGCTTGACGGCTGGTGGTATGAAGGTTATCGCTTTGATGAAAAAGCAGGCTGGGCACTCACTGATAAACGTACTTATACAGTTCAGGCTCAGCAGGATAAACTTGATGCAGCTACTATCTATTCAATGCTTGAAAACGAGATAATACCTCTGTATTTTGCTAAAAACTCCAAGGGTTATTCTCCCGAATGGATTCAGTATATCAAAGGTTCAATCGGTCATATAGCTCCTCACTTTACCATGAAGCGTATGATAGATGATTATATAGAGCGTTTCTATACTCCTGAAGCGAATCGATTCAAAGCTCTTACAGCTGATAATAATGCATTGGCTAAAGAGATTGTGGATTGGAAGACCAAAGTGGTTGAGGCTTGGGATGGTATCTCAGTGCTTGACACTAAATTTGATGGTCCGGTTCACTCTAATACCGGCGAATCATGGAGCGCAGAAGTAAAAGTGGATACGAATGGTCTTGGCAAGAGCCTTGGATTAGAATATGTGGCTTATGAAGTGGTTGACGGTGTTGAACGTCTGTATGAGGTTAAGCCGTTTACTGTCGTAGCTGAAGAAGGCAATGTACTTACATTTGCCATCAAGGATAAAATCAAGGATGCCGGCGTATATCGTTATGGATTCCGACTTTATCCTGTCAATCCTAACCTCCCCCATCGTCAGGATTTTGCATACGTTCGTTGGGTGTAATTAAGATTAGCTGATATATTAATCTCAATAAAAGCGGTTTCAGACTTAAAAGTGTGAAACCGCTTGTTTTTACTTGTCAAAAGATATATCTTTGTCTTTATAATAATCAATTGATTCATGAAACGAATTATTGTTTTTCGTATAGTCAGTAATACAGCGTTAGGAAGTAACTACACGCTCATGAAGCTTACTCCTGAGGATAATGCGGAGTTACCTGATACCTGTCCGGGTCAGTTTGTCCAGATATATGTGCCTGATAGTAAGTCAACATATTTGCGCCGTCCCATATCTATTAATTTTGTGGATAAAAAGAGTAATCAGTTATGGCTCCTTATCAGGAATGCTGGTGATGGTACAGCTGCACTGATGCGGATGAAAGCAGAAGAGCGGCTGAATATCATAATGCCTTTGGGTAATGGTTTTACTCTGCCTTCAGATGGCGAACGCAAATTGTTGCTTGTAGGTGGTGGCGTCGGAGTGGCTCCGCTATATGCTCTTGGTCATAAACTTGTTGATGGAGGTTATAGACCGGTTTTTTTATTAGGCGCACGCAGTGAATCAGATTTGTTGATGCTGGATGAATTCAAAGCATTGGGTGATGTCATGATATGTACGGATGATGGTTCTGTAGGGCATCATGGGGTGGTTACAACTCATGAAGTCATGAACGGGACTTTTGACCGGATATATTGCTGTGGTCCTATGCCGATGATGAAAGCTGTAGCAAATATGGTGAGAAATTCCGGGGCAGAATGTGAGGTATCTCTTGAGAATACAATGGCCTGCGGAGTAGGAGCCTGTCTGTGCTGTGTTGAGCCGACAGTCAAGGGTAATGTGTGTGTATGTACCGAAGGTCCTGTCTTTAATATTAATCAACTCACATGGTAAATCTGAATGTAAATATAGGGAATCTAAGCCTAAAGAATCCAGTACTCACAGCTTCCGGGACATTCGGTTATGGCCCTGAATTTGCTGATTTTATAGATTTGAATCGTCTGGGCGGATTCATAGTGAAAGGTACTACCTTGGAACCACGTCAGGGCAATCCGTATCCGCGTATGGTGGAAACTCCTTCGGGTATGATAAATGCTGTGGGATTGCAGAATAAAGGAGTGGATTATTTCATTGAGCATATTTATCCCCAAATCAAGGATGTTGACTCTCAGATAATAGTAAATGTATCCGGAGCCGGAGTAGATGATTATGTGGAAGTATGCCGGAGATTGCAACAGCATACAAATATCAAGGCTGTAGAGGTCAATATATCATGTCCGAATGTTAAACAGGGTGGTATGGCGTTCGGTACCACATGTGAGGGTGCCGCATCGGTGACCCGGGCGGTACGTAAAGCTTTTGAAGGTACGGTTTTAGTGAAGTTGTCTCCAAATGTGACTGATATAGCTGAGATAGCGCGCGCTGTAGAAGCTGAAGGTGCTGACTCTGTATCGTTAATTAATACGGTTATGGCTATGGCTATTGATGTGGAACGTAGAAAACCATATCTGTCGACTGTGACCGGAGGTTTATCCGGAGCAGCAGTGCGGCCGATAGCCGTACGTATGGTTTGGCAAGTAGCAAAAGCTGTGAAGATTCCTGTGATAGGTCTTGGTGGTATTATGAACGGACGCGATGCGTTGGAATTTATTCTCGCAGGAGCTACTGCAGTAGAAATCGGTACTGCTAATTTTATAAATCCGGCAGTAACTGTTGAAGTAATAGACTATATAGAAGATTACTGCACACGCCATGGAGTAGATAATGTCAATTCACTTATTGGTGCATTGGATTATTAGTACTTGGTATATTAATAAAAAGAGATAGCGCTTCCGAAATTACTGTAAATCAGTGTCGGAAGCGCTATCTCTTTTTATTAGGCTGAACGAATGTCAGGCGTCTTTTTCAGTGGATTCTTCTTTGGGTTCAACAAATTCTGTGATGCCGGCGGCGAGAAGCTGATTATACCATGTGAAAAGTTTACGGATATCGTTGGTGTAAACGCGTTCATCATCAAAATCAGGTAGAATTTCAGCAAATAAAGAGCGGACATCGGCATCATCCATAGCTTTAACGTCGATGGTGTTACCTTCTTGTTTTGTTTTTACACTCTCAAGAACTTCTGCCAATGGAACATCACCTTCTGTGGTATAAATGGATATATCACCGAGTGATACCACTTTGTCATGGGCATAAGCGGGAGTGCGTTTGCCCGTGAGAAGTGATTCTACTATAAGCATGTTCTTGCCTTGATTAATGAGTTTGAACAGACCTTGCTTGCCTGATATAGAAAGAATTTTACGTATCATTAAATGAAATTTTTCAGTTGATAATTATCGCTACAAATTTAGTGTTTTTAATCGAAATCTAAAGCAAATTCAGTAACTTTGCTGTGTAATTAGTCTCTTTAAGGCAATTAAGTGTTAATTCGTCGATGATTTTACTGTTTTATCTCAAAGGAATTCTTCAGTTGATTCTTTCACCTCGGAAAGGGTGGGAGGATATATCGTATGACGGTTTTCATGCGCGTGAGCTTTTCAGGAAAGGGTTTATGCCCTTGGTCTGTTTCTGTTCGCTTTCAGTGTTTTTGCGTTTGTTTTATCATGCCGACGCTTCGTTTGCAGTGGTGCTTGAGCAGGCAGTGGTGTGTGTACTGAAATATTTGGTGGCGTATTATATCGCGGCGTTTGTGTTTTCGGTGTTTATGCCTGTTTTGTCCGATAATCTGCCAAGTCTGTCAAAGGTACATACATTTCTGATTTACTCACTGGGACTTATGATAACTTTGAATATAGCTATGAACTGCATTCCGATGGATGTGGCGCTCCTGTATTTGTTACCGCTCTATTTTTATTTCATAATGTGGCGGGGTATAGGATTTATGGCGATTTCGTTTAAGGGAGCTTTCGGCTTTTTAATGTGTTGCGGTTCAATACTGGTGCCGCCTATTGTTATTCAGTTTTTGTTTAATCTTGTAATTCCGGCTTTCTGATGAAAATTTCCGATGTAAATATTAAGAACAAACGAGCTCATTTTGACTATGCTATCACCGAGACGTTTACTGCCGGAATAGTGCTTACGGGCACAGAGATAAAGTCTATACGTCAGGGTAAAGCAAGTCTGGTTGATACCTTCTGTTATGTGACTGGTACCGGTGTATGGATTAAGAATATGTATATCGCGGAGTATTTTTACGGTACATACAATAATCATGAGTCTCGTCGCGACAGAAAGCTGTTGCTTAATAAAAAAGAAATATCACGACTTGCCAAATGCGGTAAGGAGACAGGTATGACGATTGTCCCTATCCGACTGTTTATCAACGAACGCGGATTGGCGAAACTGGTTATAGGAATCGGTCGTGGTAAGAAGGAGTATGACAAACGTCAGTCAATAAAAGAGCGAGAGGATAAACGCTCTATGGCTCGCATGATGCAGAAATGATAAGCATACGTTGCCCGCAGCAGGTGGTGGCAAATAAACGTGTGCTGCTGTCGGACATTACCTTAAGGCGTGTGGTAAGTTCCGGAGCAGATAGAGGAAAGTTGCGGCAAGTCACATCCAATCGGTCATATCTCTTCTGTATATCACGGAGTGATTGTTTATTGAATGGTAATATATCCAGAATTTTGAATCTGTGACCCGGAAAATCCGGAGTCTCATAATCTGAAAAATAAAGATGACTGTCTCTGTCACATTTCGTGACGTTATAAAGTGCAGTTAGATTAGCGTAATGACTTAACTTCATTACGGCTGGATATGGTTCAAACAGATATTGACTTTTCGTGGGAATGCCGTAGGTGGGTTCAGTCATAGTTGTTGTGTCAATCAGGCATTCTTTAATCTGATTGTTCCCCATCAGGGTTACTGCCTTGAATATGCAGTGCGATATGTGACCTCGTGTGCAGATGATTATAAGTTCCTTACATTCGGTTGTCGTACCGAGGGCTGTTATACATTCAATATTCGATAGAGTCGATAGCGTATGAGCTATGTCAAGCATAGGAGATGCTTTTATTATGACTTTCGGCGCGATGTCAAGTAGTTGAGGTAAAATAGTGGTGACGTCGGGAGAACAATCCTGTAGTCCGAATACGCGCTTACCTGTATTATCCCGCCGGGCGGGATCAATGAATACGGCATCTGCTTTAAGAGCGGTGGTACTGATGGCGGATACGCAGTCGGCATTTATGATTTGAAAATTGTCAATGCCGAGAATATGTGCATTATGTCTGGCGGCTTCAACTAAGGATTCTTGAAGTTCAAATGCCGTTACAGAAGTCGATTTACGGGCTATGGTGAAAGCATCTATGCCTAATCCGCAGGTGAGGTCTATTGCGGTAGCTCTTTCCGGAATAAGTGAAGCATGATATGCTGCCGCTGCATCAGATGTGCATTGTTCGGCTGATAGTGTGGTTGGAAAAATGAATAAATCGTTTTCAAGCGTGGACGCGAGCTTTTTTGCTGCTTTTTTTCTACAGATGATTTGCTGTATGGCGAATTTCAATCGAGGATTATTACCATAGCGTAATAAGAGACGGTCGGTATTGATGTGCCGATGGGTGTTTATCCATTCGAATATGTCAGTATCTATAAATAGCATTTTGTGCAAAGGTATATAAAAAATACTAAATCTGTAGAGATATGAGCGGTTATGGCACGTTATTTGTTGAAAAACGATGTATATTTGTATTATAAACGAAGTTTATGGTAAAGCAGAATTTGCTCGATTATTATAACGGTATAGAAAAGGCACTTGCCGGACATAGGTACTCGGTGGCGTTGTCATTACTGGAATCCATGGTAATAGCAGGTAATGCTCCATGGGAAGTGAAAAGTGAGATAGCGCAGATTACTGAAAGTTTTGGACTCCTTTCGCATTATGCGTTTTCCGGAGCTGATGACCCATCACGTGGAGAGCAGCTTGAGACCTTGTGCAGCCGAGTGCTGACTACTGCCACACAACTATTGCGTATACCGTTGATTGATGATTCACATAAGTTATATTACAGTGTGTTGCGATATCAGCGTAGTCAACCTAAGCGCACCATATCGCAATTATTAGAGAGTTACAAGGCAAAACTTAATGATTTCGCATTACGAAGACTTGCCGGAAAGGCTCAGGAACAGTCGTATCTGAAAGAAATTCATCAGTTGGAGAAAGAGATATTTGAAGTAGTTTGGACTACATATCCTTTTACCGGTGAAGATGAATCCGCTCTCGTTGGAATAGCTCAGGATAGTTCGGTGTCGGCGGAAATGCTCAATCTTTTAGCATCAGCAGTGATGCTAGGTGCTTTGGAATACTATGATGAACGTCGTCATGTGGTGTTGGGCAGGTACTATCTTGCCCATCGTAAAGATTCTGATGTCAAGGCATTATGTGCGTTGATGATTTCGCTATGGGTCAATCGGGACAGAGTCTATGGGACGCGTTTCCGTAAGGTGTTTGAAACTATGGTGGAGGATTCTTTATGGGAATCTGACTTCCGTATAGTATTTCTTGCTATGGCGCGGACACATGATACAAAGCGTATTACACGCACTATGACGGAAGACATACTGCCTGAGCTTGTACGCCTGCAGCCTCAGATTGACAAATTGATGTCGGAGGCGGAGAAAATGTCAGATGTAGGTTCGATGGAAGAGAATCCTGAATGGGAAGAAATGGTCGGAAAGTCAGGACTGGATAAGAAACTTCAGGCTTTGAACGAACTTCAGATGTCAGGGGCTGATGTGATGATGAGTACATTTTCATCATTAAAATCTTTTCCGTTTTTCTTTGAGTTGTCCAATTGGTTTCGTGATTTTAATGTAGATAGCGTAGAGAGTGATCCGCATAATGATATATCACAGGAAGTAGGGGCTTTTATAACATCGGCACCGATGCTTTGTGATAGTGATAAATACTCGTTGCTGCTGTGTGTGCAGAGTATGAGTTCCGAGCAGCGAAGAATGATGCTTGGGCAGCTTGAAGCTCAGATGGAACAAAATTCCGAA
>CAMWPX010000059.1 GCA_947176205.1 uncultured Porphyromonadaceae bacterium
GATTTTATGCCAAATTACTAATATATAGGATCAGTATAATAAATTAACTTCATAAATGAGGCTGTGCCGTAATAAATGTTACGGCACAGCCTCTGTTTAATCTAAAGATGTTGGTTCACTTTGTTCATTGCTTGCAGGATAGGAGCATTAGCGGTAATTTTGTAATCGGAAATTAAACTATCAAGATATGTTGCCACAGTCAATTATCAGTAAGATTCTCGCTAAGTATGGCAAGGACGAAGTGTATTCAGCTGACTGCGCTTCTCTTGCCGGGAGCATCGGTATAGGGGAAACGACGGTCAAACGTATGCTTGGTCTCGTCGGGGAAAATTCGCCGGAGAAGAGACGTACGCCGCATGTCAGCACTATGGATATTCTCGCAAAGTGGTTGGGATACGACAGCTATAAATCGCTTCTCAGGGAAATTAGCGAGGAGGATTACTCTTCGGAATTCACATCACTGGAAAGTATCGATGTGGCTGAACTTAACGAAGGAACTCAGATTCAGATAAAGTATGAGCCGGCGAGAGTGATAGTCATAACTTATCTTGGTGGCGGAGAATTCGTGATAAACGAATCCAAGAACAGCAAGCTGATGAAAGGTGACCGTATCAGATTGTCACATCTGGTCTTAGGTCATGAGCTTCTTGTCAGAGAAATAATACGTGGCGACCGCAATATCGGGGGATATCGCGGAGCAAAAGATGGCGGACTCACCTCGCTTGAAATTATCGTATGAACTCATTGAACTCGTTTCTATCTTGTCAGAAATCATACTCGGGATGGCGGGCTGTAAGAGTATCAGCAACCGCTTGCATAAACTGTTCAAACAGTCGGTTGGCTTTGCTTTTCTCTGCCTTTCGGGCTAATTCCAATTCCACATCTATCCCTGACATATCCGGATTTTTTGACTTATGACTTGTCAATAAATCGCGATACTTGGAACTATGCGAATTCATTATTGCATGCATTAAATCACTAATCTGGCTGTCAGGCACATTACCAGACAACAGAACTTCGTAAGCATCTTCTACTTCTCGAATAAAGTCAGCCATCTGACTATCGAAATCGCCTATAATATCTTTCGGTTTTGCTGCGGGTGTTTGCACAACAATCACTTCCGGGACTACATCCTGTTCCTTAACCGGATTCACAGTTGGAACGGAATCGGAAGTCTCAACCGCTTGATTGATTACATGCAAATCCTCAGATTCAATGTCGGAAGTGGGTCTGAAAATAAAGAAACCAATGGCTGTCAATGCTATTGTAGCTAACGACAGACCTATCCATAAAGGTGTCTTTGACCGTTTGCCAAGAGCTTCAATCAGACTTTCATCGGTGACGTTTTTGCTGAAGCACTCTCGCCGGAATCTTTTGAATTGTCCCCACGGGAATTGAGGTACATTATGGGCAATTAACTCAATAACCTTTCCAAGGGCAGCATAATCCTTATGTATTGTAGGCCTTTCTCCCACCGTCAGCGGATCGCTTATATTTCTGGTACCGCCCTGAGTCGTGTCAAGCGTATCGCAATAAGCCTTGTCAAGATCAATGAGCATCGCAGCCCGGTCGCTGTGGCGGAGCATAATATTTGTCGGCTTAACGTCGCAATGAATGACGCCGCTACGGTGAAGATATGTCAGGGCACTTACCATTTGCGACAGGAATCGTCGGACATGGGCAGGATTACTGAAATATTGCTTCCCTTCCGCTGATTCCATAAAGTCGCTAAGCGACACTCCGTCAATGAAGTCCATAACAATAAAGACTTCATTGAAATCACCCCTAAAGTCCCAATAAACCGGCAAGGCGTCATGCTTTAAGCGTTTCCCAATCTGAGATTCCTTACGGTATGCCGCTACATATATCGGATCTGAGATGTATTCATTTTTGAGACGCTTTACGGCTACACGGATTCCTCCAAGCCGCATTGCATAGACGGTACAAGTTGCTCCGGCTCCACAGATATTTTCATCTCTGAAACCGGATTTTACGGTACGCTCATCTATATGGTCTGAAAAATCAGTGCTGTAATCTGACGGCTCGCTTATCATAATACAAAATTAAGAAAATAAACCGATTAAATCAGATTACGTGTGCCCCAAATTTTGATAATGAATAAAGAAAATATAGACTGTCTGTACCTACCGATATGAATATTGTTTCAACCTATAACTATTATTATTTGAATGTGATAATATTAACTGCGAAATGAACTATCCGGATAAACTGAACAAATTGAACTCCTGAAATTTTGAAATTACCCTATAAATTTACAAAAAATAAGATTAAAATCAAGATAGATTCACGATTCAATAAGTACGGCGAAAAGGCATATACCATAGTCATTTTCAACAATTTGACGCCGAAATGGCAGGATCGGGGGCAATTACCTTCTGTTAAGTTAATTCAGAATGACTTTGGTGATTTTGGAGCCTTGGCGCATTATATATATTCCGGGAGCAATATTGCCTTGGTTGACTTTAACTCCCTGAAGATTGTAGTATTCTACTGGTTCTATTTCGTTTCCGACATTGACCGAAATTGTCTCGATGCCTGACATTCCCTCATTTTCATCAAAATAGGTAATTCTAATGCTTCCGCACCGACAGTAATCGCTGAATACTAATGTCAGTCTGTCTACAACTTCGTCATCCGAGGCACTCCATGTCTTATCTTTCAGGGCGGTCTCACCAACATTTGTAGTAGCTGACGCTTCTAAAGCATCGTAGTACGACGTAGTGGCATTACCTTGCAGAAATTTCACCTCCAAAAGCCGACAGCCTTGCTTTATCACTTCAAACGTCATGACATTATCGGGATTCAACCGTAATTCAGGACTTATCGTTTTCGATTCCCACCAACGAGGTGTAATCGTACCTTCGGCTTTCGACAGACTCACACAGACTTCGCCTACGGTAAATGTGGCTCCATTTAAGTTATTAGTTCCCGATTCGGAATATTCACCACCCGGCTCAATGGTGCCATCACCGGCATAAGCATCAATAACGGATTGCTTTTCTGTGAAATCAAGTGTGCCATCATGAACGCCGACCTCAGGCTCCTTAACCTCAGGATAATAACTCAATGAATTTACCGAAAAAACACCTTCCGAAGAAACCTTAGGCATGTCGACGCTTAACTGATAATACATGTTTTCAGCGGGAGCAGTAACCGGAATCGAAATTATAACCGGTGTACCGGTAGTGATAGGAAGCCCGGAAATGTCGGCTGAGTACGATGTACTGTTGCTCATATCAGCGTTTGGTGAAACGAGCAAAGCCATAGAGGTCATCCTATTGGTTGACCCCGTCTTATATCTGCTCACTTCCACGTCAACTTTACTTATCGGAGTCGCTATGACAAAATCGGTGGTGATAGTAGCTGTGGTAGCACTGCTTTTCGAACCACAACGAATATTATCCCATGCACTATTATTGTTATTAAAATTCCGTACTGTCCATGTAAGGTTACTGCGGTTATCAATCAGCTTAAATTCTTTATCATATCCCGTAACGTATGAACCCTGATTAGCTATTTTAGTCAAAATAGACACCACCGGCTCCTGTGCCGATATAATACACGTGCCGAAAGTAATTAATGTCAATAATAGTATTAGACTTTTTTTCATGATAAATTACTGTTTTTCACTTCAACTATATGTAGTGGTTAAACGCTTAACTATTTAACCGCTTGACAAAGATATATATTTAATTTGAATATCCTGCAATAACTAAACATAAACAAAAAATGAAACCATGATTATCCGTATATCAATTTATTCGTCAGAAGCGGTACTGGATTGAGGCGAGGATTGAACGCTGGCGGATGTTAAAAGTATGTTCCGAGCAGGAAAGCGTACCGTAAGTCACATACTCATAATTTCTCTTGTTAAGAAGATTGTTAGCTGTAAGCGAAAGCCTGACTTTACCATTTAATCGCCATACTGCCGATGCATCAAGCAGTACGAGATTAGCCAGATTTCCTTCAGGGAAACGAGTAAAAAAATGTTCCGCTCCGGCCGTAAACTGCACTATGTCATTCGGAATTATAGTGGCAAAAAGTACTTGATGAAACGTATGATAAGTGTTTATATCCCCGCCGATTGTTAGTTTTGAAAATCCATATTCAGCCTCATAATTTACCGATAACCAGCTTAAGATACTTCCTTTGATATAAGGCTTTATCGCTGCCGTCACCTGCTGAAAGGGTATGACTGCATAATCACGCATAGACGAAGCGGATGCCAGCGATAATTCAGTATCAAAGCCAGCCACCATCTTACTATGTCCTATACCTTTGCTAATGCCTCCTTTCATATTCCACGTATCGCTGTGCGAAAGTCTGTCGGCAAAAGTGGAAATTATGAAGTCATCAATAAATATCCGGTTAGACATATTTGGACTACGCTGATGACTGTACGATGCCGAAACATTGACAAACAGTGACTTCAACGGATTACGGTAGCCCAAGGAAAGTGATGCGGTAATATCCTGAGTATATTTATCGTAATTTTCAGCGATGAACATATTGCGATAATCAGCCATAACCGGAATATCGATATAAAGATAAGGTTGCGGAGAAACCAGCCGATAAGTTATGGTTCCCGACAATTCGGTTTTAGCGCCAATCTGCCGCTTTACATTGAATCGCGGAAAAACATTGATATAATCATGCTGTCCGGCTACTGCATAATGATACCATTTCAACGGAACATTAAGTGACATCCGCCATCCGCTTCTATCATAATCAATCTGAGGCGTAACATAAAGATTAGACAAAAACACATCATGCACTCCGCAATTGTCAAAACTTCCGAATCCGGCAAGAGAACTATTCATACGGTGATAATTCACGTCGATACCTGCCGTAAGATAATATTTCCAAAAACGTGTCAGTTTTCCGAAACGAGTCTCCGTAGTCGTTCTGAAATCAGTAATCCCAATAGTCTGCATGACATCACCATCGCCGGCTATCAGCAGTCGGTCAGGACGATGCTCCACTGCATTACGTGATGTCAGTGTGAATAATTTTTTGTCATTACGTTTTACCAACTTCAGGTCATTCACGGCTGAAAGTTTTTTCCTGACCACACATTGTGCAAGGTCATACGAACCGGTTATGACCGAATTAGTATTTTCCCACCTCCCGGACAGTGTCAACTTATCTTTCAAGTAATAACCACGCTTGTTTGTCTCGCTATAAAACTGGCCCGACACATCATGACTCTGCATATGCTGAACATTATTCTGAATGAATACGGGTATTTGCGCGCTGAAATAATCGGTAGTCACACCTGAATTATAATCAAGACGGTCACCCATATAGTCAAGTTTAAGCCGCATTGACGTATCACCCGATTTCCACGCAGTTATAGCATTGGCCAGCAATGACAGATTGTCACGCGTACGTAATTCTGATAACGGAGCACTTATAATATCAGCCGAAATATATTCCCGCCAAAGTGAAGGCATGTAATCCGATGAAAACATCATATCGAAATCATGGTCACAAATCTCATTGACAGGATTCCAGCCCGTATTGTCAGCTTTCAAAGTAAACATATTCTGAATTTTTGAAGCCAACCTCATTGTAAACAACGAGCCGTCATAAAGCAGCGGCTGAACTCCGGCTGCCGCTTTAACCACCCCTACCCACCGGCTTCGGGCATCTTCCTTAAGTGTCAGGTTGATACCTGCCTCTTCCGGAAACTCTATTCCCTCAAGAGCCTTAACCGGCTGATGATTTTCCATTACTTCCACTGACTTCACATCCTCATGAGATAAATTGTTAACAGCAAGCCCGTACTGACCGCCGATAAAGTCATTACCGTCAATATAAAATTTATTGATAGGTTTGCCCTGATACTTTATCGTACCATCCTTATCCACCTTTATACCCGGAAGCCGCTTGATTACATCGATAATAGCGTTATCCTTGGCGTTGGCATACCGTGATACATTGAACACAAGCGTATCACCTCTGGCATATATATCCGGGGCCTCCACTATAATATCATTTAACCGAGTTACTTTCTGACTGAGCCGTACATCAGCAACATCATCTGATACCGACACTGTAAGTGTCTCATATCCCATACATCGAAATGTAACGGAATCAGCTTCATTCTTCAGTAATAACGAAAAACTCCCGTCACGACCCGTAGAAGCGAAAGCTCCCTTGGTTCTCACTATGGCTCCCACTACAGGCTCTCCTGTGACCGCATCTGTGACATGACCCTGAAGTCTGCTCTGACCTGCCGCCGTAACCGACAGCAGACAGAACAAACCCAAAAGTACTAAAAAGCTGTATCTATTCATTTCTTCCAGTCAAGTTCCAAGTATTCAAAAGGTAGCTCAATCGGGTCATAAGCTCCAAGCTGAGGATTACCCTCCATATCAGTAACTGTAACATGTCCTCCCGTTGTAGCTTCATAATAAGCATAAGGATTCACTTCATAACGATGCTTCGTGTCATAATAATCACTGCGTTTCACACTGTTATAAGGCACTTTATATATAGTAATCGGTCGTACTGTGTTTGACTTTATCCCGATGCATTCAAAGGTATAATGACCTTTATCATCTGATGCCTTCATTATCAATCCCGGCAGACCATGCAGCTTCCACGGTCCGTCGGCAACAGGAATATCCTCAGCGTAAAACACCGTCCACTCACGTCCACGGAATCGGCATCTGGCACTCTGACAATCATATCCGAGCACATTCGTGACTGAATCAGTGAGTTCCCAATCAAACTGTGGCATCTCCTCATCATAGCGAAACCAATCCTGACATATCTTTTCAGTATGAGTAAGCTTTCCTTCCGGATAATTCTTATAGATAGTCATAAACTCGCCTGTACTTAGCTTTCCCTCCAGTACGGCACTTACTATCTGTTCCTGACTTGAGCACATTAGTATGGAGTCAACGGTCAGATTTTTGTAGCTGGAAAACTTTGACATTCCGTCAGGACCAATCTGAAGCAGCATATTATCACCTGACATATTCTCCTCAAGCACACCGGTAGTATCCACACAACACCGGTAATCATAGACAAATTCCATTGTCCCGTTTGCAAGCAATTCCGATTCTGGAACGGAATTCTTATAAATATTAAGTTGACGTCTGACTATTTTCCCGGATGCCGTGACACATATTATACTACCGGTAACAAGAATTAAAAGTAATTTTTTCATATTTGAGTTTTTGAGATTAAATTCATGCTGCGAAATTACGACGGTACAAGCCATAGCGCAGAAAATAATCATTACTCAAACATTATGGAATTATTACTAAATTATTACTGTCAGCCAAATAGCCGAATATAAAGAACAGTCGACTACGGATATTTTCGTAATTTTGTGTCATGGAAAAAAGAATTAAAGCACTTTACATAATCACGATAATCGCAATTCTTTCATTTCTCGGAATGCAGGGATATTGGCTTTATGGTCAGTATGAATTCTCGCTCAAGGAATATGAACGGAACCTCACTACCCGGATAATCAAATGTGTGGATGACTATAACATTATACGAGAAAAATCCACAGATAACGACTCCGGCACTCAGGACAAACAAAAGACTGACAGCACCTTCACAATTCCGACATTCTCGTTGCAACAGGAATACGGGGATACTGTCAAAACCACCCGCACAGCAAAGATTACGACTTATATGTTTTCTGCTCATGAGCTTCTCGGCATAGAACCCGGTACTCAGCTTAGCGATGAACAAAAAAACAAAGCTATAGAATTAGCCCAACTGCAAATGACAGCGCCAGTCGATTCAGTTGTTTACGACGCCTCCGGAGCCAAAGATGAGAATGAAGCATGGATAGCGACAAAAAACGTCAGAACCGAACGAAGATGCCCGTTTACCTTAGAAGGTGTTGACTCGGTGCTTAATAATTCAGGAATTAAAGCTCAGACCGCTCTTGTCAGAGCTGACAGCATGGTGTGGAAGACGACGGTTGATTATCATACCTCTGTTTTCTCACCTGCGCTTTCCTTAGCTATACCATACTCCCAATTAGAGGGTCAGATAGTCAATATCGTATGTTCCATCAATCCATTCGATATTCTACCGAATATGTGGCACACCCTTATTATATCAATCATTGTATCGATATTACTTATAGTATGTCTTATACTACAGTTCTCCACTGTGCTTAAACTCTCGCGGCTTGACAAGATGCGAAACAGTTTTATCACAACAATGATTCATGAGCTTAAACGACCTATTTCCACATTGAAGATGTGTGTATCAGGACTGGATAATGAGCGTATGATGAAAGACCGGGAGATAAAAAAGGAATTGCTCTCAGAAACAAGGAATGCCCTTGACAATCTTTCCGCTTATTTCTCAAAACTAAGGGATATCACATTCAATAATATTGAACAGATACCCCTTGATATCCAGACAGTAAATCTCCATAATCTATGGGACAATATTACAGCAGCTACAGTATTTCCCGCTGATAAATCAGTTATTATCAGTAATGACATCGATAAAACTATGGTAGTTTCGGCTGACTATACGCATCTCAACAATATACTGAATAATCTTGTAGAAAATGCTATCAAATATTCCGGAAACTCTGTGAAAATCAAAGCAACGGCAACAGAACATAACGGTTACATCGAGCTAAACATAAGCGATACCGGCAACGGTATTTCCTCAGGTGACATCAAGCATATATTCAAACGATTCTATCGAGGAAAAACATCTGTCAACGAACAACCCGGAATGGGTCTCGGTCTTGCGTATGTAAAATTACTGATTGATGCCCACGGGGGCGATATATCAGTAGAGAGCTCTGAAGGTTCAGGTACTCGTTTCAAAATAAGATTACCGCAATGATGAAGACGATTAGAATACTTCTGGTTGACGATGACCTTAAAAACTCACTGCTGCTCAAACGCTTCATCGAGACTGAAGGTTATGAAGTAATATATGCTAACAATGGAAAGGTAGGATTGGAAATGTACAGGGAAATCCGTCCCGACCTGATTCTGCTTGATATAAATATGCCTGAACTCGATGGGTTCGAAATGGCACGTATAATCCGGAAAAATGACAAACGGGTGATTATTTTCTTTCTGACTGACCGTACTGATAAAGTCGACCGGCTGCATGGTTTCTCTCTTAAAGGAAATGACTATATCGCAAAACCATTTTATCCTGAAGAACTCATCGCAAAAATCAACGAACGCTTTGATAGTCTTACCGTAAATCAAGACATCGAATACCAAATAGGCGACACCATTTTCCGCCCTAATCTTTCAGCGCTCACATACGCTGATGAAACTCATTTTCTTTCAGTGCGCCAGACAGAAATTCTTCAGATGCTCGCCGAAAATATCGGCAAACCTGTAGAACGTGACATTATTCTTGACAAGGTATGGGGTGACTCAAGCTACTCCAACTCTCTTGCCTTAAACGTACAGATTACCTACATCCGCCGTCTGTTGACCGACCCGAAAATCACAATCACTTCAATCAAGAAAAAAGGTTACATTCTGTCAGCGGACACTTATTAAACAATAGATTATTTTATGCAGGATTTTGTAGCAATAGATTTTGAAACCGCCAATGGACAACGTTCAAGTGTGTGCAGTGTCGGGATTGTCATAGTGCGCGGGGGTAAGATAGTCGATAAATTTTATAGTCTTATCCAGCCCGAACCCAATTATTACACTTACTGGACAACAAAGATACATGGACTCACCCGATGCGATACCGACGGGCAGCCGACATTTCCAGAAGTATGGTCACAGATAGCAAATCGGATAGCGGGATTGCCCCTCGTAGCCCATAACCGCCCATTTGACGAAAGTTGTCTGAAAGCAGTATTCGCCAAATATAATATGACCTATCCCGAATATGAGTTTCATTGCACTTTAGCTGCTTCGCGACGATGCCTTGACATTCCGAGTCATCAGCTCCACCTGTCAGCAGCCGCCTGCGGCTACAGTATGGAAAATCACCATAACGCACTGTGTGATGCCGAAGCTTGCGCTGCCATAGCCTTAAAATTGCTGTAATTTCCCATAACCTGTCAGTTGATTATAAACTCATCAGTAAACAACCAACTTCCCGGACGCGGATTTTTTGTAGCCTGCATGCGGACATAACGAGCCCGCACACCATCCACCGGTGCTCCGTACTCCTTAGTGATAATTTTAGGATACATCGGATCAATGTCGCAACTTACAGTAGCCACAGGAGTAAAATCAACGCCATTGACTGATGTAGAAAACACCACCTCTTCGGGCAGGTGAATCCATGCACCTTCGGAATGCATGTAAGCCGCCCCAACATAATTTATTTCTTTTTCTTGTCCGAGGTCAACAGTACAGTCCACATCGGTAAGCGTACCCTGCCAGCGACCATCATTGTTATTCCAGCCACCTCTTTTACCATCGGTAAGTGTTGAAAGTCCCACTCCGGGATATTTTTCACT
The DNA here is from genome assembly GCA_947176205.1 of uncultured Porphyromonadaceae bacterium. Taxonomy (GTDB): domain Bacteria; phylum Bacteroidota; class Bacteroidia; order Bacteroidales; family Muribaculaceae; genus Paramuribaculum. Next base: position 10,466 of record CAMWPX010000059.1, read on the forward strand.
ATATGGCAACGCATAGCTTACCGCTGCTCCGACACCTTTATGGGTTACCGGAACAAGTGATTCATGACGTTCGCCATATTCCGATTTCAAATCAAACGGTGCATAACCTCTCTGTTGCATAAGGTCATTAAATGCCAATGACCTGCGGTGAAAATCTTCGTAATCCTTTTCCGGCGTACTCCAGCCTATCTCAGCTATGGCATAGGCTCGCGGATAATACATGTGCTCGGCATGCGAATCCTCCGTCACATATTCACTCCACAGATTAGCCTGAACCCCTAACAGATGCGATACTTTATCCGATTCCATATCCGCCTCTACCGGTTCATAACCGTAAACCTTCTTAAGCGGAGTATAGCCACCTATCGACACAGGCTCACGGAAAGGAGCATCCTGCGAATAATCAAGATAACAATAAGTACCCGGAGTCATTATCACATCATGCCCCGAGGCTATCGCTTTCTTACCTCCTTCAGTTCCGCGCCATGACATGACCGTAGCACCGGGAGCTACTCCTCCCTGAAGTATTTCATCCCATCCAATTATCTGACGACCATGTGAGTTGATATACTTTTCCATACGTTTAATCAGATAACTTTGCAGTCCGTCGACATCAACGATTCCCTCTTCTTTCATCCTGCGCTGACAATCAGGACACGTCTTCCAAGCATCTTTTGACGCCTCATCGCCACCAATATGTATATATTCGCTCGGAAATACGTCTATTACCTCATCAATAACTTTTTCAAGAAATGCAAATGTAGCTTCTTTACCAGGACAAAAATCAGAATTTTTATATGGCTGTCCACTACATGATAATTCCGGATAGGCAGCCAGAACCTCCTCGCTATGACCCGGCATCTCTATCTCAGGTATCACACGGATGTGACGACGGGAAGCATAGTCTACAAGTTCACGCAATTCATCCTTTGAATAAAAGCCACCTGAAGCTCCGGGAAAATCCGATTCGCAATAAAATGTACCGGCATTGCGCCAATCCTGCCAAGTGCGCTGCGGACGCCATGCAGCAAATTGCGTCAGCCGTGGATACGCATCCACCGGCATACGCCAACCGGCACCGTCAGTAAGATGCAGATGCATATTATTCATTTTTAGCTGAGCCATAGCGTCAATCTGCTTTTTTAGAAAATCAACGCTGCGAAAATGACGGCTTACATCAAAATGCATGCCCCTATAAGAAAATCGGGGAGTATCCTTGACCTCGGCACACTGCAACCGACGTACTTCACCATCATGGGTCAGCTGCAAAAGTGACTGAACGGCGTAAAATGCACCTGTCTCAGTTTTAGCCGTTATGGTTATACCTTTTGGAGTAATATCCATTATATATCCCTCTGTCGATACCCCTGTCATGTCAGAACTAATAGCAAATGTTATAGCCGCAGTTCCTTTTACTACGGGCGTTATATGTAATGACGACGCATACATATATTCCTGAAAAACAGACGACAAGTTACCTCTCTTCACCTTAAAAGTAACCGCTTCAGGCAGCTCATATACTTTATCCTTAATAGTAAACGAAGTTACGCGAGGTATGATATCAGCTACAGAAGCTACCGAATCCGAAGCTCCGGCTACCAATGTACTACAGATAAAAATACTCGATAAAAATACTGTAATCAGGCGATTCATGGATTAAAGATTTTGTGATAATGATTATATACCTCAAAGTTAATAATGATTGTCCAATATAAAGTCTATACT
>CAMWPX010000060.1 GCA_947176205.1 uncultured Porphyromonadaceae bacterium
GTACTATAATGGACAGTATGCTTAAATTTCAATAAATACATAAAAATGAAAAAGTTTTTTCTTGCTTTGATGACTGTATTGACCTGTGTGGGTGCGGGCGCGCAGAATAATGTCACCGTAGATATGGCTGCTTATCCGGCAGCTCTTGCACGTTTTACTTCCGGCACCCAGATATCGCCTGCCGATGCCGCTACGGTGTATTACGGTTCGGCTCAACAGTCAGGGTTTAATCCTCAGGCTGATTATGTGAGCGTTACGAATCTATATACTTCAGGTGATATAGCCGGAGCCTATGATGCTGCTGTTGCAGCATTGAAGTCTGACCCAGCCAATCTGCAGCTTCTCTTTAAGGCTTATGCGTGTGCCACTGCTCTAAAGAAACCTGATGCTGCTTCGCTTCAGGCACGGCTTATGGCTGTGTGTGACGCTATTTTCGCTTCAGGCAAGGGAGTTATGACAGAAAGTCCATATCTGATTACACACACTGCTGATATCAATGAGTTTCTGGTGAAGTATATTCAGGTAAAATCCATCCTCGGCACATCCGGCATAGACCGCATTCATGCTGTAAAAGTAGCTTTGGAAGATTATCCTGATGATGTGATTTTTTACTTCCTGCCTTATCCGGCACGATAACTTTAACATTTGTTGGCTGAGCGAATATAAACCATCGGTTTAACTTTCGGTCATAAGTTTATGTTATATAAGAAATAAAATTTAGTCAACTATGAATGTATCCAAGATTATCGCCTCGGCATTGGTTGCCGTCGGTCTTTTGGCACTCGGACTGTGTGTCAGAAGCGGAATAAAGTCAATCCCTGACAGTCAGCGTACGGTTGAGGTACGCGGTCTTGCCACGCGCGAAGTGGCAGCAAATCATGTTACCTGGCCTATCGTATTCACTCAGGTAGGTAATGATTTACCGCAGGTATATGATTATGTAGCGTCTATCAATACTCAGATTATGTCGTTTCTTACCGATAACGGTATTGATGCCGCTGAAATTTCGGTAAGCGCGCCGTCCATGACTAATCTGACTCTTAATCGTTATAATTCTGACCCGCTTCCATATAAATATAGTGTTACATCGGTGGTTACGGTAAGCTCAACACAGGTTGACAAGGTGCGTGCATTGATTAACCGTCAGGGCGAACTTCTCAAACGCGGTATTCCCATCACCACCGAGTCCTATCAGTATCCGATATCTTATGAATTTACCGAACTTAATTCGATTAAGCCCGAGATGATAGCTGAGGCTACCGATGCTGCCCGTCAGGCAGCGAAGAAGTTTGCTGATGATTCCCATAGCTCGATAGGTAAGATAAAGAGCGCCCGTCAAGGTCAGTTTTCCATTGAGGACCGTGATTCATATACACCTTATCTAAAAGAGGTAAGGGTGGTCACCACACTCACCTACTTCCTCGAAGACTAAAAGTCAGATTGACATATCATAGCAAAGCGGAGACTCTTATTCAGTGTGTCTCCGCTTTAGTTTGTTGTAAGGTACAACTTGTGCTGATTATAATTGCAGGGTGTATGTCCACTTTGTTTTTAAGCTAAAAGTTATTATCTTTGCAAAAATACGAGTGACAGAGGTTACTGTATAATTACATATTAGCTCATAGCTGTCAGAATCACCACCTCTAATGTTAATGGAGCAAACAAATACCCGATTCCGAGCCAAAATATTTGGTGCGGACTTTACTCTTGGGTATTTGGTTTGTGGTGAACCTGACAGCGCAGAGAAGGGTCTGCGCCATTTTTTTATTTAATTATAGTTCACCACAAACAAAAAATCTATTTTTATGAAGCATCTTCAAAAAATTCTTATCGCATCGTTATGTGTGATATGTGCTGTAAGTGCTTATGCACAAGTTGAAACCGTGTATCTCAAAAACGGTAGCGTTATTCATGGAATTATAATCGAACAGCGCCCGGGTGAATCGTTAAAACTTCAAACTCGTGATGGTAATATTTTCGTCTATCAGCTATCTGACGTAGAAAAAATAACAAAAGAGAGTGATGAGGTGAAATCAAATTACTCATTTCATGGTGGTGTTGCACCCGGTTATCGTGGTTTTGCAGAAATTGGATATGGGATAGGATTAGGTTATTCCGATACGGGTAGAATGGATTTTACTACTCTGGTACCAGTCGATTGGATATTACCACTTCTCATGGTTATCAATTTTGTCCGTACTTTTTCCTTGGTGCCGGAGCGGGTGTCATGTATTATAATGATGCATCGGTAGTGGGTGTACCTTTATTTGCCGATTTGCGAAGCGATTTTTTGAATAATTGGATTACACCTTTTGTTGATGTGAAAATAGGCTACTCAGTAGCTGATGTTGAAGGATTTTATTTTGCACCATCTTTAGGTTGTAGATTTGGTTTGAGTAATAAGTTGGGAATACAATTAGCTATTGGATATTCATTGCAATTAGTGGATGTAACGTACGGTTATTATGATTATTACTATGGCCATTATTTTACATATGCAGGGTCTATTAATGCAGATGCTATTACAATAAAGGTAGGCATAGAATTCTAAGACTATAAACCATAAATATAACGGAGGCTGCCGGAATTAACGTCGGGCAGCCTCGTTGCGTAATATAGGGAGTGTTATCAATTGGTCGCTGCGGCGAACTGTTCATAAAGATTTTGAAGTTTTCGAGCCTCAGTGTGGATATCATATCCAGCAGAAGCGATTAAATCTGTGCAGTCTTTTCGCTGTGGACTGTTGTTTAGAATTGAAGCGATGACTGACGCCCATTCTTCGTTACTTTTGTTAAGGCCAATGAAATAGCAATGATTAGTTTTAGCTATTTCGTTAGGAACATTACTGGAGAATATACATGGTAGGTCAGCTGTCTGAGCTTCTATTCCGACCACCGGAAGTCCTTCGTAAAGAGATGGCATGGTGAAAATATCAAATGCCTGGTACCATAAATGTGGATTGGGAGTTTCTCCTACAAATATTACATCATTCTGTAGCTTAAGTTTTGCCACTTTAGCACGTATTGAGTCCATAAGTTCTCCGTTTCCTACCAATGCCAGTGTGGCTTTAGAATCAATCTTTTTGAGTTCGGCAAAAATATCAAGCAAACGGGTGTGGTTCTTAACAGTAGCAAAACGTCCGACATGACCTACTACGTGCCGGTCATCCAGATTATAGTCGTGTCGTAGTTGTGAGCGTGTTTTTGGGTTAAAGTTGAAACGACTTAAGTCAATGGCATTGTTTATAATGGAGAAATCGTTTGTCTCCATCACATGTTTACCGAAAAAATATTGACCGGCTTTTATACCGCAGGTAAAGTGATGTGTCGACCAATCGTTAATATGCCATTTGCAGTATAGTTTAATGGGATATTTGAGGTTCTTCGGTAGAGATGTGGAGTGTGCATGGTAAATTCTTATCGGCACATTTGCTTTCATGGCATCTTTAAGGGCAAAGGCACCCAAGCCGTCATTGTGGGCTTCTATTATGGTGTACTCTGGGTATCGCTTGAATAAGTCGAGCATGAAACGAGTGTAAGCGTGGCGTTTGAGGGGATTGAATCCCGGTGTTACGAATAGTCTGCCTCCCATGGCGAGTATTTCATCGTCGAATACTCCTTTTTCTGATTTATTGCACAGAAAGTCAAACTGCACTTTTGTGCGGTCGATATGTCGGTAGTAATTCATGAGCATGGTTTCGATGCCACCACGCCCCATGTTACTTACTGAGTGAAGTATTCGTATCATGTGAATATTATTAGTGTAGTGTTTTATGGTGATAGTATTGCTGAAAAGTGGCTTGGATTCTATTTCAGCATGAAATCGGTCAAAAAAGATAATGTAAAGTTACAAAAAAACTGGCAACAATAGTTGTAATTATACTAATATTACAGAATTCCAGTAAATTTGTGTTATGCTTTTAATCCCCAATACGATTAGGTTATGCATATAGAGTTAGACGTTCATACACATACGGTAGCAAGTGGTCATGCATTCAGTACATTGCAGGAGATGGTATATGCCGCGGCAGGACGTGGCTTGAAACTGCTCGGTATTACCGAGCATGCGCCAAGTGTCCCGGGTACATGTCCTGAGGTTTATTTTCGTAATCTACACATGGTGCCACGTCTGATGTATGGAGTGGAGTTGATGTTAGGAGCTGAAATAAATATACTTGATACGGTAGGTAACATGGATATGAGTGAAGCACTTATGCAGAAGCTTGATATCCGAATAGCGTCCATTCATTCAGCTTTATACAGCGGAGGAGATAAGAGCCAAAATACCGAAGCAGTTATGAGGGTGATACGTAATCCGTTGATAAATATCATAGGACATCCGGCTGATGGAGCTTCCGAACTGGATTTTGAACCTCTTGTACTTGCAGCTAAAGAGAATCATACGTTGCTTGAAATTAATAATAGTTCACTTAATCCGGTGCGTAATAAGGTGAAAGCTGTTGAAAACAGTCTTGAATTGCTCCGACTGTGCAAAAAACATCATGCACCTATTATACTTGGCAGCGATGCCCATATATCTTTCGATATAGCCAAGTATAATCACATATATCCGCTTCTCAAGCAGGTGGGTTTTCACGAAGAATTAATCATCAATACGTCTCTTGTTCGCTTTAAGACCTACCTCAAACTATAAAATAGCTAAAGTAAGAAGATGTGGAAAATAGATTGGTTGAGTGGGGAGAGCATTGATAAGTCATGTTCTTGTTTTGTAATTAAGGTTAATATGTCATATCTTTGTGGTTGAGCGACAATTAATAGTATATTATCACAATAAATATCATACGTTATGAGACATTTTTTCAGATATCTTGCGTTGCTGCTATGTGCGGTGTGTGCTGTCAGTTCTTTTGGTAAGGAGAAAACTGTGTATCTAAAAAACGGAAGAATTGTAAAAGGTGTGATTACAGAGCAACTTCCGGGCGATTCTTTTAAGATTCAGATAAGTAATGGCAATATATACGTGTATTCAATAGATGATGTGGATAAAATCGTCAACAATAATAAGGGGTATATAAAATCAAATTCTTTTAATGCTACAGATTCCGGTGAGAGATATCGGGGCGGAGTGCAAAAAGGTTATCGTGGATTTGCCGATATCGGCTATGGAGTGGGTTTTGGGAGTGATGTCAATATAGACCGAATTGAGCTTTTCACATCGCATGGTTATCAGGTGTGCCCATATTTCTATGCCGGCGGTGGCGTGGGTTTGGTAAAGTACATAGAATCAAGAGTTATAGGATTTCCTGTGTTTGCTGATTTGCGTACGGATATTTTGAATAACTGGATTTCGCCGTTTGTTGATGTGAAAGTAGGATATTCGTTGGCTGACATAGAGGGACTATATTTTGCCCCGTCGGTAGGATGCCGTATGGGTTTGTCACAGAAGGTAGGGCTACATCTGTCGGTAGGATATGAGCTGCAGATGGCTGATGTTTATAAGTTCCTTAATTGCCACGTGCTTGTTTATGATAGTGATATGACTGCAAATTTTAGTCCTGATGTACATGTAGTGAAAAGGAATTTGGGAGCTTTGACAATAAAAGTGGGTATAGATTTCTAAATATTGTAGCCATAAATATAACGGAGGCTGCCTGAATTAATGTCGGGCAGCCTCCGTAGTGTAGGTGTGTTTTCGTTTACCTTAATATTTTATTGGCATCTTGCGGTCAATGGAGTGGTCAAGCGATATGAGTGTTTCTGTTCCGCTTACTCCCGGTATGCACTGGATTTTGTCGTTAAGCAGTTCCATCAGGTGCTCGTTGTCTCGGGCAAAGAGCTTGATGAGCATGGTGTAGGGACCGGTGGTGAAGTGACATTCCACTACTTCGGGTATTTTTTCAAGTTCGGGCACGACATCACGATACATAGCTCCGCGCTCCAGATTCACACCGATGTAGGTGCAAGTGCGGTATCCTAACGCTTTGGGGCATACGTTGTAACCCGAACCGGTGATTACGCCTATGTCAATCATGCGCTGTAGACGCTGATGTATGGCTGCTCGTGACACTCCGCATTCGGCAGCTACGTCTTTTGATGCGATGCGGGCATTGTTTATTACTATCTCTAAGATTTTCTTGTCAAGGTTGTCAATCTTTCCCATCTTGATTTGCTTTAGTTGGAACAAATATAGTGAAAAAAGTTGGAAAAACTATTATTTTACTGTCAAAATGCTAAAATCTTTATCGGTTTGCGGTAGTTACGGGTGGTTACGAAGTAGGCTCCCGCGGGTAGGGTTATTTCAGCGTAATCGGTTATTACCGGTAGGGTTATATATTGTCTGCCCGCGATGTCATAAATGGTGACATCATAGTGTGGTTCGCCGCAGCGGAATCTGATGAGCCCGCCTTCAAATGTCTCTACGGCAAGAGGTGAGTCAACAAGTATTTCATCGATAGCGGCGGTAGGAGTCACTGTGATGGCGTTGGATGCTTCGGAACGTATGCCCAGACGTACGCTCTGTACTGTGTAGGTGTCGTAGCTGGCTTCATCAAAGCCTGTAATCTGAGCGGAATTGCTTTCGGCTTCTATCTCGTGTGTCTCCACTCCGCCTGATTTAAGGAATCGTTTCACTGTCACTACATAGCTGTCGACCACTTCATTGTCGGGTGGTGTCAGCCAGTTTGCCTCATAGCTGTCATGAGTTACGTCTGAGGCTTCCGATGCGGTCAGTTTTGTGAGTGTCGGCACAGGGAAGCATTCGGCTTTTAGTTCCACCACACGTGAGCCTTCCGGCAGGTTACCGTCGGTGATTACGAGTCGGGCAGTGTGTGTGCCTACAGAAGTGGGGCTGTAAGTCACCGTTATCCATGAGCCTGCTACTGAGTTGGACGCCGATGTCTGTACTTTTGTGTCAGAGATGGTGAAGTAGCTTTTGTTAGCCCCCGTAAGCAGCAGTGAGAAGTAACCGGAGCAGTTTTCACTCTTAAACTGTAGCATGGAGGTGGTGGAGTGTCCTACGGCTACCTGACTGAAGTCAAGATAAAGCCCGTTAGGGGGGGTGATTAGCGTGGGGGTGCCGGTGGGTTCACCTGACGCCCCGGGTGTATAGCCTTGACCTTTTTTATTTCCCCATATATATTGTACAAGCTCAGGGTCGTCGATAAACGGATTGCGGTTGCCCTGTATCTTGTAGACTTCTTCGTTTCGGTTTAATTCCTTTTCGCTCACGGGGTCCATTTCATGCCATTTGAGTAGCAGTTCTATGGCCCATGACTGTAGCGAGGGGTATGTGCCGTTCATAACCTGCCATGTAGTCACCCAATTCAGATTCTGGTAGCAGGTTACCATGTAGAAGTAGGTACGTGCAAAATCACCTTTATATTCATCGGATGGCTCGAACACATACTTTGCACCACCGCTATTTACTCCTGTACCTACACTTACCACACCATTTGTGTAATATGGAGTCTGTCCGGCGGCTATTTCGCCCAGCGGGTAATTGCTTTTGCGTTGGTTAGCTACCGCTTCTGCCGGATAAAGATGATTGAGGTCCACGTATGCGGGAATATTGGTAAGTCCGCCCCACCAGCTTTTTGGTAGCGAGTGTTCTCGATTCATGTAGGTGCCGAATGTCAGGTTGGTCTCGACATTCATATTGCTGTACATATCCCACCAGTAGTTGGTGCCGGGTCTTACATCGGTTTTTTTGAAATAATCAGGCAGGGCTGTATAGCTTGATACTTGTGTATGTGGATTGATTATCTCGAACAGAGCCGTTTTCAGAGCTGCGTCACTTTTGCCTTTGAGTGAAGAGTAATAGCCTGCCGGGGCTTCGGCTTCGGCGTAGATAGTCCATAGGCATAATGCCGATGCTATGATATGATGTAGTTTCATGTGAGAATTAGATGATTGGTGATTACAAAAATAATGCTTTTGCATCAAAATAATGCTTGTTTTAACTAATAAATAAGAGTGTACCACTGCGAAAACTATTATTTTTCTGTAATTTTGTCACCCGGATAATGATTTTATCAAATATGATACGAAATCTTTTGTTTGATTTAGGCGGGGTGATTATGGATATCCGTCGTGAAAATTGTGTGGAAGCTTTTCGCGCACTTGGTATGACCGATCCGGACCGATGGCTTGGCGAATACCGTCAGTCGGGTCCGTTTGCCGATATCGAGGACGGAACCGCTACCCCGGCTATGTTTCATGATTCGCTTCGCAGCATTATCGGTTCGGATGTGAGTGATGAGGCGATAGATGCTGCTTTCGGGAAATTTCTTGTGGGCATACCGCGCCATAGACTTGAAGAACTCGAAGCGCTTCATTGTCATTACGCTATATATATGTTGTCAAACACTAATCCCATAATGTGGCATGACGGAATAGCCCGTAATTTCCGTCAGTCGGGTCACGATGTCGATTATTATTTCGACGGTGTAGTCCGTAGTTATGAAGCCGGGGTTATGAAACCCGATATGAAGATATTCCGTACGGTTATTGACCGTTTTGGTATCAAGCCTGAAGAGACGTTGTTCGTAGATGATTCGCAGGCTAATCTTGATGCTGCGGCTATCATGGGTTTCTGTACGCTGCTTGTGCCTCCCGGAACGGAATTTTACGAATTGCTTTCTTCGCGCATCTCATTACCCGATACATTATAATATATTAAGGTGTATGAGCGAACTATTGTTGCCCGGTGTGATGGCTGTAGGGACATTTGATGGTGTTCATGCCGGACATCGCCACTTGCTCTCCTCACTTAAGGCTTATGCTTTGGCTCATACATTGCGTCCGGTGGCGGTTACCTTTTCACATCATCCACTCAGAGTAATAGCCCCGGATAAAAAGTTGCGGTTGTTATCTGATGATGACAAGCGTATATCAATGCTGAAGCATGCGGCTGATGAGGTGATTGTGCTTGATTTTGATGAATCAATGCTTCGCACTCCGGCTGAGGATTTTCTGCGGATGCTCCGTGACCGTTACGGTATGGCGGCTTTTTTTACGGGTCATGATACTGTGCTTGGTCATGACCGCCTTTCAGGGGAGAGACTTGCCGAGGTATGTCGACGATTGGGAGTGGTGTATGTGGATGAGGCTGATTGTTTACTTTCGCCTGATGATGGCGCTCAGGTGTCCTCGAGCTATATACGCTCGCTTATAGCGCATGGTGATGTAGCGGGGGCTTCTTTTTTGCTCGGTTATGACTACTCCGTGTCAGGGACGGTGGTTCATGGTAATCATATCGGTACCGGTATTGGGTTTCCTACAGCTAACATAGTACCACCGGCTGATATACTCACGCCGGGTGGAGGCGTTTATGCCGCATACATTTTTACGCCTGACGGTATAAGGCGCCCGGCTGTGGTCAACATCGGTACACGGCCAACTGTGACATCTGACGAAAATATGACCATTGAAGCTCATTTACCTGATTACAATGGCAATCTTTATGGCTTGCAGCTCACGGTTACGTTTGTAGCTCGTCTTCGCTCCGAGTGCAAATTTGCCTCCCTTTCAGCACTTAAGTTCCAACTCGCCAAAGATGTAGAGCAGGCTAAATCGTTGTTGGTGGGACGGCAGTGAGGTGGCTGAAGAAGTGCCAGAGTGCTATGCCTGTTGAGACGGATACGTTAAGAGAGTGTTTGGTGCCGAATTGTGGTATCTCGATACAGCAGTCACACATGTTTACTACTTCCGGGTCTACGCCGTGTACCTCATGTCCGGCAATTATAGCGTATTTTTTAGTGGGCTCTATCTGAAAATTTTGTAACTCAATGCTTTCTTTTACTTGTTCGAGAGCACAGACAGTGTATCCGCGGCGGTGCAGGTCAATTACGGCTTCGGCAGTTGAATTGTAATAATGCCAGGCAACCGAATCTTCAGCTCCGAGGGCGGTTTTGTGAATTTCCGGCGATGGTGGTGTGGCAGTGATGCCGCATAAGGCTATTTCTTTGACTAAAAAAGCATCGCTCGTGCGGAAAATCGCTCCGATATTGTTGAGCGAACGTATATTGTCCAAAATCACCACAAGGGGTAGTTTAGGACGGGCGCGATACTCTTCTAAAGTAGCGCGCCCGAGATCCCATATAGTTTTTTTCTGCATCAGTCTATTATGTCGAAGCCTGTATATTTACGTAGACATTCGGGCACTACGATGCCTTCGGGGGTCTGGTTGTTTTCAAGCAGGGCTGCCATTATTCGCGGCAATGCCAGAGCTGAGCCATTGAGGGTGTGGCAGAGGGCGGTCTTTTTATCGGCGTCACGGTAGCGACATTTAAGGCGGTTGGCTTGGTAAGTCTCGAAGTTTGATACTGACGAAACTTCCAACCAGCGTTTCTGAGCAGCCGAGTAGACCTCGAAGTCAAATGTTATGGCTGATGTGAAACTCATGTCACCGCCACACAGACGCAAGATATGCCAGGGTAATCCGAGTTTGTCGAGCAATCCCTGCACATGGTCCTTCATCTCTTCAAGAGCGGCATAGGAGTCTTCGGGCTTTTCTATGCGAACTATTTCCACTTTGTCAAACTGGTGGAGACGGTTGAGTCCGCGCACATCTTTACCGTAGCTGCCTGCTTCACGACGGAAACATGCCGAGTAAGCACAGTTTTTCTTGGGAAGCTCGTTGGCTTGAAGAATCACATCACGGTAAATGTTGGTTACCGGAACTTCGGCTGTGGGTATCAGGTAAAGATTGTCTTCATTTACATAGTACATCTGACCTTCCTTGTCTGGTAGCTGACCTGTGCCGTAGCCTGATGCTTCGTTTACCACGTAAGGAGGCTGTATTTCCAGATAACCGGCTTTGCCGGCTTCATCAAGGAAGAATTGTATGAGAGCGCGCTGCAGGCGGGCGCCTTTACCGATATATACCGGAAATCCGGCACCGGTAATCTTTACTCCAAGGTCAAAATCTATTAGATTGTATTTCTTGGCAAGGTCCCAGTGGGGCAGTGCGTCTTCGGGTAAGTGTGGTTCCGGACCGCCACATTTTTCCACTACATTGTCCTCGGCTGTTTTGCCTTCAGGAACCATGGGGCACGGTGTGTTAGGAATGGTGAGCAAAATATCGCGCATGGTTTTCTCGGTAGCTGCGAGATTTTCTGCGATTTCTTTCTGCTCTTCTTTAAGGGCTGCCACTGAATTTTTAGCTTCGTTGGCTTCTTCTTTCTTACCCTCTTTCATCAGTGCGCCTATGCGGGCGGCATATTGTTTCAGTTCGGCTGCTTTATTGTCGTTGGCGAGCTGGAGCTGGCGGCGTTTTTCGTCAAGTTCGAGTACTTTGTTTATCGGCTCTTCAGCCGCAAAGCCTTTTACGGCAAGACGGCGGATAATTTCCTCCGGGTCCTGCTTGATTTGCTGAAGTGTAAGCATTTCTTATAGTGTTTGGTTGACTTTTATTTAGAGAGTAGTTCGCGCACTTTGGCTGATATGGCTTTGCCGTCAGCGCGACCTGCCAATTTTTTTGAGGCGACTCCCATCACCTTGCCCATTTCACGAGGGTCTGTCACTCCGAGCTCAGTTATTATCGTGCTGAGTTCAGCGGTCAGTTCTTCGTCAGATAGAGGTTTGGGTAAATATTCTTCGATTACGGTTGCTTCGGCGAGTTCGGTTTCGGCGAGTTCCGGACGGTTCTGTTCGATATATATCTGAGCCGTTTCGCGGCGTTGTTTTGCCATTTTTGCAAGTATCTTCATTGCCTGCTCATCGCTGAGCTCGCCATCGCTTCCTTTTGCGGTCTTAGCTTCAAGAAACTCTTTCTTGATTCCGCGCAATGCTTCCAGGCGCACTTTTTCTTTAGCAAGCATAGCCGATTTGATATCGGCGCTTATTTTGTCAAAAAGATTCATAATCGAAACTATTATATAATATTGTGTTCAACGCGCAAAGATAGCAAATATTCCCCTAATTGAACACAATCTTTCTATAAAAACTATGGTGAGGTATGTTCGGTGTCTCTTTTTGGCGATTAATAGTGATGATAATCACGGGTGTATGTTAAACAAGGTTAAATATATGGGGGGGGGGTAGTTAATAGGTGTTGCTGAATTTGTTTGTTGTGTAATATATCTGTCGCTTATACACATCACCGAGCCCACGAGACATCTCAGGATGGGGTATGCCGT
>CAMWPX010000061.1 GCA_947176205.1 uncultured Porphyromonadaceae bacterium
CCTTAGCTCCGGTGATGCCGTACTGAGATAAATCAATAGTGCTCATTGTGTGTTGTTAATTGACTTGAAATATAAATGGTTAGAATTGTGATTTCTTATCGTTTACGATGGAAAACCGGTGATATGCTTCCGCACCCATAGTTTTCCACTACAAAGGTAGTCACTTTTTTAATTATCCGAGCTACATATTAAAGAAAAATTTCCGTATTAAGTATTTTTAATTAACCGGGCGAATCAGAGTGGTTGGCTACCGGTAGGAAATAATGTGTAAGGGTAATTGCAAATCTGAAAATTAACCTATAAATTTGTGGCATGAATACTCCGTCAAAATCAACTCTTTACACCCGTACGGGTGATACCGGCACCACCGCATTGGTTGACGGTTCGCGCACGCCTAAGGACTCGGCCCGTCTTGAAGCGTACGGTACAATAGATGAACTTAATTCACACATAGGGCTGCTTATGGCTCTTGACCCGCAGTCACCAGAAGCATCGGTGTTGCTTTCGGTGCAGCATCGGTTGTTTGACATAGGCGGTTATCTGGCGTGTCCTCCGGCTGACGTACCGCTGCTACCTCCGGGGGTGACAGCGGCTGACATAACGCTGATAGAGCAAGCCATAGACCGCGTGGACTCGCAGCTGCCACGTCACAATCGGTTCATACTTCCCGGTGGCTGTCAGGCAGCCGCCCAGGCACATGTGGCACGCACGGTGGCGCGTCGTGCCGAACGACGTATAATCACCCTTGCCGCTACAGAACCGGTGGACCCCGCAGTGCTCCGTTACATCAACCGATTGAGCGACTATCTCTTTGCTTTGGCGCGATTTAACAACGTCCGACAAGAAACTGATGAAATATTTTGGGAGAAAAATTGTTAGTATATATAAAATGATTATTTTTGTGCCGCAAAATTTATCGGCACTCAGCTGAAAGTAAGAACATATTACTAACTAACATACACATTCACAATATGTATTGGACATTAGAACTGGCATCGAAACTTGAAGATGCTCCGTGGCCTGCCACACGCGAAGAACTCATAGACTACGCCATGCGCTCTGGTGCGCCCCTCGAGGTGATAGAAAATCTGCAGGAGATGGAAGACGAAGGCGACACTTACGAATGTATCGAGGACATCTGGCCCGATTACCCCTCCAAAGAAGACTTCTTCTTCAACGAAGACGAATACTAATCGTTTGTCTATTAGTTAAATCGCTAAATATTAGGAATTTATAAGGTAATCCACCTCAAACCAGAGGTGGATTTTTCGTGTTTACGGCCTACTTTTTGCATATTAGACCGAGGTTATACGATGTATCGCCGTAATTCTGTACAAAAAAATGCTTCCCATATTTTCTACAGTCTTAGTTTATTGGTGAAAAAGAGTTCTTATATTTGTGATTGTAATCAAGAGTTTTTAAGAGCTATAAGTAGATATGGAGATATTACCGCTTGAACAGTACATACAAAAGTATTACGAGAAGGTAACGGCAGGGAATGCCAGGCAAGTAATAGATGAGTTTGACGAGGAATGGAAACAATTCATGGACTATATGATTGATGAAACATCAGAACATTTGTCAAAATATGGGCTCGCGCTTACGATACTTTCTGCCGGATATTATGAAATGTCGAATGCTAATGAAAAGGATATAGCCCGATTGTCGGGACTTATTGATGAGTTTGATGCCAACGGTAACGTAAAGTATAAGTTCGGGATTAAACAAACGTTATTTCTTAATCTTGGATTGTGTTGGCACAAAATAGATTATGACAACCGGGCTGTAGATGCTTTCAAAAAATACATATATTATCTGATTACCGTATCAAGTAATACGGCATATAGTCCGACTGCTTATGCATTTAGAAAATGTACGAACTTTTTATATCAGTCGTTGGTAAACGAACAATTAAATCTGTCATCGCCAGCTGCATTCAATGACCCTTTTGATTGTCCCATTAGGGTGTTATTGGATAATGATGATGATATATCTAATTTGCAACTTCAAGCCTATAAGAGTCTTAAAATAGCGTGTTTTACAAGAAATATAAAATTACCTTATTTGAAAGAAGCAGGTAATTGGAATAGCGAACCTGTGTATGATGAAAAGAAACATAGAAAAGATAAAAAAGAATTTCTGAATGCTTTAATGTGGGCTCATTATGCCGACTCCCATAAAGGAATATGCATTAAGTATCGTTTTCATAACTCCATGACGAGATTGGGTGATAATGAAGACGGTATCGTGGCTTATTTTAAGGATGTGAAATATTCCAACGGGGATATGAGCAAATATTCAAAGAAAGATTCCATAAATTTGGAAGATGCCTTTTTCCTGAAGGGAAAGGACTGGGAATATGAAAATGAATTACGCTTTCTCTATTACGATATGAATAACCAAGATACTTATGGGACAATTGATATTCCCAATTGTATTGAAGCTATCTATTTCGGGTTGAAATGTTCGGAGAAAGACAAGGAGACCATACGAAATATCATGAGCTTAAAACATTTCGTTCAGAGGGACTTAAATGGAATTGTAACTACTAAAAGGCCAGTTGAATTTTATCAGATGGTCTTGGATAAAAAGCATTTTGGACAACTTAAAGCAGTGAGGTTGAAATAATTTTCAGCCGTCTGTTCATTTACACACGTTGGTAATGGGCGGGAACAATTTAGGCGATTGATATGTTATAGTAACAAAAAGCAGTCCTATGACAAGAAAAGAACTCACTGACATCATAGCCGCTAAAGTGGCGGAAGTCATAAACAATCCCGGATTTTGGGGCGAAGACCCTCAGATAAGTATAATACCGACAACTCTGCTGGTGGAAATTGAGCGCCATGAAGATGCTGACCGCGTAATAGCGTTCAATGACTATGCCATTGAAGCAGATGCTGTGGAGGATGGTGACTATTCGGAGGATGCAGCTGATTTCCAGTCGGCTTCCGACCCTGATTTATATCCGGTAGGGACATTGATAGACTATGCCGGTAAGAAACCCGATTTGAAGAAAATCAGCCGGCTCGTGGCGCAGTACATTCCCGAGCATGAGGAAAATCTTTATGCGGAGTAATTATAGCTGCAGCTAATCAATAGCTATAAATTAGATTAATAAATATTAGCGCGATGGACAAAGTTGGCTTTGTTTGTCGCGCCGGAGTTTTATGGCACCGGATGAGGCTGCTGACTTGTCTGTGTGGTGTGTATATTTACGTTGCTTCCATTCGGGTTAAAATAGGTGTATTGAAAAAAAAACATTAAATTTGCTTCGCTCATATATGATAAATATGAAAAAGGTAGATAAATATACGGCAAAACCGTTTGTAAAATGGGTCGGAGGTAAGACGCAACTTCTTAAGGATATTGAAAAAGCGTTGCCCAAAGATCTGCTACAACGAGAATCTGTAACGTATGTTGAGCCTTTTGTCGGTGGCGGAGCTGTTATGTTCTGGATTCTACAGAAATATCCCAACATAACAAGAGCTATAATTAATGATATAAACGAAGAATTAATTTGTACATATCGTGTGATAAAATCAGATGTCGAAAGTTTAATTCTTGAATTAACGAAAATTCAAACTGAGTATCTGGCACTTGATGATGTCGCAAGAAAAGATTATTTTTTGTCTCAACGTGAGCGGTATAATGAAAAACGTAATTCAGACATTGAAACCGCTGCATTATTTATCTTCCTGAATAGAACTTGTTTTAACGGACTGTATCGAGTGAATTCTAAGGGAATGTTTAATGTCCCGCATGGGAAATATACGAATCCTAAAATTTGTGATGAAGATACGTTGAGAGCAGATTCTTTAGTATTGCAGCGTGTAGAGATTCTTTGTGGTGACTTTGCACAAACTGGAAAATATGCTGCCGATAATGTGTTGTATTATTTCGATCCTCCATATCGCCCCTTGACTGATACTTCGTCATTTACAGCTTACGCAAAATGTGGTTTTGATGATAGGGAGCAGATACGGCTCCGGGATTTTTGTGAACAAATAGCAACATGCAAGTCTTTATTTATAGCAAGTAATTCAGACCCTCAAAATGAGGATAATGGAGATGACTTTTTTGACGAGTTATACAATATGTTCACGATTAAACGAGTCGCTGCTGCGAGGATGATAAATTCAAAAGGAAACGGACGAGGGGCTATTTCTGAAATAATGATTTCAAATGTTGTCAATGCATACTTTTGATGTTTTGGAATATTTGTATAACATTATGATCTTGAAAATGATGTCGATTCAAATGGCTAAAATGTGTAAGAAGTATGGCAAGTCAAAATATTTCAATGGTATGTAAAGGACAGGAACCTCTATGTGTGATACCAATTAATGGTACTTATATTCTGGGGATATACAAAGGAGCTTTGTCCGACTTTGATATTTTGCTAAGATATCGTCAGAAAGAAGGAGGGCGATGGAGTCGGATCCGTACGCCTAAACATATTCATTGGGCTGTAGATATGTTGATTAAACATTATAGTGAACCACAAGAAACGGATTCGCTTATAAATAGCTTACTCAGTATCTGGGAACAAACAACTCCATTGAAATCAAAGGAAGACCAAGATTCCTTACTGTCTGCCGAGAGATTATTGGCAGAAGTTAATGCTGATGCTGAAAAATACAGTACTTTAGCCGGTAAAGGTGAGTACAGTGTTAAATTTCTGATATTGATTGCGAAGCTATTGATGGTTCAAGAAAAGACAAATATGCATGATGCTTTTATGTTCAGGAGTCTTTTGGAAAAGTTAAAAGAGCATAGGAATATTTTTGAAATCGTATCGACGGCTACATTTCATTGATGTTAACTCCGTATTACATATTGGGGAATTAGATAGGTTTTAAGCATTTGATATGGTGGAAGGGCTTTGTTAATCAGGGTATTTAAGCTTATTCTGCGGCATTGGAGCCATATACCTGACGCATCATTATTTCAGCCATTGGAGGGCGGTAATGAGTGTTATCGTAAAGCATGGTGTCTGCTTCAAGTACCGGTGCATGCGATGTGCTGAAATCATGTACTCTTCCAGATTCAAAAATTAGTTGCATCTCTGCAAGGTCAGATTTGTTGAGCGTAATCTTGGCTCTGTTCGGACCGATTATTATATGGTAATCAGTGGCATGTCGTGAAAAAATCCCGGCAATGCGCTCAAGAGCTTCTTTTTTCTTTTCAGATAAAACAGGGCTTCTTTCAGTATATACTATGGGAGAATCATTCAAGGGGTTCCGGGAATAGAACTTCTCGGGGTTTGTACGGATTATTGAATCCCAAAGCTGTAGCGTTTCCTGGTTGGTCAAGGGGTCGTATTTGATGGGTTGACGCTCGAAGACCATATTGTGACCGTTTTTCACAGGTTTGTTCCAAACCATCCCCGGGATATAGCTTTTGAAGAAATCAGCATTGGTAGCGGCTCGGAAAAAGGTGTAGTGATAGCCTATGGTTTCGAAAATATTTTTATGAAGCTGGGGTGGGTCGATAGAGCCGGGACTGTCTGACGGGTTTGCTGCCATTATGACGGGGTCAAGAATGATTAATGCATGGCGTATGATAATGCCGTTGTCATCAAGATATTTCACTTTTTTAGCCAAAGATATAAGTGATTCGCCCGAAGAATCAAAATGATATGGATTGACGGAAATATGGTTCTCGTTTCCCTTCGCAAAACAGGTGCGTCTGAGAGAGTCCTTTATGAGGGCTGACCATGTCGCGGCATCGTAATAGCAGGAGATTGATGAGCCGAATATGAAAGAGTCATACTTGTGACCTTCTTTTATGCGGTCTTCGAAATTTGTAAAAGTGACTATGCCCTTGTTTATCCCTATCCTTGCCGGATATTCAGCAGGTTCAGGGTAATAGCAGTCATAGTGACGGATTACTTTGAATGGATCAGCCCATATGTACCATCCGAGCAAAATCAGTATTATCGGAGATATTACAATGAGTGTACGTAGTATGAATGTCAGAATAGATTTAGAAACAGCGTTCATCAGAATTGGAAATAAATGAATGTCATTTCGGTGGGTTCGCTTATAGCAATAAATAATACACATACCACATAGAGTGTCAGCCTCTTCCATTCGTCAGACGATACTGATTGCAGGGGATAGTCGGAGTTTCTCGCTTCCCATTCCAGCACGCATACCAAGGCTCCGGGTATAAGCCACCAGAATTTCAATAAATATATCCATCGGGTGAACGCGATGTAACATGCAATACCCAAAAACAGTGCTGAAAAAGTAACGAAAATGATTTTACGGAGTATGTTATATCTTACCATAAGCAGGGAGAAAGCCCAGATGAGGATAAACACAGCCGCATATAGCCATAAGGCGTGAACTCCGGCTATAATATCGGCTTGGCTTGTGCATCTGAAAAAATAGAATCCTAACGACGTGACTCCAAATGTGGCTACCATGGCAGGAATATCACCGTATGTGCTATCTCTTTTCGATACCTGCTGCTTAAAAAGGAACTTGGCAGCGACTAAACATGCACCCCAATACACTCCCCACAGTACAAAATTCCAGGCTGCGCCGTGCCAGAGTCCGGAAAGAGTGAAAATTATCAGGGTGTTGATAGCTGTGCGTATCTTTCCGTTACGGTTACCTCCAAGCGGGATGTATAGATAATCGCGAAACCATTCCATAAGCGAGATGTGCCATCTGCGCCAGAATTCGGGTATATTGCGTGAAAAATAGGGAAACTTGAAGTTTATCATCAGTTCGATTCCGAGTAATCTTGATACCCCTCTTGCTATCTCGCTGTAAGCGGAGAAGTCGCAGTAGATTTCCAGTGAGAACAGTACTCCTCCAGCCAGAACCATAATCGGGTCAATCTCACTTGCTGAGAATATTCTGCCTACATATATGGCAAGTATGTCAGCGATACAGACTTTTTTCATCAGTCCGAACATAATCATCCTCATGCCAGAGGATGCCAGTTGTCGATTCCAATGTCGAATACCGGTAATTTGTGGAAGAAGTCGGGAGGCTCTCTCTATAGGTCCTGCCACAAGTTGTGGAAAATACGATATGAATGTAAAAAATGCCAGCGGGTTCCGGCAGGCTGTTATACGGCATTTATATACATCGACTGAATAAGCTATTGCCTGAAATGTATAGAAGGAAATGCCTACGGGGACGAGGATTTCTATAGTAAACCAGTCAAGACCTAATCCGAAAAGACTTAATAGCTTTCCGAGATTTTCGGTGAAAAATCCAAGATATTTGAAGCATATCAGAATTCCGAGGTTGAGCAAAATATTTGCAGTGGTCAGGAGTTTTCCGTACCGTCCCCGGGCATATTGGGCTGAGATAAAAGTAGTGAGACTCGTCAGAAATATAAGTCCGAGGAAACGCCAGTCCCACCAGC
Organism: uncultured Porphyromonadaceae bacterium; assembly: GCA_947176205.1. GTDB lineage: Bacteria > Bacteroidota > Bacteroidia > Bacteroidales > Muribaculaceae > Paramuribaculum. Next base: position 7,390 of record CAMWPX010000061.1, read on the forward strand.
CGTAAAAAATATAGCTGGCAGTTAGCAAGAGCGTATTCTGCCATACGGTGCGCCCCCTTAACGGGAACCAATATAAGCAAAACACGATGGTGAGGAACAAGGCAAATATAATGTCGGTAAATTGCATGATGCTCTACTGTAGTCGTGACTTTTTCCTGAATGATAGAAACTTTTTACAAAGATAGTCTATTTATTAGATATATAGGGGCTTTGGGAAATAAGTTGAGTTACAGAAGTAGAAATGTGATTCCATTTATGAGGCTGGATGTCATAGTCTGAGTTTAAGGTGATAAAAAATTAAAGGTCAAACGAAGCAATTTGTTTGACCTTTAATGTGCTATATGGTAATATGGGTGGCTATTGTGTCACCCATATTAGTTTATCGGTGTCGTAGCCTCGCCGCTGGGCTTCTGTAAGTATTTGTAATTTTATTTCATCAGAGATTTGCGGAGTGCGAGCCAGAATCCACAGATATTTATCGCTGCCGCTTCCTATGAGTGCGTATTGATAGTCTTTGTCAATCAGCATAATGCGATAGTCGGAGTAAAATGGTCTCCAGAATGATACGCGAAGGTGTGCCGGTGTGTCGGTCAGTCTGGCTACTCCCTTTGCTTGGGAATGTTTACTGCCTTTCATGCCTGAATTAAGCACATCGACCTTATTGTCGTCGCGAAGAGTGTAGGTGGCTCTGGTCTGTTTCATGCCTCGTTCAAATCTATGGTCGAAACGTGCAATCTCGTGCCAGTCGCCCAAAAAACGGTTTAGGTCAAAGTCAGTAACTACGGAATTGTCTACGGTTTTTGTGCTGCATCCTACCAACCGGCAAAGCAGCTCGGAAAAGTGGTTTCTCTTTTTCATGTTGCTCACGTTTTTTAATTGATACTAATGCTATCTTGTAAACAATCAACACACTAAAAAAGTAAGTGCTAAGAATGAAAATTTAACGGCTTTTATTATTTATTGATTCAGGGTCAACCAAGCAGGAAGTTGGGGCGTTATCTGTCACCGGACAATATGGAAGCTGTGCGTGGTAAGATGGCCTTGATAATCAAACAAATGATTGTAGAGATGATTATGAGCGTCAACCATGAGGCGAAAAATGACTGCACTACGCCTGTAAATGATTTTATTCCGAATATCGAGATAAAGAGATTGCGGGTGATGGTGCAGAAAAATTGATGGATTGCGTAGATGAAAAACGTGGAGGAGACAAGAGTGCTGAATAGCCGGCTGTGGCAACCTGTAGCGACGTGACGGGCTATGTGCCAGATGGCTATGTATGCTGCGGTATTTTTGATTAATTCTACGCTTTCATAGCGATATCTGAGCCATGAGGTTTCGGCCATGGATAGCATGATGTATGTGATGCCGGCGATAATTGTCGCTGTTTTGTGTGTAGCTATGGTTTGTACTTTGTTGAGTGCGATGAATGCTCCGAAGGAAAAGTATTCAAATCCATAAAGGTGTGTGTCAGTGATGGAGATAATGAGTATGAAGATTATGAAACCCGGTATGGATTTTCCTAAAAGGAAACTTATAGGTGAGAGTATGGCGAATATAATCAGGTTGCGTATAAACCAAAATGCGAAAGCATAAGGATAACCTTGGTGTAAATCCCAGAATCCGAATAGCAGCCCCGAAATGCTGATTCTGTCACCGTCAATTACTGAATAGGCCGGGTAGTGGAAGTAATAATGCTTGATAAACAGCAGTATCAGTCCTATTGCATTCCATAAGATGTAGGGTATCAGAAGTGTTTTGATGCGTCGGCGGGTCTTGACTATATATGTGCCTGAAGTCATGCTGCTGATATTGTGGAAATATAGATATCCTGATAGTATGAAAAAGCAAGGTACACAGGCATGACATATAGCGCCCGGTAGTAGTCTCATCAGGTATATGCTGATGCGACTTGCATCGGTATTGCTGTCAAATGTAATTCCTGCCAGTACATTGCTATGAATCATAACCACACCCAATATCAGGAAGAATTTCATGATTTGCAGCGTGTCGTAGTGCTGGCTGTCAGTATAAGGAGCGGTTAAAACCTGATTTTTCATGATTCGGGGAACAACGGTGATGCAAATGTAAGAATAAATGTCGCGATATTGGCACTCTGGGAGACATAATTCGTGTTTTGAGGGGCTGAGTCAACCAAGCAGGAAGTTGGGGTGTTACATATTATATAAGTAAAATCAAAAAATGAAGATATGAGTGACAATGATAACCGCCGGATGGTAAGTGAGTTTGAGGAAAAGGTGAAGAAAGACCTTACGGAGTTTCTCCAGAAAAAGGGTGCGCTTGATTCTCATGTACCGGAGTGTCCGGATGTGGAGGAAAAGTGGGGTGAGGTGGCACGCGAATATATGCCCGACGGGGCGAGGGAATTTCAGCAATATCCTGTGGTGTCGCTCGGCTGGGCTATGTTTATTGGTATGGCTCTGTCATATTACTGGGATACTGATTGGGAAAAATACTCAAAGATGAGTAATCTTTACGTGGATTTACGAGACCGCAAAGGTTATGATAATTTTGATGAGACCGTGGTGGAGGATGTGCTGGGTTATAAGGGAGAGCCGGCAGAGAAGGTTACGGAACTTGTGGCTGAATGTGCCTCACGCGTTTACAGCATGCTCAGTCATGAGCATGTGGAGCCGGGGACTGAAGCTGCGCTCGGCTGCTATATAGCTGCTATTCATCAGCTGTATCTTGCCGGTATGGCTATGGAGCTTAACGCGCTGGGTTATCACATGACTCCGCTCAACGGTCAGGCTGATTAACGACTGTAATAATCAACAGATAGGTAAAGCACGCCGTCATTATTTTGATGATGGCTTTTTTTTGATTATTAATGTTGAAAACAGTAATTTTATGCCTTAAAATCAAATGTAGATTAAATAATCGTCTCAGATGAATTGGCTTGAAATCCTCGGTACAGCAGTCGGAGTAGTGTATCTATGGCTGGAGTATAGGGCTAATGCGTGGCTATGGGTGGCAAGTATCGTTATGCCTGCTATATATCTGGCTGTGTATTACGAAGCGGGATTGTATGCCGATTTTGGTATAAGTATATATTATATTATTGCGTCGGTGTATGGTCTGTGGTGCTGGGGACGGAGCGGTCGCGGAGCCGATGATGAGAGTGATGGATTGCCAATCACACATCTGCCTGCAGGATATTATGTGCCGTTGGTAGCGGTGCTCGTAATTGTTTTCGTTCTGATAGGCTATGTTCTCAGTGAGTTTACTGACAGTACTGTGCCGTGGGCAGATGCGTTTACTACGTCTCTGAGCATAGTGGCTATGTGGCTGCTCGCCCGCAAGTATGTGGAGCAGTGGCTTGTGTGGATAGCCGCCGATGTGGCGTGTGCGGTGCTGTATGTGTATAAGGATCTATGGTTTACCGGAGCATTGTATATGGCTTATGCCGTGATAGCCGTGTTGGGTTACCGTAAGTGGCGGCATATGATGATTAATCAGAATTAAGGAGAGTGTGATTATGGATACGATTATGGATTTCAGCCCTGAGGCGGTAGTGATTGATGCCGGTTCTTTTCCACACAATGCCATAGCGTTGGGCTGGCTTGAAGGGTGTGAGCGCATAGTGTGCTGCGATGGAGCTGCCAACCGTTATCTTGCCCGGGGAGGAAAGGTGTGGCGGATAGTGGGTGACTGCGATTCACTTTCGCCTGATATTATGGAACGTTATGGAGAGATAGTACGCCGGTTCTCGGACCAGGAGACCAATGACCAGACCAAATCAGTGAGGTATCTGCGCGACAAGGGCGTGAGCCGTATAGCGGTGCTCGGAGCTACGGGGATGCGAGAGGACCATACGCTGGGCAATATCAGTCTGCTTGTGGATTATCTGAGAGAGGGCATAGAGGCACGCGCCTATACTGATTTCGGAGTATTCATACCGGTATCTGGCAGCAGGAGTTTTGTGTGTCAGGAGGGTACGCAGGTGTCTATATTCAACTTCGGAGCTACGGGTATGAGCGCCATGGGTTTGCGTTATCCCATACGTGATTTTGACAACTGGTGGCAGGGTACGCTCAATGAAACTGTAGCCCGTAGCTTTACGATAAATGCTGAGGGGGAGTATCTTGTGTTTATAAATTATCCTGATTGAAGTATAAAAAGCGGGCTTGCCGGCTCATGGATGGAGCGACAAGCCCGATGATGGGTGAAAGCTATGACTTAGTAGGTCATGAGGGGTTCGAGCTCTTTAGCCTGAGCTATCATTTTTTCAACTTCTGATTCGGCGGGAACACGGTTGCAAAGATTGCGTGCTTCGTTTACTTCCACGAGTTTGGCGTGAAGGTTTGCGGGAACGCGGTGACGGAGTTCCTTTACGGTATCCACACCTGCGGCTTCGAGAAGTTCGGCAAACTGACCGGCTACGCCTTTGATGCGGAAGAGGTCAGCATGATTAGCCCATTTGAGGATGAGTTTTTCGGAGATGCCGGTAGCTTCAGCCAATTGTTCACGTCCTTTTTTAGCAGCTGCTTTGTCAAGCAGGTCTTCGGT
>CAMWPX010000062.1 GCA_947176205.1 uncultured Porphyromonadaceae bacterium
GGAGCGCACGACCCACATGACGCTCAAAGTCGGTGTAATACATCATCCCCTTGTATTTATGGCGGACTTTAGGCGGTATGTAAATAGTGTTTCTCACTTTGCCGATGATTGTTTCTCGCCGCAAAGTTAAATATGCAGTATAACGATTCGGTGCGAATCGCCACTTTTGGCATATCAATACATAAATATATTCGATATAACGCTATGAGAAAGATATGAAATGAATGAAGAAGGCGCAAAAGCTGTAGCCTCCCAAGCAGAATCAATAGGATATACCAGCGCCGGACCGGACTGGACCGAGAAAAAAGATTTCAGACTTGACAGACCATTTGCTTTCGTTATTTATGAGCAGTCAACCAAAACAATCCTCTTTTTAGGAAAGGTGGAGTTACCATAGATATGATTCAAAAATAATTCAGGATTTTTGATTACTTTTGCAGATGTATAATGTGAATGCACTATGTCTGCTTCAAATAATCAAAGCTCTGTGACAGCACTGTATCATACATTCGGCTGCAAACTTAATTTTGCCGAGACATCAGCCATAGCATCCCGACTTGCTGATTCGGGTATAACTAAGGCTACCGATGGCATGGTGCCTGACCTGATTATCATAAATTCATGCTCAGTAACGGAAGAAGCAGACAAAAAATGCCGTCAGACCATACGGTCATATCATCGACGTTATCCAGATGCAGCCATAGTGGTGTACGGATGTTATGCCCAGCTCAAACCTGACGAAGTTGCATCACTCGAAGGTGTAACCATAGTGGCAGGAGCCGATTACAAGCATCATTTGCCTGAAATAATAGTGCGTTGGGCAGAAGGCGACCGCATGGAAAAACTCAAACTGATAACTCCTACCAAGGATATACGCCAGTTTCAGCCCTCATGTTCACGCGGTGACCGTACACGTTATTTTCTAAAGGTGCAGGACGGTTGTGATTATTTCTGCTCTTACTGCACCATACCGTTTGCCCGTGGCAGAAGCCGTTCGGGCTCGATAGAATCACTGGTGGAACAAGCCCGCCAGGTAGCTGCCGAGGGGGGAAAAGAAATAGTGATTACAGGGGTAAACATAGGTGATTTCGGAAAACGGAGCGGCGAGACATTCTTTGACCTCGTAAAGGCTCTTGACAAGGTAGAGGGAATAGAGCGTTACAGAATATCATCCATAGAGCCGGACTTGCTTACCGATGATATAATACGCTTCGTGGCTGAATCGAAACGATTTATGCCACACTTTCATATACCGCTGCAGGCCGGCAATGACGAGGTGCTAAAGCTGATGCGCCGGCACTATGATACAGAGCTTTTCTCAGAGCGGATAAACACTATAAAGGAACTGATGCCTCACGCATTCATAGGCGTGGATGTGATAGCCGGTTCGCGAGGCGAAAAGCCGGAACTGTTTGCCTCCGGAATGGAATTCATCAAGTCACTGCCGATTTCGCGTCTGCATGTATTTCCCTACTCTGAACGACCCGGCACACGTGCTGTCACCGAAATAGACTATGTGGTAGCTCAAAACGAAAAACACCGCCGCGCCGCCTTGCTCGGTGATATATCAAATCAGAAACTTCATGAATTTCATGAGTCGTTCGTGGGCACAATACGCCCCGTGCTTGTAGAACACAGCATAAAAGGTTCAAAAATGTACGGCTTTACAGATAACTACATAAAGGTAGCGCTTCCACCGTGTACCGGTGTAGCCAATAAAGTAATATCAGTAAGACTCACCGAAAACCTCGGAGATGAGATGAAAGGAGAACCAGTACAATGACATCATCAGATACATCCCTACCCTCCACCGCAGTGGTAATACTGAACTGGAACGGAGAAAAGCTACTTGCGGAATTTTTACCATCGGTAATTTCAAACACATCTGCCGCCGATGCTACCATAATAGTAGCAGACAACGGAAGTACCGACAACTCGGTAATGTGGCTTAGTCAAAACTACCCTGATGTCAAAACCATATTGTTTGACAAAAACCATGGTTATGCCGGAGGATACAATCTGGTAGCCGAGGAGTGCAAGCGCAGAGGATATAAGTATGTCATGATGCTGAACTCTGACGTCGCTCCCACCCAAGGGTGGATTGCTCCGCTTATCGATTATATGGAACATAATCCTGAATGTGGAGCTTGTCAACCCAAAATATTATCGTATCGCGACCGTACAAAATTTGAATATGCAGGAGCCAGCGGAGGCTATATAGACCGCAACGGCTATCCGTTCTGCCGAGGCAGAATATTTGACTCGATAGAGCATGACCACGGACAGTATGACAGCATAGCAGAGGTATTCTGGGCTTCAGGGGCAGCACTTATGGTAAGAACTTCCGATTATATATCTGCCGGCGGACTTGACAAAGCTTTCTTCGCCCATATGGAAGAAATAGACCTGTGCTGGCGCATGCAGCTCATGGGTAAAAAGATAGCTGTGGTACCTCAAAGCGTGGTATATCATCTCGGGGGTGGAAGTCTTGATGCCAAAAACGCCCGCAAGACCTATCTGAATTTCCGCAACAATCTGTTGATGTTACATAAGAATCTGCCTGATTCATCCAGAAAAAGTACATTATTACGCAGACGCCTGCTTGACACTTTGGCTTGGAGCAAGTATATGGTCACACTTAAATTCAAACACGCATCAGCTATATTCCGGGCTCACAGAGATTTCGCCAAGATGCGTCGCCTTTATGCCTCTCATCCTGACTGTGACCTGCTGCACACTACCCCGCCCCGACCAAACATCATAACAGATTATTATATCAAGGGTATAAAAAAGTGGCACTGACGCTTACGTCAATGCCACTTTTTTATAGACAAATACGATTATTCCTCAGCAGCGATAGCCTCCGACTCAAGGACTTCAGGCGACTTTGTGACGTTAGGCAATTCAAGTCCGTAATGCTTCTTGCGGTCAATAGCTTTGAGCACAAATCCGAGGATAAGCGCAGCCACTCCAAGACATGCAAGCATTACAAGCGGCCACGTGTAATTATAGCTTTTGGCTGCTTCTTCGGCATTCATGGTACCATTAGCCACAGCCTGCACTACCTCAGGATTGGTATTATCAAGCACCTTGCCGATAAGAAGGGGGAACAGCCACAGACCTATATTCTGAATCCAAAATATAAGCGCGTAAGCCGAACCGATAATCTTGGAATCAACCAGCTTGGGTACGCTCGGCCAAAGCGATGCGGGCACAAGGGAGAATGAGGCACCGAGTACCAATATAGTGATATATGCCACCATAACGGCAAGGAATTCATAATCCTTACACATAGGCAGAATAAAGGCGAAGGTGAGATGACAGATAATAAGCAGCATAGAGCCGAATATCAGCATAGTGGCAGCTTTGCCCTTATAATCGACATATTTACCGAGCATGGGTGTGATACCTACGGCAAGCAACGGGAATACGGCAAACATAGCACCGGGCGACTGGCATCTGTAGCCCATATAGCAATAGCCTACCAAAGCTACGACTGCTATGGCAAGCGATGTAATCCTGATAGCTTTTGTCTTGGCAAAATTACTTGCAAACGCAGCCGCTGCCACTATAAGCATGACTATATACTGATAGACTACCACCTGGTCGCTTGCCCAGAATGAATCGGGGTCAAGAGTTTCAAAATCAATATTGCACTGAAGCATATTGACAGCATATTTCTGAAACGGGAACACTGCCGAATAATACAGAACACACAGCAGGGCTACAATCCAGAAACCACTGCTGGTAAGAATCTTTCCAAGGTCGGAAATACGGAAGGGGTCATCTTTCTCTTCTTCAGCCATAGTCTGACGGTCAAGCTTACGGTCCATGAAGAAATAGACTATAAACATGATAAGTGCTATCAGAAGAAGAACAACGCCAAATGCTACCGAACGTGATACATCAACAGTGCCGCCCAATGTGGCAAACATCGGAGAGAATATCATACAGGTGGCGACACCGAGTCGAGCCAATGCCATTTCCGAGCCCATGGCAAGAGCCATCTCCTTACCCTTAAACCACTTGACAATACCTCGGCTTACCGTTATACCTGCCATCTCGACACCACAACCGAATATCATGAATCCGACAGCCGACAGTTTGGCTGAAGCAGGCATGCCTTTATAGAACGGAGATATACCCAATTCATCGAACACAGGTATGTAATTAAGGTGGTCATTAAACCATGTCTGAAGCGCGCTACCCTCAAACATGGAGGTAAGCGCATACCAGTTGATGGCGGCTCCTACAAGCATGACCGAACCGGACAGGAGGGCAGTAAATCTGACTCCCATCTTGTCAAGAATAATACCTGCAAATATCAGAAAGAAGATAAATACGTTAAGAAATGTTTCCGAACCCTGCATGGTACCGAATGCAGTGGAATCCCAGCCTTTGGATGACTGAAGCAAATCTTTGATAGGCGACAGCACATCCATGAAGATATATGAACAGAACATAGCAAAAGCCAATAGTCCCAATGCTGTCCATCTTGCCCACGCCTGCTCGTTAAGCGGGCGATTAGTCAAATTTGTCATGAGTAAAATGAATTAAAATGTGATATTTATAGATTTGGCAGCAAAATTACATAAACTTTTTTGCAATCTCTATGATTTATATCGTAAATTCGTGGTCAGTTTCAACGATTCATCCAATAATTATAATGTTTTCAAAGCAACCATATACATTTGACCGCGTTGTACGCATGCTCATGGCTCTGGCCATAATCATACTTGCCGTGTGGCTTATCGACACGCTCAAGGGGGTGCTCCTACCATTTGCCGTGGCTTGTGTAATCGCCTATATGTTTGAGCCATTCGTTCAATATAACCGGAAACTTCTGCATCTTAAAGGACGTATAATAGCCGTCTTCGTCACACTGTTCGAAGCTTTGTTTTTATTTGCCGTATTGTGTTATTTCATGGTGCCGATGATAGCTGAAGAAATTCACAACATGGGGGTAATTCTACAAAATTACGCCGAAAATAAACCGGAAATAAATCATCTGCCGGCTCTTATAGATGAATTTTTGAGACGGATTATAGATATAGAAGCATTGTCAAAAAACATAATAAGCTCCGATGCTATGTCGACACTCGAAAGTCTGCTTCACTCCTCATGGGAACTGATAATAGACGGTGTCAGCATAATCATGGGCATAGTAAGTTGGTTTTTCGTAATAATATATGTAGTATTCATAATGCTTGACTATACACGGTTAAGCCGCAGTTTCAAACTGCTTGTACCTCCCAGCTACCGACATATCACCTACCAGATAGGACGCGATATCAAAACCAGCATGAACCATTATTTCCGCGGACAGGCTCTCGTGTCATTCATAGTGGGCATATTGTTTGCCATAGGATTTTCAATCATAGGTCTGCCTATGGCTATTGTGTTCGGTCTCTTCATAGGTGTGCTCAACATGGTTCCGTATCTGCAGTTGATATCACTGGTACCTGCCGTCCTGCTGTGTCTGGTTTATTCTGTAGGTTCCGGAGTGAATTTCTGGGTGATATTCACACAGACCATAGCCGTATACTGCATAGCACAGGTAATCCAGGACATGATTCTTACACCTAAAATCATGGGCAAAGCCATGGGTCTCAATCCGGCAATAATACTTCTGTCGCTTTCGGTATGGGGTACTCTTCTCGGTTTTATCGGGCTTATAATCGCTCTTCCGCTTACCACACTTATACTGTCATACTACAATCATTATGTGATAGGCGATAACGATGCACTCAAAACACCCAAATGGCGCAAGCAGTCAACAGAACCTAATCAATGAATATTGCGGCGGTTGAGTTCCTGCTGATAACGCCGGGCATTACTTAAATGAGTGGCATAGTCCCGGGCGAAATTGTGATAACCTGAAAAATCTTCTTTAGCACACATGTAAAGATAATCATGACCGGGAGCCGCAAGTACAGCTTCAAGACCGCTGCGTGACGGGATGCGGATAGGTCCGGGCGGCAATCCTATATGCTTATATGTATTATAAGGCGACTCCACAGACAGATGCTCATTAAGGATACGTCGCAACCCGAAATTCCCCACCGCAAATTTAACGGTCGGGTCAGCCTGAAGCAACATTTTTCGCTGCAGGCGATTGATATACAACCGTGCTATCTTGGGCCGTTCATCACTTTTAGCCGATTCTTCCTCTACTATCGATGCCAGCGTAGCTACATCCACAGGTTTCAATCCTAATTCAGCCGCATTCGCCACGCGCTCGTCAGTCCAGAATTTATTACGGTAATTCAACAGTTTGGAAACTACCTTATGCGGAGACGTAGACCAATACATCTCGTAACTGTCAGGTATGAACGCTGCGGGAAACTGTTCGGGCGTAAAACCTTGCCCGGGCAAAACATCATGACATGCTGCAAGGAATTCTTCAGGTGTGCACTCTATGGTTTTGGTCACCTTACGCGCCAACTGCTCCATAGTACGCGCATCGCTCCACGACAGCTTGACAGGAGTCTGCAGGCCGCGCTTAATGTCACGGGCTATCTTCACTGCCCACTCACCTTTTTTTATCAGATAGGCACCATGACTGCGCGATGGATTTCCACCCTGCAAGCGCCAGAGACTGTATACACGTTCACCTATACCATCGCCAAGAGAGTGCTGCAGACTGTCACGCACAGTCTCTGTATCAGCATCGCGCGGTATGTATACCCATGCGGCATCACCGGTGTATGGTTTTAATGCGTATATCAAAACCAAACCACACAGAATCAATGCTACTCCACCGGCTATAAAGAAAAACCAGCGATAGCGGCGGAACCAACCTCCGATTCCGCCGCCTTTCTTTTTATCATTTTTGGGTCTTTTTACTTTCTTGTCAGTCGCCATCTATTATTTCTTCATTCCTAATTTTTTAAGAATATCTTTAGGCACCGCTTCTTTGTTGACATAGATATCTATGGTCTTAGCAAGGAAGTAAGGCTCTGATACATAGAAATAACCATCATAAATCTGATTGGTATCCCATGAATTCTTAACCTTGAAATAACGATTGCCGTTCTGGTCTACCGCTTTGCCTACGATAACCATACCGTGGTCGTCGGTAGTCTCCTGACGGTCAAACATATCCTGACGCATCTGTTGAGTCACGACCATCTCTTCCACCGGACCGTTTGACTTATATTTTTCTTTTTCACGGTCTTTATCAGAAAGCTTCACCCAGCGTGCAAGTTCTGTTCCGTCCATGTCAGCTTCAGTCTTTCCTTTAGGCATATTGGCATAACCTTCTTTCCACTTGAATCCGCCTTCACTAACATCGGCAGCCCAATTTACCGAGTAACCATTGTCCACGGCATTGTTTACAATGGCAAGCATCTCTTCCATAGGGACATTGTAATACTGTCCGCCCAACCAGTTGTCCGACACCTCAAGTACAAAAGGTTTATAGAAAGGATGATGAGTCCATGAAGTCACAGCTATATAATCGTCAAGATTTATAGGAAGCGAAGCTGCAAATGATTTAGGGGTGTATTCTTTGCCTTCGTAAGTAAACGTAGCAGGCTCTTCGCCAAGATAAGCGTCAAGAACTCCGTTGAAACCTTTACGCCATGCAGTAGATATACGTTTATTGGGCTTGCGTACTATGGTCTTTACATAACCGGTCAGCAAATCAGCCATCTCGTAATGGGAATGCTTATCTTCACCATAATTCAGACCGCGATACACTTCTTCGGGTACAATACCGTAATTTTCCCACACATACGGAACATCAAGACCGCTACCGCCCTGAGCGAAGTTAAGCGCGCCATACATGCGGACATATTTGTCAGCCTTGTCATCATAGCAATGACGCACTACATACATTTCTGACAAATCCATCTCTTTACCCGTCTTACGGAGAATCTCATCCTCGAAGAATGACAGTCCGGAAAAGCACCAGCATGTTCCCGACTTATTCTGGTCCTTTACAGGTGTGGTCTTTACCAATTTCACGTCAGTGAATACAAATCCAGCCGAATCAGGCTTGGTATCTTCACACCGGGCAACAGACATCTGCATACAGCCCGCTGCCATGACAGCCAATGCTATAACTTTTTTCATCGCAAATATTGATTTTATTGTTTATCTGATTACAAAGATAATTATTTTCAAGCAGACATTACGTCAAATGTCATAAATTAGTGTAATTTTGTAAATACTAAATTCAGATTTCAACCAGTCATGAACAAGATTATAGAAAAAGAGTATTTTTCACCAAAAGTAGTAAAACTTGTGGTGGAAGCACCACTTATAGCAAAATCACGTCGTGCCGGACACTTTGTAATGGTAAGGGCAAGTGAAAACGGCGAACGTATACCCCTCACTATAGCCGAAGCCGATAAAGATAAAGGAACCATAACATTAGTTATCCAGAATGTGGGTGTCTCGACCGCTAAAATCTGTGCACTCAATGTAGGCGACGAACTAACCGATGTGGTAGGTCCATTGGGAAAAGCCACTCATATCGACCGTTTCGGCACTGTAATATGCTGCGGTGGCGGAGTAGGTGTCGCACCTCTGTTACCTATAGTTAAAGCCATGAAAGAAGCCGGCAACCGTGTTGTCTCTGTATTGGCTGCCCGCTCCGCCGACCTTGTGATACTCAAGGAGCAAGTGGAAGAATACAGTGATGAATTGATAATAATGACTGATGACGGTTCGTTGGGCAAAAAGGGTCTTGTAACTCAAGGAGTGGAAGAGGTAATACAGAATGAACCGGTGGATATGGTAGTAACCATAGGTCCGGCAATCATGATGAAATTTGTAGCCGCTTTAACAAAAAAATATGATATTCCCACAGTATGCTCGCTTAACACCATTATGGTGGACGGTACGGGCATGTGTGGCGCATGCCGAATAACAGTAGACGGAAAAACACGTTTCGTATGCATCGACGGACCTGAATTCGATGCTCATCAGGTGGATTTCGATGAAATGCTCATGCGTCTGCGCTCTTATAATTAACCGAATCTCAGATAAACCAAAGCTAATCCAAATGTCAAATCATATATCAGCCGATAATCGAGAAAGCGCATGGCGCGATAATCTTCGTAAATCCCTCACAGCCAAACAACGAACATCCATTCCACGAGCCCAAATGCCGGAACTGACGGCTGAGGAACGAGTTCATTCATTTGAAGAAGTGAATCGCGGACTGACTGCCGAACAAGCATTTACCGAATCACAACGCTGCCTTGACTGCCCTGACCCTCAGTGTGTCACCGGTTGTCCGGTAAATATCGATATTCCGGGATTTATAAAAAATATAGAACGAGGCGAAACTGATGAGGCGCTTAAAGTAATTCGTCGCACAAGTTCCCTCCCGGCTGTGTGCGGAAGAGTGTGTCCACAGGAAAAACAGTGTGAGAGCCGATGCATCTATAACAAGATGAAGCGACAGCCGGTAGCCATAGGTTACCTTGAAAGATATGTGGCTGACAATGGCAAAACCAAGTCCGAAAAAACCACCGCTATCTCTTCAAGAGGGAAAATAGCTGTGGCTGGAAGCGGTCCTGCCGGATTGACATTTGCCGGTGATATGGCTAAACTTGGCTATGAAGTGACAGTGTTCGAAGCGTTGCATCAGATAGGAGGCGTACTAAAATACGGCATACCCCAGTTCAGGTTACCCAACAGCATCGTTGACAATGAGATAGAATCGCTCCAATCCGTTGGTGTAAACTTTGTGAAAAATTGCATCGTAGGAAAGACCATATCATATGATGACCTGATTGCTGACGGATATAAGGCTCTTTTTGTAGCTTCAGGAGCCGGGCTACCACGATTCATGGGTATTCCCGGAGAGAATCTTATAGGAGTGCTTTCCTGCAATGAATATCTTACGCGTATAAATTTAATGGGAGCCGGCTCGACTGATTGCGATACACCTGTATGGAAAGGTAAGAATGTAGCCGTAATAGGCGGCGGCAATACTGCAATGGATGCCGTGCGTACAGCCCGACGTATGGGTGCGGAACGTGCCATGATAGTGTATCGCCGAAGTCTTGACGAGATGCCTGCACGCGCTGAAGAGGTCAAGCATGCCCGCGAAGAAGGTGTGGAATTTCTCACCTTGCACAATCCGATAGAGTATCACGGCGATGATAGCGGACACATAACATCCATGCGTCTGCAAGTAATGGAGCTCGGCGAACCTGACAGTTCCGGTCGACGTGCTCCTGTGGCTGTAGAAGGAAAACAGATTGATGTACCTGTCGATATGGTAATAGTATCAGTTGGCGTCTCCCCCAATCCCCTTATCCCCTCAGCCATCGACGGACTTGACGTATCGCGAAAAGGATGTATCATAGTTGATGAAACGACTATGCAATCATCTATGCCGCTCATATACGCCGGAGGTGATATAGTACGTGGCGGCGCAACTGTGATATTAGCCATGGGCGACGGTCGGAGAGCAGCCGCAGCCGTACATGAAATGCTGGGAAACAAAAAGTAACGATGCACTCCCGACATTATTTTGTGCAACAATTATATTATTAAAGCGTCACATAATTAATTTAGCGAAATAAACACTGACATATATTACAATGGCTTGGGTCTATTGGTCATTGACCGCTATATACTTCATCTCAATCTGCAGTATCATAGGCGTGGTTCTGTCAGAAAACCGTAATCCGGTAAAATCACTGGCTTGGGTTACGGTGCTTCTGATGTTTCCTGTCGGCGGAATCATTCTGTACCTGTTTTTTGGAAGAAGCATAAAGCACAAACGAATGATTTCACGCCGACAGAAACGCAAACTGCTGCGTGAAAGTTCTTCGCCCACCGAATCTTCAGCCATTCCCGATACTTATCCGCCACATCACCGTCAGCAAATAGAATTAGGCAAATCACTGCTTAAAGCTCCTTTTTTTACCGGCAACGATATGACCATCTATCATAATGCCTCGGACAAATTCAAGGCTTTGATTGATGATATCAAATCAGCGACAACATTCATTCACCTTCAATACTATATAATTGCCGATGATAAATTAGGCACTGAGATTGCCGATGCCCTCATAGAACGAGCCGAACATGGTGTAAAAGTACGCATAATATATGACCATATAGGGTCGCTTGGACTTAGCAAGACTTATCTGAAACGCCTGACTGACGCTGGAGTTGAAATATATCCATTTTTCAAAGTAGCTTTTCCATGGTTTGCCACGCGTATCAACTGGCGAAATCACCGCAAGATATGTATAATTGACGGTAAAACAGGCTATGTAGGTGGTATGAACATAGCCGACCGGTACATTGACGGAGGGAAAAATTTCGATTCATGGCGTGATACCCATATCCGAGTCACCGGACCAGCGGTAGCATCGTTGCATTATTCATTTGCCGTTGACTGGTCATTTATGGGATTTCCTCTTATTACCGATAAAATAGAACTTCCTGCCCATACATCAGCATCATCAGATATAGGGATGCAGCTTATCACCAGCGGACCCACAAGCGAATGGAGCAACATAGCCATGCTTATGCTCAAAGCCATAGGTAATGCACGTCATTGTGTCTACATACAGACACCCTACTTTTTGCCGCCTGAAAGCATGCTCCGGGCACTTCAGGCAGCCGCCCTGGCAAGAGTGGACGTACGCATAATGATTCCGCGCCGAAGTGATTCATTTATTCTTACTTATGCTT
>CAMWPX010000063.1 GCA_947176205.1 uncultured Porphyromonadaceae bacterium
ATTTTGTCTATCGCTGGAATCTACGCAATGTGTTGGCTCGTGATTATAATCTCAAAGTGAAGTTTGATTGTGCATTGGATACCAATGCATTCACCATGACGGCTGCGGCTTATGCTCTAAGGTCAAAAGTTAAGGAGCCGGTATGTGAAGGGTTAGTGGTGTGGACTGGACCGAATATTTTGCATTTCGACCATGTTAAATCAAAGAAAAACAGTTTAACATTGGAAAATGGATATATATATTTGGGCGCGACGTGGGGAACCAAATTTTTTAGACTCAGTCTAAAAAATTTGGCTTCAGGAAAATTTGAAGTGGATTATTGTGCACCCCGAAGTATATTTACTCGAAAGGATGAAATTGAGACATTTCGCAATTTACAGAGAGGTTTAAGAGACCCCGATTTATACAAAAAACTGTTCGGCGACCGGCAGCCCTGAGTGCTATCGTAAGGTTGTTGCTCAGGAATCACATCAATGGCAAGGAAAAAGGTCGGTGTTGATATAATTTGCTATAGCAGTATTCTCATATAATGAGTAGTGAGATAAAGGATGATGTAGCTGCGGGTTTGAGGGGCGGGATTTGGGAGTTAGGAATATTTTTTGTAGGTTTGCCGAAGAAATATTAAATATCAGATAATATGAAAAATATCAAGTTAGTATTAGTAGTGGCTCTGCTGGCTGTGGCAGGTGTCGTGATGCCCGCTCAGGCGCAGTTTCGTTTCGGTCTGAAAGCAGGTGTGGCTGTAAACTCGCTGAGTTTTGATTCAAAGATGTTGAATGCCGATAATCGTGCCGGATTTACCGGTGGTGCCATGGTGGAATTTTCCGCTCCGTTGACCGGACTGGGTGTGGATTTGAGCGTGATGTATGTGCGTAGAAATGCACAGTGGATGGAGAGCAATCAGGTGAAAAATGATAACCGTGATTATATCGACATACCCATAAATTTCAAGTGGCGCATAAGCATACCGTTGATTAATAAAGTGTTCCGTCCGTTTATCACTACTGGTCCGAGCTTCTCGTTTCTGACAAGCAAGAAGATGCTTAATAATGTGGTGGAAAACCGTAATTTCGACACAGCATGGAATTTCGGAGCCGGAGTGGAACTGTTCAATAAGGTGCAGCTCGCAGCCAGCTATGGCTTAGGCATGACCGGTGCTCTTAAGTGGACCGGCGTTACCGGTGAGTCAGGTATCGAAGGAAAGAATCGTTACTGGACTATCACAGCAGCGTACATGTTCTGATATCGGATTACATTAATAATATATGGAAAGTGCGGTTTGCCGCACTTTTTTTGTGTCCTGTTGCAATTTTTCGCTGATTTTTGAGTCTTATATGGTATGCGGGACATTTCCCTTACCGCAGGATTATCATCTATATGCACAAAGACGATTACACACGGCGATACACTGAGATGGTCAACCGCTACAGCGCGTTGATATATAAGGTGTGTTATATGTATGCCGACGATTCCGAGCATCTGAAGGATTTGAGGCAGGAAGTGCTTGCCAATCTTTGGCAGGGGCTTGACAGGTTTCGTGAAGAATCATCGGTGTCAACGTGGATTTACCGTATAGCCATCAATACGTGCGTGTCGTATTTTCGCCGGCATCGTAAGGGTGTGACGCTTACGGATTATGATGACGCGGCTATGGCAGTGGCTGATGACAGCGAGCACCGTCAGCTGTTGCATCAGATGTATGAGATGATAAGTGTGCTTCCGAGGATTGACCGCGCCGTGGTCATGCTGTGGCTTGACGGTCACAGTTACGACGAGATTGCCGATGTGGTGGGTCTGAGCCGAGCCAATGTGGCATCGCGTCTGTATCGTGCCAAGCAGAGTCTGATTAAAGATAATGTATAACCTGATGAGTAAAAACGTATCCGTCTATGGAAAATCAAGATAGATTTGAAGAATTAAGAAAAAAGTGGCAGAATATCGAGATTAACGAGCCGTTGCCAGCCGGTGAAGGGCGGCACCGACCGTCATATCGCACGCTTTCCAATCTTGACCGCCTGCGCCGCCTTTACCGGGTGATGATGGTGGTGGCTATACTGTGGGTGCCGTTGTTTCCGTTTTTACTGACCGGATTCGGGCTGCCGGTGTGGCTGCGGGGCTGCGGGTCAATATATTTTGCCATAATGGCATTCTTTCTGTGGCGCGTATATTATGAATTGCGCTGCATCGATTTCGCCACAATGAGTGTGGTGGAGGTGATGCGGTCCATCTGTCTGGTGGAGCGGATGAGAATCATTCATCTGATGGTAGGCATAGTCACCGCTTTGCCCCTGGTCGGTATAATGCTGTATTATTTTTCTTACATCAATGAGGCTGTGCTGTGGGGCGGTATTGTGGGAGCTGTAGCGGGTGTGGCGGTAGGTGTGGTCAACACCTTGCGTACATCTCGGTGGATAAAGTCCATTAAAGTTGAATTGGCTTCAGTAGCCGAGTGAAATTTACTATATTTGCGTCACAATCATTAATTAGTTTGTGATGAAATTGATAGCTGATGCCGGCAGTACGAAAACGCGATGGGTGCTCATGGCTGACAAGCCTGAAGAAGCATGTGTGTACCTGTCACGGGGAGTCAATCCGGCTATTATGCCGCTGAGCGATATCGAGTGCATCTGGCGGGAGGATATATCGCCGTGGGTAGCCGGAAAAAAGATAGATGAAGTATGGTATTACGGAGCAGGGTGCATACCGTCGGTGTGTGAACCGGTAGCCCGGTTGCTTTCATATCTAACGGAGTGTGATGACTGCCATGTGTCATCGGATATGCTTGGCTCCGTGCGTGCACTTGGTGGCAGAAGCAAAGCATTGGTGTGTATACTTGGTACAGGGTCAAATAGTTGCCTGTGTGATGTCGGAGAGATTATAGACCATATACCGCCATTGGGATATATACTTGGCGATGAAGGCTCAGGAGCGGCATTGGGGCGACGGTTTATCAATGCGGTGCTTAAGCGAGAATTTTCAGCTGCGTTCCGTGACGAATTTCTTGGTTGGCTCGGTATGACGCAGCAGGAGATAATAGCACGTGTGTATCGGGGTGAGGAGCCCAACAGATTTCTTGCTTCAGTCACCCGCTTCATAGCGCGGCATATAGAAGATGATTCGGTGGCGCAGTTGGTGGAATGTGAGTTTGAAGCATTTATCCGTAATAATATACTGCGTTACCCCGATGCCAGTACGGTGCCGATATATTTCACCGGGTCAGTAGCCGAGGTGTTCGCCATACAGCTTACGGCAGCGATGCACAGGTGTGGAGTCAGTGTGGCAGAGATAGTGGCAGACCCCATGCCACGTTTGCTCGCGTATCACAGTCAGGCGGATTATTGATTCATTCCGAGTTTTTCTTTGAGGAATTTTCCTGTATATGATTGCTCGCACGCGGCTATCTGCTCGGGTGTTCCCGTAGCCACTACATATCCGCCGGCATCACCTCCTTCCGGACCTATGTCTATTATATGGTCGGCACACTTGATTACATCGAGATTATGCTCGATTATCAGTACGGTATGTCCCATGGCAAGCAGTCGGTCAAATGCTTTCATCAAAGTGTGGATGTCGTGGAAATGCAGCCCGGTAGTCGGTTCGTCGAATATAAACAGTGTGGGCTGAGGCTTTTCCATGCCGAGGTAATAGGCGAGTTTCACACGCTGGTTTTCACCGCCCGAAAGGGTAGATGAGCTTTGTCCGAGTTTTATATAACCTAGTCCCACTTCCTGTAACGGGCGCAGGCGTTTCACTATTTTGTTTTCCGTGCTGCCCGGGTTTTCGCTGAAGAATGCTATAGCTTCATCCACAGTCATTTCGAGCACATCGTTGATATTCTTGCCACGATACATTATTTCTAATACATCATGCTTGAAGCGCTTGCCGTGGCATTCCTCGCACTCTATGGTGATGTCAGCCATGAACTGCATCTCTATAGTTATCGTGCCCTCGCCCTTACACTCCTCGCAACGTCCGCCTTCGGTGTTAAATGAGAAATATCCGGGACCGAAGCCCATCTGTCGTGCTCCCTGCTGGTCGGCAAATAGGCGGCGTATTTCATCGTAAGCTTTGAGATATGTGGCTGCATTGCTCCGTGACGAACGTCCTATGGGATTCTGGTCGATAAACTCAACGGCAGATATGCGGTTGATGTCACCCTTAATGGCTGTGTGTGCTCCCGGTGCATCGGATGCTTCACCGAGCTGGCGCATAAGTGATTTGTAGAGGACTTCACGCACGAGTGTCGATTTGCCCGAACCGCTCACGCCTGTCACTACGGTCATGATGCCGAGAGGGAAACGGACGTCGATGTTTTTAAGATTGTTTTCAGTTGCTCCTACTACCTCTATGTAGCTCGATGAACGACGACGTGACGTGGGGACGGGAATACCAAGACGCCCGGTAAGGTAGCCTACCGTGAAACTATTGTCGGCTTTGTCAAGCGAAGCCACCGGACCTTGATAAATGATTTCACCGCCTTGACTGCCTGCTTTCGGACCCACGTCTACAAGATAATCGCATGCCCGCATTATCTCCTCGTCATGTTCGACTACGATAACCGTATTGCCGATGCTTTGCAGACGGCGGAGCACACCTATCAGTCGGTCGGTGTCACGCGAGTGCAGTCCTATACTTGGTTCGTCAAGAATGTATAGCGAGCCTACAAGGCTGCTGCCGAGTGAAGTGGCAAGATTTATACGCTGGCTCTCACCCCCCGATAGGGTGGATGAAAGTCGGTCAAGGGTAAGATAACCTAAGCCTACATCACACAGGAACTGCAGTCGGTTGACTATCTCCACCAGCAGTCGTGAGGCTATGGTGTGTTGCGTAGGTGTGAGATTTATGGATTTGAAAAACTCAAGCAAACGGTCTACCGGCATGCTTACCAGTTGGGCTATGGTTTTATCCGCCACTTTAACGTATGAGGCTTCATGGCGCAGGCGTGACCCGTGACAATCGGGGCATACTGTCTTTCCGCGGTAACGCGAATACATCACACGATACTGTATCTTATATAGATTCTCCTCTACCATTTTGAAGAATCCGTATATCCCGGGAAAATCACCGGTACCATGCCATAACAGCTCTTTTTCTTCATGGGTAAGCTGACAGTATGGGCGGTGGAGTGGAAAATCCTTACCCGCCACGGCGTGTATGAAAGCATTTTTCCATTCGCTCATTTTCTCTCCGCGCCAGCACACCACAGCATCTTCATAGACTGACAGTGAAGTATCAGGTACCACAAGCCGCTCGTCTATGCCCATTACCTTTCCGAACCCTTCGCATCGCGGACAGGCTCCGTACGGATTGTTGAAATTGAATAATTGCTCCGATGGTTCGATAAACGTCATACCGTCGGCTTCAAAACGGTTGGAAAACTCATGACGTGTCATACTGCCGTTTTCCCATACATTGAGTATAGCGGTGCCGTTACCCTCATAAAAAGCTGTTTCGATAGAGTCGGCGAGACGACTGACCTCATCATTATCAGATGATAACGAAAGACGGTCTATGAGTAATTCATAATCTGAAGCATCATCCGTCAGATTTTCTTCTTGCTGAAGCAGCTCGGCTATGTCTATAAACGTCCCGTCGTGCAGCAGTCGGGTATAGCCACCTTTAAGATACACCTCAAGTTGGGTACGCAGAGTGCGACCTTCGGGAATGATAAGCGGTACACTCAGTGCGGCACGTGTCCCTTCGGGATATTTCGAGGCTGTGGTTATGACGTCAGCCACGGTGTGTTTTTTGACTTCGCAGCCACTTATCGGTGAATAAGTGGTGCCGATACGTCCGTAAAGAAGCCGCAGATAGTCATATATTTCAGTGGATGTGCCTACAGTACTGCGTGGATTACGGGTGTTGACCTTCTGTTCGATGGCTATGGCGGGTGGTAATCCGCGTATGAAGTCGCATTCTGGCTTAGGCATCTTGCCTAAAAACTGGCGGGCGTATGCGCTCAGGCTTTCCACATAACGGCGCTGACCTTCGGCATACAGAGTGTCAAAAGCCAGCGAGGATTTACCGCTGCCCGACAGTCCGGTTATGACAATCAGTTCGTTACGAGGAAGTACAAGGTCAACATTCTTAAGATTGTTGACCTTGGCTCCTTTTATGATTATATTTGGTGATTCTGACATTATTTATTTCCACTGGTAATATTTTACCCAGTCGATTTCCATTTCCACAGGTAACTGGGCAGGATCGACAGCACCAACCCACGAGCCGCCAAGCTGCATGTCAAGGCGTAAATCCCATGAAGTATAGAACGGGAACTGATTATCGGCGCCGTTGTTGACTTTGGGGTATTCAAAAGTGGTCCTTCCGTCAATTCTGAATATCAGCTCTTTGCTTTTGATATAAAGCTCATACTCATGCCATTGTGACGGGTCGAGTGACACGGTCTTTGATTTAGGCGGGTCGGTACGCCCTAATGTATTGGCATAATGAGAGTGGATGGTTTGATATATAAACTGGTCGTGATTCAGACGTTCGAGTATGTCTATCTCACCGCATGCAGGCCATGAAGTAGTGGCTTTGAACGGCATCATCCACATTGCCGGCCATGCTCCTTGTGCGCCGTTGACCAGTCGGGCGCGGATTACGATTCTACCCGGAGCGAATGCTTTCTTTCCGGTAGTCCATATTCCGCCGCATATCGTCGGGCGGGAGTCGCTTTCGTTGTTATTGTTGACAATGCCTTTGAGTGCGAGAACGCCATCGCGGAATTCATAGCAGCGGTCATCGGTGCTTTGGTTTTTCATCCAGTCTGGAGCTGATGCTATATTATCAGGGGCGGGAATCCGGCTCCATACAGTTTCGTCAAGAGCAGGTCCATTGAAGTCATCTGACCATTCGAGCACCCATGATTTGGAAGTGTCATCATCCTTGTTTTCGTCATTAGGATTTGCAGGCGCTTCATTGTCGTCTTTACTGCAGGCTGATAACAGAAGCGAAAACATTAGGATTGTCGCTAAGGCTGTGAGTTTTTTCATGATGGGTTATTGATGATGAAATTAAGTCAGTTAATTAAGTAACACATCAAAGTTACTAATCATTTTTTGAATATATGGTCACAATATGATAAAAAATGCGGAGTCCGGTATCGGACTCCGCTGCTTTATTGTTTTTGTCGGGGTGAGAAGATTCGAACTTCCGACCACACGCCCCCCAGACGCGTACTCTAACCTGGCTGAGCTACACCCCGATTGGTTAAAAGCGCTGCAAAGTTAAGGGCATTTTTTCTAACATGCAAGAGTCGATGTGATATTTTTGCATTTTTTTGCACTTGGTGATTCTCTAAAGAATTAGAACCGGAATTTGCATAAAGGAAAAGGCTGATGGAAATTTTGTTGATTGCCAAAAAATAAGTAACTTTGTTTGAATTTTGGGTGACGCGTACGTGTGTTGCTTATTTGCTTGTCACTCAGGTTTTTAATGGAAAGAAATAAATAGTCAGCATAAATGGCAGAAAAAGAAGAAGAATATAGCGCCAGTAATATTCAGGTGCTTGAAGGATTAGAAGCGGTGCGTAAGCGTCCCGCCATGTATATAGGCGATATATCGGCTAAGGGTCTGCATCATCTTGTCTATGAGGTGGTGGATAACTCTATAGATGAAGCTCTTGCCGGACACGCTACACATATCGATGTTACAATTAATGCCGATAACTCCATTACCGTGGTTGACAATGGCCGCGGTATACCGGTGGATATGCATGAAAAGGAGCATAAAAGCGCTCTTGAAGTGGTGCTCACGGTGCTTCACGCCGGAGGTAAGTTTGACAAAGGCTCTTACAAGGTGTCAGGTGGTCTGCATGGTGTAGGTGTATCATGTGTTAATGCTCTCTCTACATATCTGCGTGCCGAAGTGCGTCGCGACGGTAAGATATTCATGCAGGAGTATTCATGCGGTAAGCCTACTACCGAACTTACCGTCATCGGTGAAAGTGATACCACCGGTACGTCAATCACATTCCTTCCTGATGCATCCATCTTCACTGTCACGGTTTATGATTACAATACCTTGGCAAACCGTCTGCGTGATTTGGCATTCCTTAATGCCGGCATTACGCTTACGCTTAGTGATATGC
The DNA here is from genome assembly GCA_947176205.1 of uncultured Porphyromonadaceae bacterium. Lineage (GTDB taxonomy): Bacteria > Bacteroidota > Bacteroidia > Bacteroidales > Muribaculaceae > Paramuribaculum. The sequence continues at coordinate 8,093 of CAMWPX010000063.1, forward strand.
GTGAACTTAACGAGGCTGGAGAACCGCGCGGGGAAGTATTCTTTTCCAAGGATGGTCTGCGTGAATTTGTCCAGTATATCGACTCAAACAAGGAGCCGCTTATCGATGATGTGATTCACCTCAATACCGAGCGTCAGGGAATACCTGTGGAAGTGGCGCTGACCTATAACACCACTTACAATGAAAATGTATATTCATTTGTAAATAATATCAATACCATAGAGGGTGGTACACACCTCACCGGTTTCCGTCGCGGTCTTACGGCTACGCTTAAGAAATATGCCGAGGACAATAAGATGCTTGAGAAAGTCAAGGTCGAGGTGTCATCCGATGACTTCCGTGAAGGACTGACTGCCGTAGTGTCAGTGAAAGTAATGGAGCCGCAGTTTGAAGGTCAGACCAAGACCAAACTCGGCAACAATGAAGTGATTGGTGCCGTGCAGACTGCCGTGAGTGAGGCTCTTCGTAATTATCTTGAGGAAAATCCCCGTCAGGCAAAGACTATAGTCGAAAAAGTCATATTGGCTGCACAGGCTCGCTATGCCGCACGTAATGCTCGTGATAAAGTACTCCGTAAGTCTCCGTTGAGCGGTGGCGGTTTGCCCGGTAAGCTTGCCGACTGCTCAAGCCGTCATGCCGAGGACTGTGAATTGTTTCTTGTCGAAGGTGATTCGGCAGGTGGTACGGCAAAGCAGGGTCGCGACCGCACATTTCAGGCAATTTTACCATTGCGTGGCAAGATACTTAATGTGGAGAAGGCTATGGACCATAAGATATTTGACAATCAGGAAATCACCGCCCTGTTCCGCGCCATGCGTGTCAGCATAGGTACGGAGGAAGATTCCAAGGCAGTAAATATCTCCAAACTCGCATATCATAAGATTATTATCATGACCGATGCCGATGTGGACGGTAGTCACATCGCTACACTGCTGATGACCTTCTTCTTCCGCCGGATGCGTCCCGTGATTGAAAACGGATATCTTTACCTCGCTACTCCGCCGTTGTATAAGTGTACTCGTGGCAAAGTAGAGGAATATTGCTGGACTGACCAGCAGGTACAGCAGTTCATTATGAAAAATGGTGATAAGACTAAGGTGCAGCGTTACAAAGGTCTTGGAGAGATGAGCGCGCAAGAGTTGCGTGATACCACCATGTCACCCGAACACCGGTTGCTCAAGCAGGTGCAGATAAGCGATGCCGCTGAGGCTGACCGTATTTTCTCCATGCTGATGGGCGAGGATGTGGCTCCGCGTCGTGATTTTATTGAAGCAAATGCAAGCTATGCGAATATAGACGCCTGATTGGCGCCGGATAAACATAAAATACGTGTCACACTGAGGGTAAATCAACGTGTTGACACGTATTTTTATAACATTATGCCAAGCTCAGTCGTTATACATATATAATATATATGTGTGTTAACCGATATCTCCGTTTCTACAGTCGGTTTGAGCATGAACCCATAACTAAAAATTCTTAGTATTATGCAAAAAAAGAAGCAGTCAGCAAAAACTCCGTCAACACGAGAGTTGCGCCCAGCGCTCATGGAATATATCAGTAAGCAGAAAAATGCTACGTTTAATTATAAGCAAGTGTCTTATGCTCTGGGTGTGAACACAGCGGCAGGACAGAGAGCGGTAGCCATGCTGCTTGCGGAAATGGCGTTTGACGGCGATTTGATAGAGGTTTCACCCGGTAAATACAAGTCGCCTCAGCGTAGCAATGTCACTACGGGTGTGTTTGTACGCCGCAGCAACGGTAAAAACAGTGTTGTGACCGATGACGACGGTGAGACAATATTCGTGGCTGAGAGAAATTCCATGCATGCGCTTAATGGAGATAAAGTGTTGGTAAGCGTGTCCGCTGCCCGGCGCGGTGTTGAACCTGAAGCCGAAGTGCTTGAAATAATAGAGGAAAATCCCCAGACATTTATCGGAACCTTAAGCGTTGACCGCAGAACCGCTTTTTTGCAGACCGATTCGAAATATCTGGCTACAGATATTCTCATTCCACGCAATAAACTTCGTGGAGGCACTACTGGACAAAAGGCTGTGGTCAGAATCATTTCATGGCCTGAAGACTCAAAAAATCCCATAGGAGAGGTTGTGGACATACTTGGCAATACAGGTGAGAATAATGCCGAGATGCATGCGATACTGGCAGAATTCGGTTTGCCGTACCGTTATCCTGAAAATGTCAATGCGGCAGCTGAGAAAATCGGAGCCGGAATTACAGATGAGGAAGTGGCGGCACGAATCGATATGCGTGATGTGGTTACGTTTACTATTGACCCTAAGGATGCTAAAGATTTTGATGATGCATTGTCTATCCGCCGTCTGCCGTCGGGCAACTATGAAGTAGGTGTGCATATAGCCGATGTTACTCATTATGTCCGTCCCGAGACATTGCTTGACAAGGAGGCGCAGAAACGTGCTACTTCGGTTTATCTTGTTGACAGAGTCGTACCTATGTTGCCTGAGCATTTGTCAAACGGTATTTGCTCGCTACGTCCTGATGAAGACAAACTTACGTTTTCATGTATTTTCGAGATGAACGATAAGGCTCAGGTGCTTGATTCCAAGATAGCACGTACGGTGATACGCTCCAACCGACGATTTACTTACGATGAGGCTCAGGCTGTTATCGAGACCGGTCACGGTGATTATGCCGAAGAGATTCTGACTCTTGACAGCATGGCGAAGATTTTACGAGCCAACCGATATGCCGAAGGTTCGGTAGAGTTTGACCGGGCGGAAGTGCGTTTTGAAATAGATGCGAGCGGTCATCCGGTAAGTGTCTATTTCAAGGAGTCAAAGGATGCAAATAAACTTATCGAGGAGTTTATGCTTCTTGCCAATAAGACTGTGGCTACAGCCATAGGTAAACCGAAGGATAATAAGAAAGCGAAAGCATTCGTGTATCGCGTACACGATATGCCCGATCCCGATAAACTTGTCGATTTGGCAAAAATAGCGCGTACGTTCGGGTTCAAGGTCAAGGATCACGGGTCACCGCGTGAAGTCAATAAATCCATAAACCGTATGCTTGCCGATGTGAAAGGTAAAGGTGAGGAGAATTTCCTCTCCACGCTTGCCATACGCTCTATGGCAAAAGCTATATATACTACCTTAAACATTGGACATTACGGACTGGCATTTGATTACTATACACATTTTACCTCGCCTATACGCCGTTATCCTGACATGATGGTGCATCGTCTTCTTGAACGATACCTTTCAGGCGGCAGGAGTGTCAATGTAGCTAAGCTTGAGGAATTGTGCAAACATTCGAGCGACATGGAACAGCTGGCGTCAAACGCCGAACGGGCATCCATCAAGTATAAACAGGTGGAATTTATGGGTGACCACATGGGTGAGGTCTATGATGGCGTTATTTCCGGTGTGACCGAGTGGGGTCTGTATGTGGAACTTGCCGACAATATGTGTCAGGGACTGGTTCCGATGCGTGACCCCGCCGATGACTTTTATGATTTTGCTGAATCCACTTAT
>CAMWPX010000064.1 GCA_947176205.1 uncultured Porphyromonadaceae bacterium
ATTTAGACATTATATTATTTAATAGATTAATAAAAAATGGAAATGATATCTCTAAATATGAAAATAGTTATTTCAAAATTATAGTAATTAAAAATGAGATTGATTAAAACAAAAGATTAATAAAGAGCGAACCATACGACAATCAATCGTATCAATTGCTTTGTTGGGTTTTAAGTGACACCAAGCGAACAATGCCATAGGAAAGCATCGACGCGATACAGAGCGGAAGGAAAATGGCATAACTGACTGTCATTTCGCTGACTATGACTATTGCCATCAACGGTGCTTTTATTATTCCTGACATAGCCGCACTCATGGCGAGAAGTATACAGATGGTATACGGTATATCAATCCCGAATAGTAACGACATACCTTGAGATAAAGCCAAACCTACGAAACATCCGGCAAAAAGCGTAGGTGCATATTCACCGCTCACGCCACCACCATTGTTCGTGGCTGAAGTCACAAAACATTTTAACACTACTATCCCCAGACATGCAATAATCAAAGCTCCTACAGTAAGTTTTCCTCCTGCCATAACACCACCCTGCACTACTGCTTGGAAATCACCGTTTAGAGCATGTGTCAGCACACCATACCCTTCACCATAAAGCGCCGGGAAACAAAACAAAGACAATCCTATCACTAATCCAGCTATCACAGGTACGCACCATCTTCGCTTGACTCCATTAAGAAAACGCCCTACTAAAGACATTATATAATTATAATATAATGAATAAAGTCCACATACAATCCCTACGACTACAGCTACCCATAAATATTCGGGCTGGAATGACACGAATGAATCTAAATGCGTATTAGCCTCAAACCCATGCAGACTGTATGCGACAAGTCCTGCTGAAATTGAAGCTATAAATATAGGCAACACACTTATAGCCGATAATGGTAATCGCAGAACCTCAAGAGTAAAAAATGCCCCACCTAACGGTGATGTAAATATTCCGGCAATACCAGCTCCTGCACCACAACCTACCAACAGCATCATCTGCTGCTGATTTACACCTGTCAATCTGGCTACGTTACTTCCCACCGCCGAACCTGAACTGACAATAGGTCCTTCTGCTCCGGCGCTACCGCCCATACCCAATGTTACCGAGCTTGAAACAAGAGGAGATATTATTCTCATTGGACTATAGTAAAGCCTTTTGGTTTTAAGCCTGTCAACTAATTGCGAAACCCCGTGTGCAAGATTATCCTTGAATACATATTTGCATATCACTATCGTCAATAAAAGTCCGGCTACGGGTAATGCTATGAGCACAGGATTATCTGTCGTCATATCAAGACCGAAAGTCATCACTCCTGAAACACCTGCTATCATAATCTTAAGCAGATGTGCCAATACACCGGTAATCACACCTATAACACCGGCCAATAACGGCATAAGCGCATGCGACGGAACTTTTTTAACCAAATTAAACATCATAACCAAGTTTTTATCCAAGTATCAACGGCTTTTGAATTATTAACAATTTATTTAGCTGCTAAGTTTAAGCGAATTTTTGCCGATAAACATTTATATCTTATTTTTGCAAAAAACCTTAAATCATGACACCACTACATAGATTTGAAGAATTAGTATCCTACTTTTCTTCCCATAGCCATAAATGCATTGTGGCTATAGTCTGCCCATCGGACGAAGCATCAAGATACGTGATTGACCGATGCCTTAATGAGAATCTTGCTGATTTTATTATCACAGACATGACTAATAACATAGCTTCCTACCATGAGTGGAAACAAGCATATAATGACCGTGTTACACTCCTTGAATGTGACGATATCAAATCATGTGCTGACGAAGCTGTAAAGTCAGTAAAGGAAGGTAATGCCGACGTACTGATGAAAGGCATCATCAATACCGATGTCCTGATGCACTCGGTATTAAATAAAGACACCGGCTTACTCCAATCAGGCAATATCATGTCACACGCTACACTTGCAGAAATCCCGGGTTACAATCGCCTGCTGCTGTTTTCTGACGCCACAGTAATCCCATATCCTGACTTATCTCAATTTGAAGCAATGATTAGGTATGACATAAGCATAGCACAAGCGCTCGGTATAACTGTACCCAAAGTGGCATTAATCCACTTTACTGAAAAAACTAATCCCAAATTTCCCGTAACGACTGCATACAACCAGATTATTGAAGATTGCCATAATGATAAATTCGGAAATGTAAAAATTGCCGGGCCCATGGATGTAAAGACGGCTGTGGATTATGAAAGTGCGGTAATCAAAGGGATAATCAATGACGTATCCGGAAATGCCGATATACTAATATTCCCTGACCTTGAAGCCGGAAATACCTTTTATAAAACCATATCCTGTTTCTCACACAGCACAATGGCAGGTATTATAACCGGCGCTGAAGCTCCTATAGTATTACCATCAAGAGCAGATACTCCCGCCTCAAAATTCCATAGTCTCGTTTTAGCATGTATAACAGCAAAAAAGCTTAAATAACACCCCAAAATCAATCATTATGGCACAGGATTATAATGTTCTGGTAATCAATCCCGGGTCAACCTCCACTAAGATAGCGCTATTTACCAATGGCGAAGATATATGGAATCACACCATAAAGCATTCTGCCGATGAATTAGCCCCCTACTCGCATATAAACGATGAGTTACCCATGCGCCTTGAAATGATAACTCACGAACTTAACCGACATAAGATGCCAAAACGTATAGATGCCGTAATAGCCCGAGGCGGTTTATGTCGCCCTACTCCCGGAGGCATCTATAAAGTAGAAGGTACTTTGCGCGAAGATTTATTGAATTCGGAATTTCAACATGCCTGTAATCTTGGAGGATTATTAGCTGAGAAGCTTGCTGAAAAGTATGATTGTCAAGCCCTCATAGCCGACCCTGAAGTGGTTGATGAACTATCGCCGGAAGCGCGAATGACAGGTCTACCGGCAATAAACCGTATATCCATATTCCACGCATTAAATACCAAAGCCGTAGCCCGTAGATATGCCGAATCGGTAGGCAGAAAATATGAAGACTTAAATCTGATAGTAGCTCATATCGGGGGAGGGATATCCGTAGGTGCACATTATCACGGCAAAGTAATCGATGTAAACAACGCTCTCAATGGCGATGGTCCCTTTTCCCCACAAAGAGCCGGGTCCCTTCCCGCGGCTCAACTTGTTGATTTATGCTTCAGCAATCGATACAGCAAGCCACAAATTATGAAAATGCTTAACGGAGAGGGTGGGCTTGTAGCTCATTTAGGCTCTTCCGACGTCAATGATATTGAGAAAAAAGCCAGACACGGTGATGAAAAATGCAAATCAGTCCTTGACTCCATGCTTTATCATATCGCATGCGAGATAGGAGCTCGGGCAGCAGCATTATCCGGTGATGTCGATGCGATAATACTTACCGGAGGAATAGCCCACAGCGATTATTGTGTGGAAAGCATAACCCGACGTATAAAATTCATAGCACCGGTTATAGTACGTGCCGGAGAAGATGAACTTGAATCCTTGGCACAAAACGCATTTCGGCTTCTCAATGGCAAGCAGGATTATGCCGTATACCCATACTGAATATTAATCTATACTGACTTTATCAATTAATTTTGTCATAACGGGGAAGTTTTGTAACTTTGCATTAAAATCTCTACAACAAATTTTTATGATTAACGCTCAAGACATCAAAAACGGCACCTGCATCCGCATGGACGGTCGCCTTTATTTCTGTGTTGAATTTCTCCATGTAAAACCCGGCAAGGGCAATACTTTTATGCGTACCAAGCTTAAAGATGTAGTTGACGGTCGTGTACTCGAACGTCGATTCAATATCGGTGAAAAGCTTGAAGATGTACGTGTAGAACGTCGTCCCTACCAGTATCTCTATGCTGACGGCGGTGATGACATTTTCATGAATAATGAAACTTACGAACAGATTCCCATCAATAAAGAGTTGGTTACAGGCAGTGCATTCATGAAAGAAGGTGACACCGTAGAAGTAGTAAGTGATGCATCTACTGAAACCGTTCTCTACGCAGAAATGCCTATTAAGACTATTCTTAAGATTACATATACAGAACCCGGCATCAAAGGTGATACTGCAACAAACACACTCAAACCCGCTACTCTTGAAACCGGTGCTGAAATCCGAGTTCCTTTGTTTGTCAACGAAGGCGACCTCATCGAAGTCGACACTCGTGACGGTTCTTACATCAGCCGCGTAAAAGCATAATTTGAACGATTGTTATCAACACTTAGAATGCGGTCGATGAACTTATTCATCGACCGTTTTTATATTAAAATGAATACTGAGCTAAAAATTGAGACCCACCCATGGGAGCCATACATCCCACCTACCCCACGGATTCTGATTATGGGGACCTTTCCACCTAAACCCGCGCGATGGAGTATGGACTTTTATTATCCTAATAAAATCAATGATTTCTGGCGCATAATGGGATTGATATTCTTTAATGATAAGACTTATCTGCTGAATCCCGACGGTAATTTTAACCTTGATGCAATAAAAAAGCTGCTTAATGATAAAGGCATAGCTATGAATGACACAGGCAAGAAAATAAGACGACTGAAAGACAATGCATCAGATAAATATCTTGAAATAATACATGAAACAAATCTGATGTCTCTACTGAAAAAGATGCCTGACTGCCATGTTATAGCCAGTACCGGCGAAAAAGCAGCAAGCATAATTGCATCACAGACTGATACCGCTATGCCCAAAATGGGTGAAATGGTAATATCCGATTCAGGACTTGAAATATGGCGTATGCCCTCCACAAGCAGAGCTTATCCTTTAGCTCTTGAGAAAAAAGCGGAATATTATCACCGGATGTTTCAACATTCGGGAATAATCTGAATTGTATAATTTAGGTTAAGTCTGAAATAATCACTAAATTTGACACTTGATTACAAACTTACTGTTCATGTTTGCCGAATTTATATTTTTAGACATCACTAATTGGTTTGATGCCAACTATATATTTCAATGGGTAGTAGACAATGCCAGCTATCTGCTGGTATTTATACTTATGGTAGTTGAAAGTTCATTCATACCATTCCCTTCGGAAGTTATAATACCTCCGGCTGCTTATCTTTCCTATACTGACGGTAATCTAAACATTTATATGATTATACTTGTAGCTACCGCAGGAGCGATAGTCGGAGCTTTAATCAATTACTATCTTGCATTATGGATAGGACGTCCTATCGTATATCGGTTCGCAGATTCCCGATTCGGTCATGCCTGCCTTCTTAATCGGGAAAAGGTACAGAAAGCTGAAAACTACTTTGACAAACATGGAGCTGTCTCCACCTTCATAGGGCGACTCATCCCTGCTGTGCGTCAACTGATATCCATACCGGCAGGACTTGCCAGAATGAATCTGCCCACATTTATCGCATTTACCGCATTAGGTGCCGGACTATGGAACTCCATTCTTGCAGCACTGGGTTACTGGCTCGGACATGCAGTGCCTCGTGAGTTGCTGCACCAGTCCATAAACAAATACAATTCGTATCTTACATGGGCTGGACTGGCATTAGGTGCGGTAATAATAGTGTTTCTTGTATGGCAATTCATTAAACCTAAAAAAAACGCATCACATTAAGTTCCATTTATCATCTGTTTTATATCAATGACTTTAGTATCACCTTCACTTCTTTCAGCTGATTTCGGACAGCTCAATCATGACATAGATATGCTCAATAATTCTGAAGCCGCGATGCTTCATATTGATGTCATGGATGGTGTTTTTGTCCCCAACATATCATTCGGATTTCCAGTAATGAAATACATACAGAAAGCCGCACAGAAGCCACTGGATGTACATCTGATGATAGTAGACCCCGGAAGATACATTTCACAGGTGCGTGACTGCGGTGCAGAAATCATGAATGTACACTATGAAGCATGCACCCACCTCCACAGAGTCATTCAGCAGATAAAGCAAGCGGGTATGAAAGCTGCGGTTACACTTAATCCGGCTACCCCGGTCATAATGCTCAGCGACATCATTGATGAACTGGATATGGTACTTCTCATGTCAGTCAATCCCGGATTCGGCGGACAATCATTCATAGAACATACTATAAAAAAGACGCGTCAACTAAGGGAATTGATTACAAACACACATTCACACGCATTGATAGAAATAGACGGAGGTATTAATGATAAAACCGGTCGTCAGGTAGTAGAAGCCGGAGCCGATATACTGGTAGCCGGAAACTACATATTTTCATCACCCGACCCTAAAGAGACCATTAGTAAACTTGCCGCACTATAATTTTACACAATTGACATCCAAACTGCATGGAATCTTTCGAAATGCCTAATTCAGGCTACACTATACCACCCAAACCGACTCCGGAAAACGCCAATAATGATACTCCGGAACAACCTGTAGCGCCCCAACAGGCATCTACTCCTGTTCAACAGTCCGAACCGTCCACACCAGCCCCTAAAAAAGAAACGGTCAAGAATACCACCAACACCAAACAGCAACGATCGGCTAAACAGATTAAAAGCGTTGATAATACAGGCATACGTATTTCCACATTCATCGGTATAGTTATATTTATAATTGCGGGCTATCTGCTGGTTGCCGCAATAGGATTCCTCTCAGCCGGCTCTGCTGACCAAAGCGTAATAGAAAACCGTAATCTTGCCGAAATAGCGCAGAGCGCCAATGCTGTCCAGAATACAGCCGGAAAATTCGGTGCATACTTCAGTAATTTCGTTATATCTAAATGGATTGGACTATCAGCATTTATCCTTATATACTATCTTGGGGTTATCGGTCTTCTTTTAATTCGCTTCACTCATATAAGAGTCAAATTCTGGCAATTCACATTCAAAACATTTGCTGCAGCAATAGCACTATCCATTATATTAGGTGCTCTGACATACAATTCTGAGTCACCGGTATTCTGGGGTGGACTCCATGGATTTCTTGTCATTCAGTTTTTTTATGATTACACCGGCGTATGGGGTTGTATCGGTCTGTGCATCATTATGGCATCAGCCCTTATTCTGATTTTCATTAAACCGATAGCGAAAATATACTCCACAATAAGCACATGGGGTAAACGTATTACCAACAAAATACATGCCCGATATCAGGCTTCAATGCGTGCCGGCAATTATTCGACTGCCCTGGATACGCAAAACCCTGAACCGACAACAAATACAGTATCTAAAACCAATAGTACGGATCCAGAGCCATCAATTAAAGAAGAAACTCCGTCAGAACAAATATCAACTGATATAGAAGAACCCGCTTTTGATGTACATCTGACTGATATTGCAGCAGTAACCAATATAGCCGTCACCACTGCCACCGCAACTGATACTATCCCGGATCCGACAGTAACAACAGAACCTGTAGACGCATTAAGTTTTGATGTCACGCCATATCCAATTACTAACAGCACCACGGACTCAATAGAAAAATCATCCTATAAAGATACTGTTGAACCTCAGCAAGTCTCAACTCCTGTGACTATTCCCGAAACCCCGGCACCGGCTGTCATAACTCAACCCAAAGAACCTATAACGATACAGTCTGAATCGAAATGCGAAACACTTATAATTGACCAACCACAGATTGAGCAAGCTGACAAGATTGAAATGGATGTGTATGACCCTACAGCCGACCTCAGTCGTTATCATCTGCCTTCCATATCGTTACTGCGCGAATACCCAGATAAAGGTGCTGTGATTGATGAGGCGGAGCAGGAAGAGAACAAACAGGTCATTATAAACACCTTACGCACATACGGCGTAGAAATTTCCAGTATAAAGGCTACTGTAGGACCCACTATTACCCTGTACGAAATAGTGCCAGCTGAAGGAGTCAGAATCGCTACAATCAAACGTCTTAGTGATGACATGACCCTTAGTTTGTCAGCTATCGGTATCCGAATCATAGCACCTATTCCCGGGAAAGGAACCATAGGCATGGAAGTTCCTAATAAAAAGAAACAGATAGTAAGTATCCGTGACGTCCTTTCATCACGAGCGTTCCAAGAAAGCACCGATGAACTTCCATTAGCTATGGGTACCACCATTTCTAATGAAGTATTCATAACCGACCTTGCTAAAATGCCGCACCTGCTTGTAGCCGGTGCCACTGGTATGGGTAAGTCAGTGGGACTTAACACCATTATAGCCTCACTGCTTTACAAAAAACATCCGGCTGAATTAAAAATGGTACTTATTGACCCTAAAATGGTAGAGTTCAGTCTGTATAAATGTATTGAAAAACATTTCCTTGCCAAACTTCCTGAAGAAGAAAATGCCATAATAACCGACCCGAATAAAGTCGTTGCTACGCTTAACTCCTTATGCATCGAAATGGACAACCGGTACAAACTTCTTTCTGACGCCGGACTAAGAGGCATTAAAGATTACAATAAAAAATTCATATTGCGGCATTTGAATCCAAATAAGGGTCACCGATATTTACCTTATATTGTTGTAATAATCGATGAGTTCGCTGACCTTATCATAACCGCTGGTAAAGAAGTGGAAGCACCGATTTCACGTATAGCGGCTAAAGCCCGAGCCGTAGGCATACACATGATTCTTGCCACTCAGCGTCCGAGTGTCAATGTTATCACAGGCGTTATAAAAGCCAACTTCCCGGGTCGCATGGCATTCCGAGTTACACAGATGAACGACTCACGTACAATCATTGACCGTCCGGGAGCCGAACAGCTCGTAGGTAAAGGCGATATGCTCATATCACGCGATGGTGTCATAGACCGTGTACAATGTGCGTTCATCGATACCGATGAAGTAGAGCGCATGACCCAAGCCATAGCCGACCAAATGGGCTATCCTACTGCATACGAACTTCCAGAATGCTTACCGGCTGAATCAGGAACCGGTGGCGGTGCCATTCATACTGGAGAACGTGACGCGTTATATGCTGAAGCCGGACGTGCTGTCATTGACTCGCAGACAGGCTCCACATCTTTCCTTCAACGCAAATTCAATATCGGATATCCGAGAGCAGGCAAAATCATGGACCAACTTGAAGCCGCCGGCGTTATCGGTCCCGCCTCAGGTATGAAACCACGCGCTATACTCATGGATATGTATGCTTTTGAGCAAAGTCTAAACCAATAATCGTCAAAACAATAAACCCCAATATACAAATTTTTGTTGATAACACATGAAGCATTCATATACATACATACTTTTTTCGGTACTGTTTATATTGCTGCCCTTCACTGCACATACGGAAAGTATCATGGAAAAAGTTGCATCGAAAATAAGTTCCGCTCCATCTATTGAGGCTGATTATATTCTATCATCAGTGGCGGACGGCTCTGTTGCCGGAACACTGGTTATCTCCGGCGATAAATTCAAGATGACCTCACCTGATATTACATCATGGTATGATGGAACCACCCAATGGACTTATGTCAAATCCGAACAAGAAGTAAGTGTGGTTACTCCCACTCCGGAAGAATTAGCTATGGTCAATCCATTTATAATCATAAACAACTTTAAGAAAAATTATTCCGTCAAGACCGAGAATACTCAGAATAACACTGTAAAGCTCAGTTTTACCACAAAAAATAAAGCGGCACAGATACAGATGGCTACTATTACCATTGACGCCGCATCATTGCTCCCGAAAAGCATTGACCTTGTAATGTCAGACCGCAGACACGTAACCATATTGCTTTCTAAAATAAATATCGGTAAAAAATTACCGGCAAGTTTCTTCCGCTTTGATAAGACTCGCTATCCCAATGTTGAAATAATCGATTTACGCTAAATAATACCAACTATGAATAATTCATCTACAAGATGCCTTATAATAGGCTCAGGTCCGGCAGGTTATACTGCTGCACTCTATACATCCCGAGCTAATCTCAATCCGGTACTTTACGAAGGAGAGCAACCCGGCGGACAGTTAACCATCACTACCGAAGTGGAAAACTTCCCCGGCTATCCTGAAGGCACCACCGGAACCCAACTGATGGAAGATATACGTGCCCAGGCTATCAAATTCGGAGCCTCAGTACGAACCGGCATAATTACGAAAGTAGACTTCTCAAAACGACCTTTCGTAGCACATATCAGTGACGGTACTACCATTTCAGCTGACTCAATAATCATATCCACTGGAGCTACAGCAAAATTTCTTGGATTACCCGACGAACAAAAATATATGGGAATGGGTGTTTCAGCATGTGCCACATGTGACGGATTCTTCTATCGGGGGAAACGTGTAGCTGTAGTAGGTGGCGGTGATACCGCATGTGAAGAAGCACTATACTTAAGCAACCTTGCTTCTGCAGTATTTCTGATTGTAAGAAAAGATTATCTTAGAGCTTCTAAAGTCATGCAGAAACGTGTACTTGACAAGCCTAACATCACTGTCCTTTTCAACACCAATACTGTAGGATTGTTTGGAGAAGAATTCCTTGAAGGTGCCCACCTTGTAGAAAACATAGGTACAGATAAAGAACAACACTTTGACCTTGCTATTGACGGATTCTTCCTTGCCATAGGGCATAAACCAAATACCGACATATTTAATGGCGAAATAAATCTTGACGAAAATGGCTATATTGTGACCCAAACGCCTACCACAGCCACCAATATCCCCGGTGTATTCGCGGCAGGCGATGTGGCAGACCCCATTTATCGCCAAGCTATAACAGCAGCCGGAAGTGGCTGTAAGGCAGCATTGGATGTAGAAAAGTTCTTATCTGAACAATTATAATGTGTTATATAATTCCGTGCATATAACTACTATAATAACGACAAAAAACATTATCTTTGTAGATTAATAGCCTTACAAGCTCAATCGTATGAACGAAGATGCTCTCAGTCAACTGTATCTGAAAGATACTGCTTTTCAAAATCTGATGCAAAAGCGCATTTTTAATGTGCTGCTCGTCGCATCGCCATATGACGCCTTCATGATGGAGGAAGATGGACGAATCGAAGAACAACTGTATTTTGAATACGTGGCTTTGAATCTTAGTTCTCCCCCACGAGTCACACAGGTCTCCACTGTAGAACAAGCATTGGAAATTATCAAAGAAAAGCACTTCGGATTAGTAATCATGATGCCCGGTATGGATATCAGTGAGACATTTTCGGGTGCCGGCAAAATAAAGGAATTACGCCCTACTCTGCCAATTGTAGTACTTACTCCGTTTTCCAAAGAAGTCTCACGGCGGTTGGTCAATGAGGACTTGTCTAAAATTGATTACGTGTTCAGTTGGCTCGGTAACGTCGACCTGTTGCTTGCCATAATCAAACTGCTCGAAGACCGGCTTAACGCCGATAAAGACATCAATGAGGTTGGCGTACAGATGATTCTTGTAGTAGAAGACTCGGTAAGATTTTATTCCTCAGTATTACCGCATGTCTATAAAAACTTACTTAAACAATCATTTGAGTCTTCAACGGAAGCCTTGAACGAACATGAGCAGATGCTTCGTATGAGAGGACGTCCAAAAGTAATGC
>CAMWPX010000065.1 GCA_947176205.1 uncultured Porphyromonadaceae bacterium
AGATTTAAGGTAAGAAGATTATTCGTCGTGATGACGAGTAATTTTTTTTATTTTAGAGCTTCTAATTCTATGTCTTGATTGTTATTAATTAAAAATACTTTCATTCTAACATTTTTGATTATGATAATTGCATCACAGAAACGAAAAGAAAATATTGCTGAATATCTGCTATATATGTGGCATATCGAAGATTTGATTCGAGCCAATGACTTGGACATAGATAAAATCAAGGTGAACATTATCAATCGTTACGCGGATTTATCTTCTGCTCAAATCAAAGAAATGACTGAGTGGTATGAGTCATTGATTGATATGATGCGTCGTGAAGGGGTGGAGAAAAGCGGACATTTGCAGATGAATAAAAATATTCTCTCGGCAATGGTAGCTTTGCATCAGACGTTATTGAAAGACCCTAAATTCCCCGACTATACGGCAGAGTTCTATAAGACGTTGCCATATATAGTGGAACTTCGCTCCAAGTCCGGTGAAAATAAATCGGGAGAGATAGAGACATGCCTTAATGCTTTATATGGAATGTTGATGTTGCGTATGCAAGGAAAAGAAATTTCCAAGCAGACTGTGGATGCTATATCTGCTATATCTCATTTTATTGCAGTTCTGTCACATGACTTTAAGCTTGATGAGAATGACCAGCTTTTCAAGCGTGAAGATATGTAAAATTGGTATATTATTGAGGATATAGAGTACGTAACGGATATTTATTCCCAATAATTTTGTAATCAAAAAGATTTATTTACTATGACTATTATTGAAAATAAAGAATTTGGCGGTGAACGCCCACTTTTTGAGTCTCATCATGTGAAACTTGACCATGTGGTAATTCATGCCGGAGAATCTGCCATAAAAGAATGTTCGGATATAGAAGCTGTAGATTGTGTATTTGAGGGGAAATACCCTTTCTGGCATGTAGACGGGTTCAAAATCCACAAGTGTCTTTTTACAGAGGGTGCGCGGGCTGCATTATGGTATTCAAAGAATCTTGTAATGACTGATACTCTTGTGGAAGCGCCTAAAATGTTTCGCGAGATGTCAAATCTAAAGCTTCATTCGGTAAAAATACCTAATGCGCTTGAAACTTTATGGGGTTGTCATAATGTCACTCTTGAAAATGTAGAGATACAAAACGGTGATTATCTCTTTATGCATTCTTCCGATATTTTTATTTCGGATTATCGTCAGCAAGGTAACTATTCATTTCAGTATTGCAAAAATGTAGAAATACATAATGCTGTCATTGATTCGCGTGACGCGTTCTGGGAAACAGAGAATGTGACGATATATGATTCTGAAGTTAAAGGCGAGTTTTTAGGCTGGCATTCTAAAAACTTAAAGTTTGTGAACTGTCGTATCGGTGGTATACAACCGCTTTGTTATGCCGAGAATCTGGTTCTTGAAAATTGTACGATGGACGACGATTGTAATCTCGGTTTTGAATATTCTACAGTTAAAGCTGATATAAAAGGAAATATTCATAGTATAAAAAATCCGTCATCAGGGTTAATAGTAGCAGATTCCATAGGCGAGATAATTCTCGATGAAAATATCAAGCAACCCGCTGACTGTGAGATAATAATCCGATAAACATTCATAAATATGAGTGCAGAAGGATTGCTGTGTGCCATTCGTGACGGTCGGCAACTCAATTTCCGTGAGCAGTTCAGGCTGACTGTGTTATTGAGTTTTCCGGCTATCATTGCACAGCTTTCTACTATTGCCATGCAGTATATAGATGCCTCGATGGTCGGCAGTCTTGGTGCTAATGCATCAGCATCTATAGGCTTGATAACTACTACTACATGGCTCTTTTGGGGCGTATGTAGTGCGGCTGTCACAGGATTTTCAGTCCAAGTGGCTCATCTGATAGGTGCCTCCGATTTTGAAAAGGCACGGGATATTTTACGGCAGTCAATAACCGCAATGGTTTTATTCAGTATCGGACTGTCATTACTGGGTGTAATTATAGCCAATCCCCTGCCCCATTGGCTGGGTGGAGATGAAAGTATATGCCAGTCGGCAACTAATTACTTTCTGATATTCTCATTATTTTTACCTGTACTGCAAGTGAGTTTTCTTGCCGGTTCGATGCTAAGATGTAGCGGTAATATGAAGGTACCGAGTATTCTTAATGTCTTAATGTGCATTATTGATGTTATCTTGAATTTTTTTCTGATATTTCCATCTCGTAATGTAAGTGTTTTAGGAATTTCATTATATATGCCCGGAGCTGGATTGGGTGTGGAAGGTGCGGCTTTGGGTACGGTGCTTGCAGAGCTTATTGTGGCAATATTGATGATTTATTATCTCTGCTGGAAATCAGATTTGTTGCGTATAGTCGGCAATCCCGGTAGTTACCGGATAAAAATGCCGGTTTTGAAAAATGCCGTTAAAATAGGTCTGCCAATGGGGCTGGAGCATATAGCGATAAGCGGGGCGCAGATAGCTCTTACCATAATAGTCGCGCCATTGGGTATAATAGCCATAGCAGCAAATGCGTTTGCTATTATAGCCGAGAGTCTGTGCTATATGCCCGGATACGGTATAGGCGAGGCTTCGACAACTTTAGCCGGACAATGCCGTGGCGCCGGCAGGATACATCTTATGCGCCGATTTGGAAATATAACGGTAATTTCCGGTATGTTGATAATGGGCCTTATGGGATTGGTACTTTATGTCGCAGCACCACAAATTATAGGTATAATGTCGCCGGTGGAAGATATACGTTTGTTGGGAGTCGATATACTACGTATTGAGGCTTTTGCAGAACCGATGTTCGGGGCTTCCATTGTAGCATATGGTTTTTTCGTGGGTATCGGTAGGACAATCTTGCCCAGCACAATTAATATTGTGTGTATATGGGGTATTCGCATAACTTTAGCCGCTGTTCTCGCACCGATAATGGGGCTGAAAGGTGTATGGCTTGCTATGTGCATAGAATTATGTATGCGGGGATTATTGTTTTTGATATTGTTATGGGGTGTTCCCTCTATGTATCGGTTTAAGAATTGAATATAATTATGGATTATAATTTTGATGAAATAGTAGATAGGCGTAATACGAATTCCTATAAATGGGATTCACACCGTGATGTACCGGCAGATACTTTGCCGCTTTGGGTTGCGGACATGGATTTCCGTACAGCTCCTGCTATCGTGGATGCTCTTAGAAAACGTGTGGAGCATGGTGTGTTTGGCTACACCTATGTGCCTGATGAATATTATAAGGCTGTGATTGATTGGTTTGAGAACCGTCATGGAATCCGATTCAAACGTGAAAGTATAATATACACTTCAGGAGTAGTGCCTGCTGTATCGGCTATAATAAAAGCTTTAACCCAGGAAGACGATAAAGTAATCATACAGACTCCGGCATATAATTGTTTCTTTTCATCAATACGAAATAATGGTTGTCTTGTGGCTGAAAATCCATTGTTGTATGATAATGGCAGATATTCTATAGATTATGAAGGTCTTGAATCGTTAGCTTCAGATTCAAGATGCAAAGTATTATTATTCTGTAATCCGCACAATCCGTCCGGACGAGTATGGACTAAGGAGGAATTGCAAAAGGTGGCTGATATATGTATGCGCCACAATGTATTTGTAATATCGGATGAAATACATTGCGAATTTACATTTGACCATCATAGATATATTCCCTTTGCATCTTTAAGCCCCGAAGTCGCATTGATGTCAGCTACATGTGTATCACCGAGTAAGGCTTTTAATATAGCCGGACTTCAGATTGCTAATATTATTTCTGATGATTCCGATACACGTGCACGTATAGACCGAGCTATAAATATCAATGAGGTATGCGATGTAAATCCATTTGGTGTAGTTGCTACCATAGCAGCATATACTCAAGGTTCTGATTGGTTAGAAGCATTGAAAGATTATCTTTGGAATAATTACTTATATTTACGCTCAAGGATTGAGCCTTATGGAGATGTTCTTAAGCTTACACCGTTGGAAGGAACGTATCTTTCGTGGTTGGATATCTCAAGTTATAAAATCAAGGCGGATGTGTTTTCGGATAAATTACTTGGCAAAGAACATTTAATGCTTAATCCGGGAACGATGTATGGGGCTGCCGGAGAAGGATTTGTAAGAATTAATTTAGCTTGCCCGAGAAAAGTCCTAATAGAAGCCGTAGATAGACTACTGACCTTTGTAGCTCAATTAAGTCTGAACTTTGACAAGTGAATAAAAACGCGTATCTTTGTAAAATAATTCTTGTAAATAATGGCAAAGATAGGTTCGGTAAACACTGCGGTTGGCAGAAAAGCACTTCTATTGGGAAGTGGTGAGTTAGGTAAAGAAGTAGCTATTGAATTACAGCGTTATAATGTTGAGGTTGTGGCATGTGACAGATATGCTAACGCTCCGGCAATGCAGGTAGCTCACCGCTGTCATGTGCTCAATATGCTGAATCCGGATGAATTACGTACGGTAATTGAAAAAGAAAAGCCGGATCACATCATCCCGGAAGTGGAAGCGATAGCAACTCCGGTACTTGTTGAACTTGAAAAAGAGGGTTATCATGTTACTCCAACGGCAAGAGCTGCATGGTTGACAATGAACCGTGAAGGGATTCGTAGGCTTGCTGCTGAAGAGTTGGGGCTGCTTACATCTCCATATAGGTTCGCTTCCGATTATGACGAATTTGTTTCAGCAGTGAATGCAGTCGGTATTCCTTGTGTGGTTAAACCGATTATGAGTTCTTCCGGTCATGGTCAGAGTGTGATAAAAAGCACAGATGATATTGATAAGGCGTGGAAAATAGCTCAGGAAGGTGGACGTGCCGGAGCCGGTCGTGTCATTGTAGAAGGTTTCGTTGATTTTGATTATGAAATAACCTTGCTTACAGTAAGAAGTGTAAGTGGTACTACCTATTGTCAACCTATTGGTCATGTGCAAATAGATGGCGATTATCGTTATTCATGGCAGCCACAGCCTATGACCACGCAAGCTCTTGAAAAAGCGCAAGCTATGGCTAAAGCTATTACGGACGCTCTGGGTGGATATGGAATTTTCGGTGTAGAACTGTTCATAAAAGGCGATGATGTGATATTCAGCGAAGTTTCACCACGTCCGCATGACACTGGTATGGTAACTATGATTTCACAGGATTTAAGTGAATTTGGGCTGCATGCCCGTGCCTTGTTAGGTTTACCGGTACCCGAAATACGTTTCTTCGGACCATCGGCATCCAAGGCTATAGTAGTGGAAGGTGACACAGACAAGATAGAAATGGATAATCTTGAAGCAGTACTTGAGGAACCGGGCGTACAAATGAGAATATTTGGTAAACCTGAAATTAACGGTCATCGTCGTATGGGGGTACTTTTAGCTACAGCCGATACTGTGGATGAGGCATTGGCAAAAGTAAATCGTGCTTATGATAAGCTAAAAGTAAACGTATTGCCGAGATAGTCAAGAAAAAAGTATGCGGAAGGCATCCTGAACTTTCCCTACTTCTTCTATCTTTATAGAGTATTTTGATTTGTCAACTCCTTTGAGGTTGTGATGTGGTATGATAATTTTTTTCATGCCAAGTTTTTCAGCCTCAGAGATGCGTTGTTCTATTCGCGTTACAGGACGAATTTCACCCGATAGACCTATTTCTCCCGTCATGCAAACGTCGCGAGGTATGTTCATATCGACATTGGATGACAGAATCGCACATACCACCGGTAAGTCAAGAGCGGTATCATTAACTTTCAGTCCGCCGGCGATATTGAGAAACACGTCTTTTTGACCGAGCTTGAATCCTACGCGTTTTTCAAGAACAGCAAGAAGCATATTCATGCGTTTGGCATCGAATCCGGTAACAGAACGTTGTGGTGTCCCGTAGGCAGCAGTGCTGACAAGAGCCTGTACTTCAATAAGAAACGGACGAACCCCTTCCAGTGTTATTCCTATTGAAGAACCAGATAATTCGCCATCGATTTCCTGATGCCCCATTAGTATTTCTGATGGGTTAGTTACTTCGCGTAGTCCTCGTTGACACATTTCATATATACCTATTTCAGCAGTACTTCCAAAACGATTCTTAATGCTTCGTAGCAATCGATACATATAATGATTATCACCTTCAAATTGAAGTACAGCATCGACTATGTGTTCCAAAACCTTAGGACCGGCTATGCTCCCCTCTTTATTAATATGTCCGATAAGAATTACCGGGACATTAGCTGTTTTAGCATATTTCAATAGCCTG
Source organism: uncultured Porphyromonadaceae bacterium (assembly GCA_947176205.1). Lineage (GTDB taxonomy): Bacteria > Bacteroidota > Bacteroidia > Bacteroidales > Muribaculaceae > Paramuribaculum. The sequence goes on from CAMWPX010000065.1 coordinate 6,241, forward strand.
GCAGCACATTCTCGAACCTGACTTACACTTCCTGCCGCAGATTCAATTTCTTCACTTGCAATAGTCTGAATGGAATCAATAACTATTAATTGCGGTTCAACGCTCTCTATATGTGCCATTATGTTTTCAAGTGAGGTTTCACATGCAATAAGCACATTATCAGAGGCTCGCCCTATGCGATCTGCTCTCATTTTAAGCTGGGAAGCGCTTTCCTCGCCCGAAACGTAAAGAATACGACGACTTTTAATCGATAAGATGTTTTGTAAAACAAGAGTTGATTTTCCTATGCCCGGTTCGCCTCCTATTAGTACTAATGAGCCAGTTACAAGTCCACCTCCAAGTACTCTGTTGAGTTCGTGTGACGGCATCTTAATCCGTTGTTCCTCACTCACTATGATGTCAGATACAGCCTGTGGCACAGAGTGGATGGCTATATCCCCTAACCCATTTTTATTTTTAGAAGTCACTTTTTCCTCTACCATACTGTTCCATGCTCCGCATGAAGGACATTTCCCCTGCCATTTAGGAGAATCAGCACCACATTCTGTGCAAAACCATGTTGTTTTTGTTTTAGCCATACAATTATTTGGTATTTCTGCGGAATTCAGCTAAGGTGATAGCTGTAGCAACTGCTACATTCAGAGATTCACTTGTCACCGTTCCTGCCGGATATGATGGTATAAAAAGTTTTTTATTTACTAATTCGGCAATTTCAGGACTAACGCCTTTACCTTCGTTGCCCATAATTATAATGCCATTTGTTGAGAGTGGCGTATCATAAATTGACGTACCATCAAGGAATGTCCCATAGATATTTGGAGTATTTAATGACATTATCATTTGTTTCAGTTCGCCATAATAGGTTTTCACACGCGATATAGCACCCATAGTCGACTGTACGGTTTTGGGATTATATATATCCACACATCCTTTGCTACATAATACGTGGTGTACACCGAACCAATCGGCAGTACGGATAATAGTACCCATATTTCCGGGGTCCTGTATATCATCAAGAGCCAAAATCAAACCTGTTTCGATTGATTGAGGATTAAACTCATAAGAAGGAATGTGATATACGGCTATTACGTCGGGAGTCGTAATCAGTCCGGACATTTCTTTTAACTCTCCACGATTGACTATGAATAATTTATCCGGATTAATCGTAATCTGGTGAACTTCTATCCAAGATTCTGTTGCAAAAATAGAATGGATTTCAAAATAAGGAAGTGTATCAATCACACATTTTGTCCCTTCAGCCTTAAACAGACCTGATTTTCTTCGATATTTGAGGTCGGAGAGTGAACGTATATTTTTTCGTATAGTATTGGTTATCTGCGGCATTATTTACCAAATTTCTTGTTCAGAATATAAACCCGTAAAATGCTATTTATCAACAAAAGTAATCAAAAATCAGTATATTTTAGTATTTTTGTATTCAAATTACGAATAATACAACTATGAAAATATTAGTTACCGGTAGTCATGGTCAATTAGGCACTGAATTACAGAATATTTTGGAAAAACGTCTGCCTGGTATTACTGTATATACTGACTCCGACATACTTGATATTACTGATGCTAAAGCTTTAGAAGCTATCATTCAAAAGGAAAATCCTACTCATATTGTCAATTGTGCGGCTTATACCGCCGTTGATAAGGCTGAAACAGAATCAAATCTTTGTTATAAAATCAATACTGAGGCAGTGGCGACTTTGGCTACAGTAGCAGCAAGAAACAATATCAAAGTTTTGCATTTTTCAACTGACTATGTGTTCGACGGGCATTCGTATACTCCATATTCTGAGTCCTCAAAAACTAATCCGTTGTCCACATACGGTACATCCAAACGAAAGGGTGAGATGGTATTGCTATCTATTTGTCCGGATGCAGTGGTCGTTCGTACGTCATGGTTATATTCGCCATACGGAAATAATTTTATGAAAACCATGTTACGGTTGGGTAGTACCAATAAAGAATTAAAAGTAGTGGTTGATCAAATTGGCTCACCCACTTATGCAGCTGACCTTGCGGATGCTGTTTTTTCGATTTTGATGTCGCGCCAATGGGTTCCCGGTATATATCATTATGCGAATGAAGGAGTATGCTCGCGTTACGATTTCGCTAAAGCTATACTTGATGCGGGAAAAATCACCGACTGTCGTGTGACTCCAATAGCCACGGCTGATTTTCCTACGGATGCCGAACGTCCTTTATTTAGTGTACTTGACAAGTCGTTAATAAAACGTACGTATGGCATCACCATTCCTAATTGGCACGATAGTCTTTTGCACTGTATAAACCGTTATTATAACAATATAACTGATTAATAAATGGCTTCTTTAACTGAAGAGATAAAACGGCGTCGTACGTTTGCTATTATATCGCATCCTGATGCCGGAAAAACCACTCTTACCGAGAAACTTTTGCTTTATGGTGGTGCTATACATATAGCCGGGGCAGTGAAATCCAATAAAATAAAAAAGACTGCCACAAGTGACTGGATGGAAATCGAAAAACAGCGTGGTATTTCTGTTGCCACTTCTGTAATGGGTTTTAACTATGGCGATTATAAAATTAATATTCTTGATACTCCCGGTCACCAGGATTTTGCTGAGGATACTTATCGTACGCTTACGGCTGTAGATAGTGTGATTATAGTTGTTGATGTGGCTAAGGGTGTCGAGCAACAGACCCGTAAACTTATGGAGGTTTGTCGGATGCGAAACACCCCCGTTATTATATTCGTTAATAAGCTTGACCGGGAAGGACGTGACCCGTTTGAAATTCTTGATGAGCTTGAATCGGAACTTAAAATAGATGTTCGTCCTCTAAGTTGGCCTATCAATATCGGAGCTAAATTCAAAGGTGTATATAATATCTATGAAAATACACTTGATTTGTTTACCCCCGATAAACAGAAGGTTACTAACCGTGTGGAGATAGATAATGTAAATGATTCCCGTATAGATGATGCTGTCGGAGAAACAGATGCAGCCAAATTGCGGGAAGACTTGGAGCTGATAGAAGGGGTATATCCGGAATTTGACCGGGATAAATATCTTGCTGGTAAGGTCGCTCCTGTATTTTTTGGTTCGGCGCTGAATACATTTGGCGTGAAAGAGCTTCTTGATTGTTTTGTTAAAATCGCGCCTTCGCCCAAACCGATTGATACGGAAGAACGTACGGTTAATCCCGAAGAATCTGGTTTCTCAGGATTTGTATTCAAGATACATGCCAACATGGATCCTAATCACAGGTCATGTATAGCATTCGTAAAAATTTGCTCCGGACGATTTGAACGTAATGCACCCTATCGGCATATCCGTAGCGGTAAGGTGATGAAATTTGCTGCACCAACTGCATTTATGGCTCAAAAAAAGGACATCGTTGATGAAGCTTTCCCGGGTGACATTGTGGGTATTCCAGACACAGGTAACTTTAAGATTGGCGATACGCTTACGTCTGGCGAAGAATTGCATTTCAAAGGATTACCCAGTTTTTCTCCTGAAATGTTCAAATATATAGAGAATACTGACCCGATGAAATCCAAGCAATTGGAAAAAGGTATTCAGCAACTTATGGATGAAGGTGTAGCGCAGTTGTTTACCAATCAGTTTAATGGCCGTAAGATTATAGGTACCGTAGGTCAATTGCAGTTTGAGGTCATCCAATATCGTCTGCTTCATGAGTACGGAGCAAAATGCCGGTGGGAGCCAATCTCATTATATAAGGCGTGCTGGATAGAAAGTGATGATGCCGAGGCACTTGACGCATTCAAACGTCGTAAACATCAGTTTATGGCTACAGATCGACAAGGGCGTGATGTGTTTCTCGCGGATTCATCGTATGTGCTGCAGATGGCACAAAATGATTTCCCTAAAATCAAGTTTCATTTTTCGAGCGAATTTTAAGTATAATAAATCCAAACCATAATAATGAAAGTATTAAAGTTTGGTGGCACATCTGTCGGTACGGTAGACAGCCTTCGTAATGTCAAAAGCATTGTTGAGGCGTGTGAAGAGCCTGTGATAGTGGTAGTATCCGCTCTTGGAGGTCTAACCGATAAGTTAATAGCCACCGCTAATCTTGCTGTTAAAGGCGGCTCTGAATATAAGCCTGAATATGAGGCGATAGTTCAGCGCCACCACAATATTATTCAGGGCATAGTGCCGGAGCGATATCAAAAAGAGGTATCAGAGACTGTTGATAGTCTGCTTGAGGAGTTGGGTAACATATATAAGGGTGTCAGTCTTATAAAGGATTTGTCATCACGTTCGCTTGACATTATAGTCAGCTATGGTGAGCGGTTGTCAAGTACCATAATAAGCAAGATAATTAATGATGCCATTCTGCTTGATTCCCGAAAATTTATAAAGACCACCCGTCAGTTTGACAAACATGTACTGGATAACGATGTTACGCAGACGCTTATTCATGATACTTTTGACAATCTTGATTATAAAGTGGTGGTAGCCCCAGGTTTTATTTCGACTGACGGTAATGATGATGTGACGAATCTCGGACGAGGCGGAAGTGATTATACAGCAGCTATACTAGCTGCGGCTTTGAATGCCAATCAGCTTGAGATATGGACGGATGTGGATGGTTTCATGACTGCTGACCCTCGCATTATAGAAAACACCTACGTGATAGATCATCTATCTTTTATTGAAGCTATGGAGTTATGTAATTTTGGCGCCAAGGTCATTTATCCGCCAACGATATATCCTGTGTTTCACAAAAATATACCCATTTACATAAAGAATACATTTAATCCAGCCGCACCGGGAACATGCATAAGTGAGCAGCGACCAAATCCGGAGTCAAAGGATATCAAAGGTATATCATCGATTAATGATACATGCTTAATCACTGTATCAGGCCTGTGTATGGTAGGTGTAATCGGTGTCAATGCCCGTATATTCAATGCTCTTGCCAGAAGCGGCGTCAGCGTATTCCTTGTATCGCAAGCCTCAAGTGAAAATACCACATCGTTTGCGGTAAAAAATGCTGATGCGGATATTGCTGTAAAAGCACTTGAAACAGAGTTTATGGCTGAGCTTGAAACCGGTGAGTTAAATCCGATGCAGGTGGAACATAATCTTTCTACTGTGGCAGTTGTAGGTGAGAATATGCGACATGCTTCAGGTGTAGCCGGGAAGTTATTTAATACTTTAGGACGTAATGGTATAAATGTCATAGC
>CAMWPX010000066.1 GCA_947176205.1 uncultured Porphyromonadaceae bacterium
TTACGATATATACTAATTTGTTGCTTTAGCTTTATTGCCTGTACACAGACTATTGCGGCTTCTGCTCATATAGGTGCAGATTCTGTCGGTTTCTATATTGAGGATATATCTACAGGAGAAATCATCGCTTCAAGGAATGCTGATATGCCTTTTATTCCAGCCAGCGTTACGAAACTTGTTACAACTTCAACACTTTTATTAAATCATAGTCCGATAGGCCGTTTCACCACAGCTGTAATGGCTGAAGGAACTATAACAGATACCGTACTGCACGGAAATATCGTGATAAATGCATCAGGTGATGCCACTATTGATTCTCGATTTTATGATACTAATTATGGCTTTGTCGATTCAATAATATGTAGGTTGAACAGCTTGAATATAAGAGAAATCACTGGCTCTGTAAAGATTTTTACTCCGTCATGTTTTACTAATACAGCTCCAAATGGGTGGATGGAGGAAGATTTTGTATGGCCGTACGGCGCGGTATTACATGGGCTAAATTATGCCGATAATGAATATAATTTGGAATTTTCAACAATGAAAACTATTCCGATGGTTCCCGGACTAAAAATAGTCAGGAATAATAAACGGAACGGACCAAAGTATTTCATGGCAAGGAATTCATCACTAATAACATTGAACCGCAGGGCACAAAAGCGTGGTAAAACTACTTTTGCCAATCCTAATCCAGAGGGAACATTGGTTAATATTATTATTGAAAAATGTAAAGATGCCGGAATAAAATTCGTGGGGAAAGAAATTTCAGTATCCGGCGGATTAAAATCGGATACGATATATAATCACACCTCGCCATTTTTTAGAGAGATAATGGATGTCACTCTTAAACGGAGTCATAATTTAATGGCTGAGTCGATGTTACAAGCTGCTTATCCCGGGTGCTCCCGTCAAACAGCAGTTAATGAAGAATTGAAACTATGGCACAAATTAGGACTTGACACCAACAGTATATTTCTGGAAGATGGTAGCGGTTTGTCAAGAAATAATCGTATCACACCTAAATTTCTTGCCGGGGTATTACGCTATATAAATGATACCGAATATTCTGATTTGTTTGTAAATTCTCTACCGGTATCATGTGTTAGTGGCACCATGAAAAAATTCACGTCCACGCCTCATCTTTACGGTCGTCTTGCATTAAAGACAGGTAGTATGCGTAAGGTCCAATGTTATGCGGGATATTATCTTGATGAATTCGGTAATCCTTCACACATTGTAGTGGTAATGCTGAATGGTGTTACTGCATCAAGAGATGTCATAAAGTCTCAGGTTGAAAAATTAATACTACAGAATTTATATTAATTTTGTCAATAAATATATTCGAATCGTTTACGTATGAAATCTATAGAAGAAATTTTTGATGAATCCCTTGAAATAGAAGGACTGTTGGCATTATTAGTTACAGGTAAAAGTCAGTTTGACAGCTCCATATACGATTTACTCTCCGGGAAAGTCACTACGTTTTATAACGATATAATGGCATTATCAAAAATACCGCAAATAAATAGCCATAAGATTGATGATGATTCTGCCATAGCTGATTCCACTGTTTTTGAAGAGGTTGAAGATTCTGAAGTTCTGGCACCATCAGCACAATTTGAACAGACTGTCGTTACTTCGCCCAAACTGACACGTAATGATGTGATGCCCGTGGAACTGACTATCAATGATAAATTCCGGTTCCGAAATGAATTGTTTGGAGGAAATCAGAATGATTTAGATGAAACCATGCAAGTAATTTCTACTATGTCATCATTTGATGAGGTTCAAGCGTATCTGTATGATGATTTATGTCTTGACCCTAATAGTGATGTGGTAAAAGATTTTGTAGCGACTATACATAGAATGATTTGTAAATAAAAATGGGAGGTACACTTTTTTTAGTTCCGACGCCGGTCGGAAATTTATCCGATATGACACCGAGGGCAGTGGAAGTTCTTAAAAATTGCTCTCTGATTTTAGCTGAAGACACCCGCACTTCGGCTCCACTCCTAAAGCATTTTGCCATCAATACGCCGTTGATGAGTCATCATAAATTTAATGAACATGATACATTAACTCCGATAATACACCGACTTGAAAGCGGTGAAAACATTGCTTTAATCTCCGATGCCGGTACTCCCGGCATCAGTGACCCCGGTTTTTTACTTTCTCGCGAATGTCGTAAAAATGGCATCAAGGTTATCACTTTGCCCGGAGCTACCGCATTCGTTCCCGCATTAGTAAATTCCGGATTACCATGTGAAAGGTTCAGATTCGAAGGTTTCCTTCCCATAAAAAAGGGACGTATGACGCGTTTGCAAGATATCGCTAAATATGATGTAACAACTATCATATACGAATCCCCGCTGAGACTCGTAAAAACTCTTGAACAGCTTGAATCAGTATGCGGCAAAGATAGGCAAGCATCAGTCTCAAGAGAAATATCCAAACTTCATGAAGATACCCAAAGAGGCACACTCGGTTCTCTTATCTCATATTATCGAGAAAATCCCCCCAAAGGAGAAATTGTAGTAATACTGTCGGCTGACACTGAACTGCGAGAAAAAACTGTACATAAAAACAAGTACAAAAATGAGGTTTAGGCTTACATTTTGTCATGATTATGCTGAAAAATAATTAATTTTGCAGTTTAATAATAACTATTCATAAAATGGGACTGTTTAAGTTTTTTTCCAAAGAGAAAAAGGAAACATTAGATAAAGGGCTGGAACGAACCAAAAGCGGTGTGTTTGAGAAAATTACCAGAGCTTTAGCCGGTAAAAAAACTATAGATGAAGATTTCCTTGACAATCTTGAGGAGATATTCATAACTTCGGATGTTGGTGTTGATACTACATTGAAAATAATTGACCGCTTACAGAAACGTGTTGCACGTGATAAATACATCAATACGGCAGAGCTCAACCGATTGCTTTGTGAAGAAATTACATCGCTTCTTGCCGAGAACGACTCCGATATTAATTCTTTGAATGATTTTGTCTTACCGGAAGGCGGAGCTCGTCCGCATGTTATTATGGTTGTTGGAGTCAATGGTGTGGGGAAAACAACTACTATCGGTAAATTAGCATCCCATTATAAGAAAGCCGGATATAAAGTCATGCTTGGCGCTGCTGATACATTTCGTGCCGCAGCAGTTGAGCAACTGGATATATGGGGAGAACGAGCAGGTGTTCCGGTAATAAAGCAACAGCTTGGGTCTGATCCTGCATCTGTGGCATTTGATACACTCCAGAGTGCAAAAGCTAATGATATTGATTTGGTTATAATAGATACTGCCGGACGTCTTCATAATAAGAAAGGGTTGATGGATGAATTGACCAAAATAAAAAAAGTAATGCAAAAAATCGTTCCGGATGCACCGCATGAAGTGCTGCTTGTCCTTGATGGCAGTACCGGACAGAACGCATTTGAGCAGGCCCGACAGTTTATAGCGGCCACCCAAGTCAACGAGCTTGCTATAACTAAGCTTGACGGTACAGCCAAAGGTGGTGTAGTAATCGGTATTAGTGATATGTTCAAAATCCCGGTAAAATACATTGGTCTTGGTGAGGGTATAGATGATTTACAGGTGTTTGATAAAACTGAATTTGTAAAATCGCTTTTCGGAGATAAGTAATGAGTCGGAAGCGTGTCGGTATAATATCATTGGGGTGTTCTAAAAATCTTGTAGATTCAGAACGCCTGATGCGTATGCTTGATGATGTTGGCTATAAGGTTATTTTTGAGCCTCAATCAGTTACACCCGGTGATATAATAGTTATAAATACTTGTGGTTTTATCGGTGATGCCAAAGAAGAATCAGTAAATACAATTCTGCAATGGGTTGATGCAAAGCAGCGTGGATTAGTCGCACAAGTATATGTGATGGGTTGTCTGTCGCAGCGTTATGCTACTGAATTACCGAAGGAAATAGAAGGCGTGGATGGATGGTATGGTAAGACTGATTGGGTTGATTTGGTCAGGCACCTCGCGCATAAAAATCCGGGAATAGTGGAATATGACCGAATTATCACAACACCACGTCATCATGCATATCTAAAAATAGCTGAAGGGTGTAATAGATTCTGTTCATTCTGCGCTATACCGTTAATAACCGGCAGATATAAATCGCGTCCGCAGGAGCAGATACTGAATGAAGTCCGATTATTATTAAGCCGGGGAGTCAAGGAATTCAACATTATTGCTCAAGATTTGACTAATTATGGTGTTGACTTGTACGGGCATAACTGTATTGCCAAACTTATAGACCAGATTGCACGGATTGATGGTGTAAAATGGATAAGGCTGCATTATGCATATCCATCACAGTTCCCTATGGAATTGCTTGATGTAATGGCCAAGCATCACAATGTTTGTAAATATCTTGATATCGCTTTACAACATATATCAGATAATGTGTTGCACAATATGCGTAGGCATATTACAGGAGATGAAACCCGTAAGCTGCTGAAAACAATTCGTGAGAAAGTTCCGGGGATTCACATCCGTACCACGCTGATGGTCGGTTTCCCCGGAGAAGGAGACAGGGAATTCGAAGAATTGCTCGAATTTGTCAGAACAGAGCGATTTGAACGTATGGGTGCTTTTGCTTATTGTGAGGAAGAAGACACTTACGGAGCGAAAAACTTTTCAGATGACATTCCGGAATCGGTGAAAACCGAGCGACTGGATAAACTTATGGCATTACAGGAAAATATCGCGTTAGAGCATAATCAGTCAAAAGTCGGCAGCGAATTAGACGTGATAATAGAACGCGAAGAACAGGATTATTATATTGGTAGGACAGAATATGATTCACCAGAGGTAGACCCTGAGGTCTTCGTTGAAAAATCAGAGATTTTGACACCGGGTGAATTCTATAGAGTAAAAATCGTAGATGCATTACCATTTGAGTTATTCGGGGAAATAGTGAATAAATGACATTTAAGGATTTGCATAACGATATCTTGGAGTTTCTTGATAAAAAGAAACCATTTGCCGTGTATTCATTACCGAACACTGATGTGTTTCATATAATTGATACTTTTGAATCGTCTGATACGACTGTAGACACTGATCTTTCGTTTTCGGTCAGTAGATTTAACGCTGATATTAAACAAGATACGGAGCTTTTTTTACAAACTGCCCGTAATGAAAAAGCACTTATTTCCACAGATTTCGATGATTATAGACATGCTTTTGATTATATTCAATCAAAACTTGAATCTGTCGATGAAAAAGTTGTTTTATCCAGAGTCTATAATTTGTCGTCTAAATCTAATCCCATTTATGTAGCTGAAAAGTTGTTTGAAGGGCGAAGCAGAAGTTTCCGATATCTGTTTTTCTCGCCATTTTTTGGCTTTTGGTTTGGTGCTACTCCTGAGTTGCTCCTCGAATATGATTTCAAGACACATGGTTATAAAACTATGGCATTAGCTGGAACGCGCAAATCTGGGACAGATATTGAATGGGATACAAAAAATATGCATGAACATAATGCGGTCTGTGCGTTTATAGAAAATGAATTATCAAAGCTGAATCTGAAATATTCTAAAAGTTCTTCGGAAAATGTCAAATACGGAGAAATAGAACATTTATGTCACAGATATACCGGTAACGCTATGATTGATCCGTGTATAATAGCGGAGGCACTCAATCCCACTCCAGCCGTATGTGGTTATCCTCGAGATAAAGCAAGGTTAGTAATAGGTGAGGTTGAAAAGCATGACAGAGAGTGCTATGCTGGACTTATTAATGTGCTGCATGATAATAAGTTTTATTCTTTTGTTAATTTAAGATGTTGTAAGGTGTCTAAAACCAACATAGGTTATTGTTATCATATATTTGCTGGTGGCGGAATAAACCAACTGTCAGATATCAATGAGGAATGGAACGAAACAGAATCAAAAATGAAGTCAATAATTGATGTTATCAACGCTTAATTAATTTTGAAATGTCAGAAAAATCTTCAAATATATATGGTTGGAGAATAATCCTTATAGTAATAATTGCTATAGCTATTTTATTTGGCATATCTTTTTTGCCGTTGAATGAATATTCAGGCGGTGTAGTAAAAGATTTCAATTTGCTAAGTGATATACTGCCTGATGGAAATATAGATGAAGAATTGGTCGATTCTGTAGGGGAATCCATTGCTCACTCCGATGTGGAGCCTGAATTATTAAAAGCTATGGTTCAGGAAGAAAAACGTGAGATAGATACAACGCAAGTAGCTTATGATAATACTCCGGTTATAGCTATTCAACCCGCCACCGATGGCGAACTTGTTATAATTGAGGATTATACAGAATCAGGTGCCGGACTCGCTAAACTTAGAAAATCATTATCAAGCGAAGCCCATAGTCGCATAGCCGTGATTGGCGATAGCTATATTGAAGGGGATATATTCACTCAAAATTTACGTGAAATGCTGCAAAGCGAATATGGTGGTGCAGGGGTTGGTTACGTAAATATGCATTCTGAATTTCCAGGATTTCGTCGCAGTATTTTACAAGGTGGCTCAGGTTGGAAAGAGTATTCGGTAAAAAACAAGCATAATAAGGACTATATTACTCTGACACAACATTATTATGTGCCAAAACAGAAAGCCACATCTACTTATAAGGGTGCTAACAAAATTAAGCATACTGATAGTTGGGACAAATCACAATTTATATTCATTTCCCCCAATAATACTGAGATACTTACGCGAACCACTGATGAATGGGTATCACATGCGGTTACGGGTAGTACCGAGTTACAAGCCATAGAGTACGATGGCGTGACTTCACGATTTGAGGTATGTACATCAGACCCTTCTGTTATTGGTATCGGTGTATGGCTTACCGATTCAGCAGGCGTGAGTCTTGATTGTATGTCATCACGTGGATTTTCCGGACTTACCTTATCCGCGGTTGCTCCGGATATCACAGACCAATTATCCAAATACATCGATTACGATTTGATAATTTTGGAATTTGGAATAAATGCCATGAGTCCGCGACAAAAAAATTTCAATGCATACGCAGGTAAAATGATTGATGTTGTCAATCATTTACGTGTATGTTATCCTGAGACCGATATTCTTTTAATGGGTATAGGTGACCGTGGAGAACGACGCAACGGAGAAGTCCATTCGGTGATTTCAGCCCCATATCTTGTAGATGCTCAACGAGATGTAGCCCGTAAATCAAAATGCCTGTTCTGGGATACACGTCTTGCTATGGGAGGGGAAGATGCTGTAGTCGAATGGTCAAGAAAAGGTGATATAAATAAAGATTACATACATATGTCACATAAAGGTGGAGAGCGACTGGCAAAGTTGTTTTTTGACGCAATCCAACAAAATCTGAATAAATGAACCTATTGAGACTCTGTGCAATATTTATACCGTTAGTAACCTGTCTGCCTGTTGCATTCGCTCAGGTGGAATATGACTTTGACTCGCAACAAGAAGTTCGTGAAAACCCAGTCATAGAGGGTGCTGAAGAAGATGAAGATATAGAAGTGCCGTCATTCATCAATATGTCAAAGAATCATATTATGATGAATGGTGCTGATTGGAATAAATTATATATCGCTCTAAATAAATCTACCAAAATTCCGGTATCAATAGTCCATATTGGTGACAGTCATCTTCAAGCAGATATAGCGACTGCTCAGGTACGTAATTTTCTTCAATATGATTACGGTGACGCAGGACGCGGTTTAATTGTTCCTTGGAAAATGAATGGAACCAATGAACCACGCGATTATGCTATAACCAGTCGCAAGCCCTGGAGCTATGTGAAGCTAATGTCGGGAGACTGGAAGCGGACTATGGGATTTACCGGGTCGTCAATCTCTCCAGCTACGAGAATGTCAGAAATATCCTTTTCAACAAGTGAGAAAGATGATTATAATCCATTTTCAGCCATAACGATATTCCATAAAGGTCAATTTTTTGTGACAGGCATTACTGATGCTCGTGGAGCTTTAATTCCGTATAAAGCGACACCTTCTCAGGATTATACACACATTGAATTTCTTAATGATGTCACTAATATAACCGTAATGTTTGAGTCTGCCGGTGACCTGACTGTTTTTGGTGCCAATCTTATTGGTAACCGTCCGGGAATTTTTTATCATGTAATTGGCAATAATGGAGCTACTTATGATACTTATAACCGGATAGGCAATGTGGGCGTCGGCATATCTCCGCTTCAACCGTCACTTATTATTGTTTCATTAGGTACAAATGATGCGTTTGGAAAATTCAATTCGCGTAATTTTACAAATAGCTTAAATTCATTTATAACCAATCTGCGTCAAGCAAATCCAGATGCTGCTATCTTATTAGTAACGCCATCGGAATGTCAACGGGTTAAATATACTAAGGTTCCCGGTAAACGGCGTAAGGGTAAACGACGCAGTCCATCAACTCGCCGTGTAGCCGGGTATACAATAAATCCTGATATACTAGAGGTTAGAAATGCTATTATGGAGTATGGTAAGGAGCATCATATTCCGGTATACGATTGGTATGAAGTCGCCGGTGGCACAAATTCATCATCCAAATGGATAGATGATGGATTATTTGGAAAAGACCGCGTGCATTATACTTATAAAGGATATAATCTGCATGGTTATTTATTATACCAGGCACTTCACGAAACATTTGAATCTAAAGACACTGAATGATGATTTTTAATAATATAGATATAGACCGTCTGCTGTCGCTATTCAGATTTGACCAATACAACCCGTTATTGTTCAATACCGGCATGTTCTTATTTTTATTTGTCGGTTTCCTGATAATCTATCAGCTTCTGAGGAAACACCGGAATCTTAAACTGATATTTGTAATCCTGTTTTCTCTTTACTTCTATTACAAATCTTCAGCGGAATATTGCTTTATTTTGCTGGGTGTATGCATAAGTGATTATGTGCTTGGGATAGGTTTAGGTAGGACTTCAAACCAATTGGGCAGACGCCTTTATGTAGCTGCTAATGTTATAATTAATGTTGGTATGCTTACTTACTTTAAGTATTTCAACCTGATTCTTGATACAATATATCATTTTGCCGATAAAGAATTTGACCCACTCAATATTATATTGCCCGCCGGTATATCGTTTTTCACATTCCGCTCCATAAGTTATATTGTAGATATATATCGTAAAGTAATACCTCCTTGTGACAATTTCCTTGATTATACGTTTTACTTGACATTCTTTCCTCCACTTCTTGCCGGTCCGGTGGTAAGAGCCAAAGATATGCTCCCACAGATTAAGGCTAATCCGATAGCTACACATGCTATGATTAGCGAAGGACTTTTTTTAATTATGTGTGGTTTGGTAAAAAAAGTAATTGTTGCTGATTTCCTTAGTGAAAATTTTGTAGACCGTATATTTGACAATCCGGCTTTATACAGTGGATTTGAGAATCTTATGGGTGCATATGGCTTTTTAATTCAATTGTATTGTGATTTTTCAGGCTATACGGATATGGCAATCGGAATCTCTCTCTTATTAGGCTATAGATTACTTGATAATTTCCGGTCTCCATTCAAATCCCAAAGTCCAACTGAATTTTGGCATAGGTGGCATATTTCGTTATCCACATGGTTGCGTGATTATATCTATATCCCATTAGGTGGCAACAGGTGTTCTAAAACGCGTAAAAACATAAATCTTATGTCAACTATGCTTATCGGTGGCCTATGGCATGGGGCTTCGTGGATGTATGTGATATGGGGCGGATTGCAAGGAGCTTTCTTAGTAGGTCACAAAGCTGTAAAGAACATCGGTAATTCAAAAAAAGACACTCAGAAAACGGATATTGTTAAAACGCCACGATGGAGAGTGTTTTTGAATATATTCCTTACATTTAATCTGATAGCTCTTAGCTTTATATTTTTCCGTGCACCTTCTATGGAAGCTGTACGTGACATGTTTGTTCAGATATTTACAAATTTCCATATAGGTGTAGCACCACAGTTTGTGACCGGCTACCTTATGGTGGTTCTTATAATGATTGGAGCCTACATAATGCATTATGCTCCGGAGCGCCTGACAGGTAAAATGCAAAATGCATTTCACGCCGCCCCGCTCATAATTCAGGCATTGATTCTGGCTATAGTAATTTTCTTAATTATTCAGACACGGCAAAGTGACATAATGCCATTTATATATTTCCAATATTAGAAGTCACTTGTCCATTCTGTAATATTGTCAGAAGTTGATTTTCTAACATCTATCAATCGTTGATTTTTTGAGCCGCGGAATAATAAAGATGTATCGCGTAATGACTCTATATAAGGTCCATCAACTATCACATCCATGTAATCCAATAATTTATTATAAGCAGGATTGGCAATAATTTCGTCATAAGTAAAACCGGTATAACACCAAATATTGATACCCCTTTCTTTGACTGCCTTTGCCAATTGCAATAAATCAGAGCATTGATACAGAGGGTCTCCGCCTGAAAAAGTTACAGGCATATTATTCAGTACTACACGTTTCGTTAACTCTTCTATAGACATATCCTCACCATTAGCCATATCCCATGTGGATGGATTGTGACAACCCGGACAATGGTGATGACATCCTGCAAAATAAATAGAGGTCCGGAAACCCGGACCATCTACAGTAGTTCCATCTATGATTTTAATAACTTTCATTTTTTACTTATGTACTACTCGGTCATTAAGTTCCGATAGTTTTGCGCTGTTCCAACGGTCGGTAGTGCCTACAAGATAACCTGTGATACGCTGTAATTTATCGATATGGTTACTTCCGCATTTCGGACATATCTCTAATGATTCAGACGCATCTTCATAGCCACAATCCATACAACGGTTTCTGTTATGATTTACCGAGCAGTAACCTATATTATTCTTATCCATCAAGTCTACTATGTCAGCTATAGCCTGAGGATTATGGGTAGCATCTCCATCTATTTCCACATAAAATATATGACCGCCTCCGGTAAGTTCATGATAGGGAGCCTCTATTTTCGCTTTATGTTCAGGAGAACAATGATAATATACCGGAACATGGTTGGAGTTGGTATAATATATTTTATCCGTGATGCCAGGAATAATGCCAAAGCTTTTACGGTCCTTAATTGTAAATTTCCCGGATAATCCTTCAGCCGGAGTAGCTAATACAGAGAAATTATGACCATACCGTTCAGAAAATTCATTGACACGGCTTCGCATATAAGATATGATTTTCAACCCTAATGCTTGAGCTTCATCACTATCACCATGATGCTTACCGACAAGATCTATCAGACAATCTGCCAAGCCGA
>CAMWPX010000067.1 GCA_947176205.1 uncultured Porphyromonadaceae bacterium
CAATATGTGTGAGGGACTGGTTCCGGTGCGGGACCTCGCCGATGATTATTATGATTTTGGTGAATCCAATTATTGTCTGGTAGGGCGCCGTCATGGTACGCGTTACCGTCTTGGCGACGAAGTTAAGGTGAAAGTGGCTCGTGCATCACTTGAGAAAAAGCAGCTTGACTTCGTTCTCGTTGATGATAAGGGAATACCTATGCAGAACGATAATGTATCGAAACATGTATCGGTAGCGCAGGCGCTTCATGAAGGCAAGAAAAAAGTGAATCGCGGAGATAAGAGGAAAACACGTAGCCGTAAATAAATCATGTCGATGAACAGTACCGCGATTGGATATACTGTCGAGGTGAATGCCATGCGTATGCGTGCATATCACGGGGTGATGGAGCAAGAGCGTACGGTGGGCAATACTTTTGAAGTCACTGTTCACCTCATGTTGCCGGCAGAAGTTGATTTTGCCGTTGATGATTTGGCGCTTACGGTCAATTACGCTCAAGTGTGTGATGTGATACGTGAGGTGATGGCTGTGCCTTCGGCATTGTTGGAACATGTGTGTCACCGCATGCGTCGGAAATTGCTTGAGGCATTTCCCCAAGTATCGGGTGGAATGATTCGGTTAGCTAAACTTGCTCCTCCGATATCGGGGTTGCAGGTTGATTCCGTGGCTGTGACTTTGACGTTTTAACGTTGACGCAGCTCCCAGAAAGCCACTGCGGATGCAGCAGCCACATTGAGTGAGTCAACGCCGTGCGCCATGGGTATCTTTACTACATAGTCGGCATCTGCTATCACTTTGTTTGAGAGTCCGTCGCCTTCTGTTCCCATGATTATGGCTAATTTGTCATGACATTTCAGTTCAGGTGCATCAAGTGCCAGGGAATTGTCGCTTAGAGCCATAGCCGCAGTGGTAAATCCGTATTGCCGAACAGATGCCGGATTGTCTATCCAGCACCAGGGCACAAGAAATACTGAGCCCATGCTTACACGTATGGCTCGGCGGTTAAGAGGGTCACAGGAAGTCGCGGTAAGCATAACGGCATCGATACCCAGTGCTGCTGCTGAACGGAATATGGCACCTATATTGGTGGTGTCTACCACAGAGTCTATTATCGCTATCCTTCTGGCTGAATTGCAGAGCTCTGCTGATGATGGCTGTTCAGGACGACGCATAGCGCATAGCACGCCGCGTGTGAGTGTATAACCTGTGATTTGGGCAAGTGTTTCCCGCGAAGCTGTGTAGACTGGCATTTCCGGATTCGTGGTTATTATTTCGGCGGCATCTCCGTCTATATGCTTTTCCTCACACATTAGGGCTATCGGCTTTACCCCGGCTGAGAGAGCAGTATTAATTACTTTAGGGCTTTCCACTATGATGATACCTTGCGTTGGGTTCAGCCTGTTACGCAGTTGGGCATCGGTAAGCGAGGAGAACATCGCCACCCTATTGTCAGTGATATTTTCTATTCTTATTATAGCCATAATCTGATTACAAATTTACGTAAAAATAGTGAAATGTAGCAGTATAGTGAAATGAGTGTTACAATATAGTACCCGATTTGGGATATAAATGTATGTGTACTAAGTTTGTACAACCAAACCTTGTTAATCTGTGCTTAATCTATGATAAAAAAGATTACATTAATAATATTATCTATTATAGTAGTATTGATAGGTGTGTATGTATTTTTAGTATGCACCAAATCGCAGACTGATGTATATCCGGACCGTAAAGAAGGGCGTTTGTGCGATATGCCTTTAAGCGGTAGTCCTCTTATGGTGGAGATTATGCCGGGATTACGCTTCCGAATCGACTCCGGCAGCGATATGTCAGTGATAACCGAACGCGACCTTGCCAAGCTTGATTCTCTCGGTTATAAGGCAGAAAAGATTACGGCCATAACACTCGGACGCAATAGTAACGGTGATATTTCATTTTCCACCACACGTTATAAGGTCGATTTACCTACATATAGATATAATTTTACGAAGGATTCATTAGGTAATGTATGTGCTGAAATAATTCCATCATCGTTAAATGTGATACATAACGTGGAATTTATGCCCGCGCCTACTGACTTATCGGTTCTTGGAGTGGATTTTATGGAAGTATTTAATGTGGAGTATCGTCACGCTGACCAAGCGATATCATTGTCTCTTGATACCTTGGGCAATTATGAGTCAAGCATACCTATTAAATATTCGCGTAACCCTATCGATGCCATATGGCTGAGCAAACGGTACTATCTTGAAGCTATGGTGCATGACCGTCCTTACGATTTCTTTATAGATACCGGTATACGTAAGGCTAACATGAAACTACCCACTTCTGAAATAGTTTACAGCAGAAGTGAATTGGAAAATGATACCATCGAGTCATTCCGTGGTAAATATCCGGCTAAAATGGATAAAGCCTCTTGGGTTGCAATTGGCGACAGAGTAGGGCGCCGTAAGGTTTATTATTACGACAATGATGAAGAGGAATGCGCCATGAACCCATTCTTGTTCTTCAAGCAGGACATGCTTATCAATTATTCTGATAAGATGATTAAATTGCGTCCGTTCTGTGACCTTGGCGTAAGGAACTGATTATCCGAGTATCTGCTCGGCGTGAATTTTTGTCTTGATTTCTTTGGGAGAAAAGATGCGGGCTATTGTGCCGTCAGGATTCACTATGAATGTCGTACGCAATGTGCCCATGTATTTTCTGCCGGCAAGACTCTTTTCGCCCCATACGCCCATAAGTTTCTGCAGACGCTGGTCGGTGTCGGCTATCAGATGAAACGGGAGGTTATTCTTTGTTATGAATTTCTGATGTGAAGCCTCTGAATCCGAGCTGACCCCTATTACAGTGTAACCTTCGGCGTCAAGCGCATCCATGTTGTCACGTAGCGAGCAGGCTTCAGCCGTGCATCCCGGGGTATTATCCTTGGGATAGAAATATAATATCAGTTTTTTACCTGTAAAATCCGAACGGTGAAGTTCTTTGCCGTTTTCGTCAGTTCCTAAAAAATCCGGAATCAAATCGCCTTGTTTCATAATCTGTTATTTTGGTTATGTGTGAAGTAAAATGAAATAATTATCTTTGTGTGAGGTAACGGTGAGTGCCGTACTGATAATAAAACGCCGATGGACATAAATGAGTTTGCTGAACGGATATTTCTTAATCTGCCTTACGACCCTAATTCGCAGCAGATAGAACTTATTGCGGCATTGGCGCGATTCTGTTCTGATGCTGCTCCCGGTTACCCGGTGTTTTTACTTAACGGCTATGCCGGGACGGGGAAGACATCTCTTACAGGTGCCTTGGTAAGGGCTCTTCATGAAGCCGGTGTCGGTACAGTGCTTATGGCTCCTACTGGACGGGCGGCAAAGGTCTTCGGTCGGTTTGCCCGTCAGATGGCTACTACGATTCATCGTCGCATATATCGGGGGGCTGAGTCCGGTTTAGCTTTTGGAGGAGTAGCAGAAGTGGCGGAAAACACAATGGTCAATACAGTTTTCATTGTTGATGAGGCTTCGATGATTGGTGATGGGTCAGCCATGGAATCTGATGGATTTGTGTCCCGGGGTTCGTTGCTTGAGGATTTGATTCATTATGTGTATTCCGGAGAAAACTGCAGGCTTATTCTGCTCGGTGACACGGCGCAGCTTCCTCCGGTGGGTTGTAGCGAAAGTCCGGCCATGAATGTTGACGTACTTAAGAGCTATGGTCTGCGTGTGTCGCGAGCTGTGCTCACTCAGGTGGTGCGTCAGCAGCGCATGTCGGGCGTGCTGTACAATGCCACATGGCTGCGTAAAGCTATGCTCCGTTTGCCACTCCCCGAGCCTCGGATTTCGGTTACACGTTTTGAGGATGTGGAGTCAGTGAGTGGAGAAGACCTTGAAGATAAGATATCTACAGCTTATGCCGAAAGCGGAGAGTCCGACACACTTCTTGTCACACGTTCCAACAAGCGCGCCGTAGGCTTCAATCTTGCTATCCGAGCACGCATTCTTGGTAGGGAAGAAGAACTGTGTCGCGGCGAGCGGCTGATGGTAGCCAAAAATAACTATTTGTGGAGTGCCAGAGTCAAGGGACTTGATTTTGTAGCTAACGGCGATATGGCTGAAGTGGAATATATCTATGGCATGGAGGAAAAGTATGGTTTCCGTTTTGCAGATGTCCGGTTACGTTTGCCTGACAGGGATATATCGCTTGAGTGCAAGATAATGCTTGACACACTCATATCCGAATCAGCTGCGTTGCCGCGCGACAGAATATGCGGATTATACGATGCTGCACTTGCTGACCCTGATTTGTTTACTCCCGCCACACCTGTGCGTACACGTATGCGACTTTTGCGTAGTGACCCTTATGTCAATGCTTTGCAGGTAAAATACGCCTATGCCGTAACCTGTCATAAAGCTCAGGGCGGACAGTGGAGCCGGGTGTTTGTCGATATGGGATACATACCTGACGAAGCCTACCGCACTATGGATTTTTACCGGTGGCTCTATACAGCTGTCACGCGCTCCACATCCCGTCTTTATATTGTTAATCCTGCGGAAGCTCTTGTTCGATGAGCAGGTTGCATAAATAACGCAAGGACTGCCTCATGGCAGTCCTTGCGTTATAGTGGGGGGGAAATCCGGGCTTTATTTGGATGTCATTTCAAATACCAGTTCACCGCCATTCATGATATCTTCGTGGGTGATGTAGGGTTTGTCGTAATCTTTACCGTTAAGTTTTATCGACTTGATATATTTGTTATCGGCAGAATTATTTACGGTTTTTACAGTGAACACTCCTCCCGGTACAGCTATTTCAGCTTTATCGAATATCGGTGAGCCGAACCAGTAGCGTCCTGAAGCGGGTTCAGCCTGATAGAATCCCAATGCTGACATGATGTACCATGCCGACATCTGACCTGCATCCTCATTACCTGCAAGACCGTCCGGTTCCACGGTATAAAATTCATCCAGTACCTGACGCACACGTTCGGCAGCTTTATCAGGAGCACCGAGCATTGCATACAGATAAATTGTGCTGTGGCTCGGTTCGTTGCCGTGGGCATATTGACCGATAAGTCCCGTAATGTCCGGTGATTTGTCATCGCCGGTAAGCTCGGAGCTGGTCATGAACAGCGAGTCCAGATTAGCTACGGCAGCCTCTTTCGAGCCGAAAAATTCTATCAGTCCCTCTACATCCTGAGGTGCGAGCCATGTATATTGCCAAGCGTTACCCTCACAGTAATCGTCGGCGCGGTGTGATGTCGAATTCGGGTCAAACGGAGTGCGCCATGAGCCGTCAGCCATCTTGCCGCGTACGAATCCGGTCGTTTTATCCAGATAGTTGCGATATGAACGGCTGCGTTCGGTAAACGTTTTTTGTGTGGTAGAGTCATTGACTGCGGCAGCAGCGTTGGCAATGGCGCCATCGGCTACCGCATACTCCATATCGTAAGCTATAGCTTCATTAAACAGGTCAGCGGGGATGAAGCCATACTGTTGACGCAAGCCACCGCCGCGTGCGGTGTCGGCAGCTGTAGCGAGAATGGCTTTATAGGCTTCGTCGCGGTCTACACCTGCGATATTTTTGACTATAGCGTCAGCCACAGGTATGATACCCGGATTACCTACCATGCAGTCCGTCTCGTTACCCCACAGATGCCATACCGGGAGCCTGCCCTGCTTTTTATAAATATCAATCATCGTATTTATCATATCGGCGTTACGTTCCGGATGAAGTATTGACATCAGCGGCATCTGAGCACGGTAAGTGTCCCATAGTGAGAATATTGTATATTGAGTAGCGTCAGATTTGTATACTTCACCGTCAGCTCCGCGGTATTCTCCTGTAATATCGCTGAATGTGGCGGGGACAATCATAGTGTGATACAAGGCGGTATAGAATTTACGAATTGCATCGGCATCAGTGGTCGATACTTTTACTTTGCCGAGTTCGTTATTCCACTGGTCGGAAGCCTGTTGGGCTGTGGCGTCAAAATCCCAGCCGGGCAATTCCTGTTCGAGGTTAGCCTTTGCTCCTTCCACCGATACTGGAGAGATTGCCACTTTCATCAGTATCTGTTCTGCTGAATCAGTAGCGAAATTTACACGCCCGAAGCGTTCTTTTTCATCTTTAAGATCAAAAGATGTGAACGGTTTTGAGAACTCGGCTACGAAGTAAACTTTTTGATTCTTAGCCCAACCGGTGGAATATCGATAACCTGTAATACGGTTATTTCCTTCAGCTTCCATGTGGGTTTCAGTCGGGTCGTCCCAACAGCCGCCATTCTCGAGGTCGAACACCACAGCCGCATCATCAGCTTTGGGGAAAGTATAGCGGTGCATACCCACACGGTTTGTCGCCGTAAGTTCAGCATTGATACCGTATCGGGTGAGTGGTATTGAGTAGTAGCCCGGGCGCGATACTTGAGCGGAGCGTTCGCCATATGACCATAGACCCGACTCAGGATTTTCCTCAGTACCTCTGGCGTATGTTACCTCACCTACTACAGGCATGACGGTTACGTCAAAAAGGTCGCCTATACCGGTGCCTTCGAGGTGAGTATGAGAGAATCCGATTATAGTCGAGTCACTGTCATGATAACCCGAGCACCAGTCCCATGTTTCAGGTATGGAAGTAGGACCGAGCTGTACCATGCCGAAGGGTACGCTTGCTCCCATAAATGTATGTCCGTGACCTCCGGTACCTATCGAAGTGTCTACATAATCCACATAATTCACCGGTTCGTCCGCAGGCGTCTGCGAGCATGAAGCAGCCAGTAGTGGAGTCAGGCAGAGAATGTTAATAAGTCGCATTGTTAATATAATAGTTTTATGGTTAGAATTTTATTTGTGAGTATCAGAAAGATGCATTTTCAGTTTGCCGCCCTTGAGCAGTTTCTCATGTGATATGCGGTAATCTTTCAGAGGCTTGTCATTGAGAGTCATGGAGTCGATGTATATGGCTTCAGGCGATTCACGTTCCACATCTATGGTGAGCGTACCGTCGGCGGTATCTATCTCTACAGAGTCAAATCTTGGTGAGGTCAGTGTATAATAAGGTTGACCGGGGCAATCGGGATAGAAGCCCATCATCGAGAATACAGCCCATGCTGACATCGTACCGGTGTCGTCATTTCCCGGAATACCGTCGGCAGCGGTGGTGAAATGCTTGTCGAGCAATCGGTTCACTTCTTTCTGTGTGCGCCATTCTTCACCTTTGAATCGGCTGAACAGATACGGATAGGCGATATCCGGTTCGTTGGCTGGGTCATAAAGCCCTTCATCCATTACCATCTGAAGTTTGTCTACGAACTTACGTTTTCCTCCCATAAGTTTAGCGAGACCCTCTACATCATGGGGTACGAAGAATGTATAGTTCCATGCGCTTCCTTCGTGAAATCCGGGCACCGGTTCGAAATTCTCTCCTTGGCGCGGATTGAACGGGGTCAGGAAAGTACCGTCGGCGTTGAGCGGACGCAGTGTACCGCTTTCTTTTGAATAATAGTTCTTGTAGCCTTGTGCGCGTTTGCGTAACTGTGCGGCAAACTCCTTGTCGCCGCGCTGTTCGGCGAGTTCGGCGAGAGCCGCATCGGCTACATAATATTCCAGCGCGTGTGACACCGAATTATCGCCTGAATTGTCGCCCTGATGAGTTCCCAGAGGCACATAACCTTTTTCAAGATAGGGGTCGATGTCGGGGCGCATCGGATTAAATGCACCGGCTGTTGTGGCAGATTTCTTCATGGCTTCGTAAGCCGAATCGATGTCATAGTCGCGTAATCCTTTGAGCCATGTATCCACGATTACCGGAATTGCCGGGTCACCTTCCATAGTGAAGGTCTCGCGACCGTACAGTTCCCATTTCGGTAGCCAGCCCCACTCTTTCGACATATCTATCATCGAGCGCACCATGTCGGTCTGACGTTCCGGGTAAGCAAGTGTCATGAGTTGATGCACGTTACGGTATGTGTCCCATAGTGAGAACACGGTGTAACGGTTATTGCCGTCCGTCACCACCCCGTCGCCGAATGATTCCATAAGCGGATACTGACCGTTCACATCGTTAAGCACATTAGGATGGAGAAGAGCATGGTACAGAGCCGTGTAGAACACCTCTTTGTCGCGGTCGCTGCCACCTTTCACACGTATGCGGTTAAGGTCAGCGTTCCATGTAGCTTTGGCATCGGCTACAAGTTCGTCAAACGTACGTCCGTGCTGTTCCTTTTCCATATTTTCGCGGGCATTGGCTATCGATACGAATGATACGCCCATTCTTACCTCCACCTGTTCGCCGGCAGTAAGATTGTCGTAGGTCCACCAGTATCCGATATCATCGCCTGACAATTCTCTGCCATATTGAGTATAGAGTTTATATGTGCCTGCATCGGGAGTCCATTCAGCCTCCACTCCGGTCATTTCGGGTTGCATCTTCCAATAGCCGCTTGCCGACGGCTTTTTGCTCACTTTCATTACGAAATAGATAGGGAATACTTTCTGAGGATTGTAGCAGAACGTACCCATCAGTTTGCTTCCTTCTATTTCGGTGTCGTTTACACGGCGCACAGTTGCGCCAGACTCGTTGGTAAGTCCCTCACCGAGATTTATTAGGATATTTCCTTTTCCGCCCGGAAAAGTGAATCGTTCTATTGACGAGCGTTTTGTGGCTGTTACCTCAGTGAGTATATCGTATTTGTCGAGGCGGTTGGAGTAATAGCCGGGCGACGCTTTCTCATCGGAATATGCCGAGCCGTATTTTTTATAATCCGGTTCGAGGTCCCCGGTAGTAGCCATAGTCAGGAGCGACCCGAGTTCCGGGCATCCCACACCGCTGAGGCTTACATGGGCGTAGCCGGTGAAAAACTTGTTGTGAAACTCGTATGGTGTTGACCACCAGCGGGCGTCCTTGTCATATACATTGTCGGCTGAGCCCATTACATTAAACGGTACTACTGACATCATGCCGTTGGGCAGTACCGCACCCGGATTAGTGGTGCCGAAATTCGTAGTGCCGATAAACGGATTGACATACCGGGTAAAGTCCTCCGGTTCAGCGGCTATTACTGTAGCCGTAGCTGCGAAGCTCAGTAATGTAGCCAATGCTATTCGCTTTAATTTCATGTCTGATAATATGATTACGGTATTGGATTGGTTTTATTAAGTTTACAAAAATACTAATAAATATCGGATTTTACCCTCACTATTTGTTCTTTTAGGCAATGTTTGATGAAAAAAATACAGCTATGTTTTTTGAAAAAGATTTGCTTCGCTCAATACAGAATATTACCTTTGTGACTTACAATTTTTTTAACCTTATCATAATTTCTATCTTTATGAAACAGTTAGACCGCTTGTTAGCTGAAAAACTTCTAAAAATCAGTGCTATCAAACTTCAGCCAGACCATCCCTTCACTTGGGCTTCCGGTTGGAACTCTCCCATTTACACTGACAATCGCAAGACTCTTTCATACCCTGATATACGCACTTTCATAAAGGTGGAAATGAGCCGTATTATTCTTGAAAAATTCGGTACTCCCGATGCCATAGCCGGCGTTGCCACAGGTGCTATCGCTATGGGAGCTCTCGTAGCTGATACACTGGGCCTTCCTTACGTTTATGTACGTTCCACACCCAAGGATCATGGCTTGGAAAATCTTATCGAAGGTAATCTTAAGCCCGGTCAGAAAGTTGTGGTGATTGAAGACCTTATATCTACCGGTGGAAGCTCGCTAAAAGCTGTTGAGGCTATTCGCGGAGCCGGATGTGATGTTGCCGGCATGGCTGCCATATTCACCTATGATTTCCCCATAGCCATCAAGCGCTTTAAGGACAACAACGTGGAGGTTGTGGCTCTATCCAATTATAACGCCATGCTTGAAGCGGCTCTCGAATCCAATTACATTCTTGAAGCCGATATAGATACCTTGCGCGAATGGCGTCGCGACCCAGCTAACTGGACAGGCATTGCTAACATTTAATACTCCTTGAATCACAGTTATGTCAAAATACACCGGAAAGCCTACCACCATTAAGCAGCCGGCATCGGTAATCTTCGACAAATTTTCTGACCTTACCGTATTGGAGCAGCGTCTCGCACAGCTCCCCGCCGAGGCTCGTGAAAAGTTGCAGAATGTGCGTTTTACCCCTGATACCATTACGTTTGATGCTCCTGCTGTAGGAGCCATAACTCTTAAGGTTACGGAGCGTGTCCCGCACCAGTTGGTGAAATTTGAGGCACAGAATTCTCCCGTACCGTTCGGTATTGATTTTCATATCGTTGAGCTTGACCCAGAATCATCGAAGGTTTCCACCGAGTTTGACGTTGACATACCTATGATGTTAAAGCCGTTTATCGGTAACAAGCTTCAGGATGCAGCCGATAAATTCGGTGAGACTATGGGTAATTTCTTTGCTTGATTCAGCGCAGATTCATAACATGAGATTATCATCGCTCGTATTCATCGGAGCTCTTCTTTGTGCTGTCGTAACCCTCGGCGGTTGTGACACCATTGACGATGACCGTATTCCTCCCGCTGCTGTAAGCATAACTTTTAACACCGTGGGCGACTGGAATATCTATGGCGTGACCGGAGCGGGTGATTATCGTGAATTTATTCTGACCGATACCGAACATATTCCGTTGGATTATCCATACAAAGGTCTTGACCGTACCGGATATGGTGGCGTATTGTTGGTATGTGACCCGATAGGAGAGCCATTGGCTTATGATTTGTCTTGTCCTGTTGAAGCCAAACCCACTGTACGCATATATCCCGATACGGAGTCTCAGCAGGCAGGCATAGCCGTCTGTCCCAAGTGTGGAAGCCGTTATAACCTTTATGGAGCCGGAGCGCCGGTATCAGGTGAAGCACATTCCAAACATTACGGATTACGTCGTTATAGTGTCACTATTGGTGGTTCATTTCCATACGCAGTGATTAAAAACTGACGTTTACACTTGCACAATAACAAACTATGTAGTAACTTTGCCACGTCAATAATCCATAGTCTACTTGATATTGACATGGTGCTCGAATGGTGGAATGGGAGACACGAAGGACTTAAAATCCTTTGGCCATAGCGGCTGTGCGGGTT
>CAMWPX010000068.1 GCA_947176205.1 uncultured Porphyromonadaceae bacterium
CAGGAAATGGAGAAATCATTTCCGGCCACATAAAGGGTATCAACCCTATTTTGCTTAAAGTCCTCAAAATTGACGACATTATCAGAAAATTCGAGATCTTTTCGGCGGCTTTCAGGAATATTCAAGATTTTATCGAAGGTAACTTTGAATATCCAAGGTTGTGAAGCACCCGGCTCTTTATCATCAATCCATGAAGCGGTGACAGGGGGATTGACCAGAAGCTGGTCTTTCTGAATCGTGACGGTGTAGTGGTTGTGGTGGCCCGCAATGAGGTCGTCGGCGCTGCCGGCGGGAGTATAGGTCAGCGTTTTGTCAATCAGGTTGCCATTGACATTGACCGTGAGCTTCACTATGATGAGCGGTTGACCGGTCATCTCGCGTGGTACGAGAAGGACAGTGTTGACAGAGTCGGGAGTTATCAGGCCGATATCGAAACCATCGCTATTAAAATCTGTTTCAGAGAAATTGACGCCTGTATAACCACTATAATACACCTTGGCAGTTGCAAACTCCTCCTCGGAAATGCCGTCGCCACGCACAAGTGTTGTCGACACCTTAGTCATCTGATGTTTGAAAACCAAATCGATAGTCTCGGTATATTTCCTATCCTTAGACTCGGCGATAAGAAAATCATAGTCAACTATGCCATCCGACTGGTTGGCAATAGATACACTCATTATCTCATTTTCCTTCAGATAAGGATACCACGCTTTAACTGTACCTTCAATATGAGGCCACGACAAGGGATTCTGGGTTCGCTTTACCGAGCCATCGGTGTTGAGAAAGTATTTTCCGGTTACAGGGAATTCAACCCCATTAGACGGATATATTTTCACACTTATTGCATCGTCGTCATTCCATGCGTCCTTACTGGCAGAGCGCGAAGCGAGTCCCTCCACCGAGGCTGTGAGCTTCAGGGGATATTTCCCATCCGGAAGCGTTTGCCCCCTTCCGAGGTCAAACTCATCCTGCGAACAGGATGCGAGGCCAACACAAAGGAGGATTGCCACAGCAGACCGAAGTATATGTTTATTATTAATTTTCATCATTCAGTCATTGTTTATTCCTTGAAATTTGGGTCACCGTCGATGGTGGCCGTCATGAATCTGTCAGGTTCTTCTTCCCATCCCTTGATGGACACCTGTCCGACCATAAGTCCATGTTTGGTGACCTGGATTGAGTAAGTGTAATGACATCCGGATTTAATTTCGCCGCTGCTGAACGCAAGCGAACATTTGTATTCCTGTAAAGGGGCACCAGGGTCCAATTCATCTGTATAAATACGCAGCGTGACGCTTCCTCCCTTCAAAGTCTGAGGAAATACAATGAGCGAGGGCATAGGCTCTTTGTCAACGACAGTGTTTTTGGGGAACTCTATCTTGAGACCTCTATTATCTTTGGGGGTATCATCATCAACGGAGCACACGCCCGTAGCTGTATTGAATGTTCCATCCACCACCAATTCCTCAAGGTCGTAAGCAACCATTGTCGAAACGTCGACACCTTTGCTAATCTCCACACCGTTGTTGTAAGCAGATTCGCTGCTGATGAAAGTGAATGTTATCTTGCTCATCTTATGGGAGAATGTGAAGTTAACCTTAGGGTCGGAGGCGGTGAATCCAGACTGACTGTCCCAAAGGAAATCATAGCCGGGCTGAAGATCGGAGGTCTGATTATCAGGTCCCGTATTAGCTGAGATAAGGCCGTCAACACCCGGAACGGAACCTTCGACGCCATCAAAGGGATAATAGGCTATGAGAGTCATAGGCTTGTAGAAAAACAAGTCTGTACCTGTAAAATTTCCATCGCCGGCAGCGGTGGTATATTCCACATTGACATAAGGACCTCCGACGGCTCCTACCGATGACGATATACCTATTTTATCGTTGGGAGCCCATTTGGACTCACTGGCACGCGAGAGAGGACTTTCACCAATCGTGGCATATATTTTAGCCGGCTGGGGTGAATTGTCCGTATTGTCGTTGCTATTGTCGCATGAAGCCATAGTAAGTGCAGCAGCTGCGAGGATATATATTTTTTTCATCGTATGTTCTATTTCCGTATTATTGTTTATGAAATTTCGTATTAATCCGAAACTGCTTCAGAATCCAATTGCTCCGTTGTCCAATCGGCTATGCCCATTTTCTGCAACTGAACCTGAGCTTTATCGATTTCAAAGGAGCCTTGATAGGTATAGCTTTTCCCTAATTCCCATTTCATATCCCTGAACGAAAGAGATATCGCTTTCGGTGCTTCGGTGTCGCCGTTGACTGTGTAGGTGAAAACTATTTTGGCCTTGGAGTCGGCAGCAAAAACCTGAGGTAGCATAATCAGCGCATCATCGTTGGCAAATATACTGACAGGTTTTCCCTTGTTAATAATCTTTAGAGGAGTGTCAAAATTTATAGTGAGTTTTGCATCGCCTTCCTGTTCCGAAACCTCAACCACATTATCATCAGTTCGATTATTGGATAATATGGCTGATGGCAGAATATTAAATTCGGCCTTTGTCTTGATTCCGGACAATTCCAATTTATTGATAAGAACGAATTCATCATTCTTCATGAGATCGTCATCAAGAGCCAAAGCGATATTCACAAGAGACATTATGTGACGGAATTTGAGTGTGACAGGGTCGTTGCCGGAAACATAAAGTCTTCGATGTGTAGCCACAAAGATATCGCTGACATCGTCCTTATTTTCAATGATACCATCGATTGCAGGGATAGTATATGTAAATGAAAGCCGGGAATTGGAGTATTGCGGATTAACAGCAGGATCAACCACCGAGACCGGTGATACAGCAATAAAAGAATGTTCATGTTTCAGGTACCAATACTGAACCCCCGTATATGTCCAGCTACCATTTCTGTATTCAACCTCTTTATTGTCAAATATTACCAAAGGAGCTGTATTGTCATCCACCGGAAATTTCATATCGCCGTAGACAGCGAATCTATCGAATGGAGGTGTTTCGGACGCACGTGATAATCCGGAAGTGGCAAAAGACACTTCGGTATTCTTGTCCATATCCGAAGTACCTGGCATATCCGAATCGCACGCCGACAATAGGCAAGCAATGACAGCAGACAGAGAATATAAATATTTCAGTTTAGGATACATTATCTGAAGGAATGTTCTATTGGTCTATTTAGTGTTTTTTACTTATGGAATTCCACCGGAGGGAAGACCAAATAATATCAGCAAGATAAAGGTCTATATAAAATATGTCGGGAATACACCGTTGGGGTTCGGCGGTGCCAAGTCGTCCTCCCACGTTTTCACGTGATTCGGACGACTCCGGCGTATCCGTCTATACTTAAATTATAATCGAAAATATTCAGAAGAAAATTAGTTAGCAGAGAATGTGATGTCAGTAGCGGTGCTGGTACTTGTAGTCCAGTCATTCATGTCCTGAGCCACTTCAAAGACGATGGGCTGGAGATTTGCCACCGTACCGGTCAGAGTAATGTTGTATGTATAATAGTAACCCTGTTGCCAGTTGGGTGCCCAGTGACCTTCCATGTTACGTGACAAAACGAGATTGTCGG
The DNA here is from genome assembly GCA_947176205.1 of uncultured Porphyromonadaceae bacterium. Taxonomy (GTDB): domain Bacteria; phylum Bacteroidota; class Bacteroidia; order Bacteroidales; family Muribaculaceae; genus Paramuribaculum. The sequence continues at coordinate 3,552 of CAMWPX010000068.1, forward strand.
TAGTGTGTTCTGTACCCTTATATAATTCAATAGTGAAGTTAAGCTGTACGTTCGGTTCAGTGTACGTGAAAGGCAGAACATAGTAATATCCCGTCTTCGGTTTTTCAGTATTCTTCTGAGCGGAATTGGAAATACCGACACCATCAGCAGTCGGGAATTCCAGACGCATGCTTATATTGGCCTCTTTATCAAAATTTCTGGTCGGAGTGGTGCCCCAGCCTTTTGTCTTGGTGAAGGTACCGATATTACGGAAATTGACAATTCTCACATCCTTAATCACTACATCATAATCAGAGGAAAACTCGCTTGTGAAAACGGCATCGATTTTTGTAAGAATATGCTCAAATGTAAACGATACGTTTGCGTTCGGAGTATCATTATCATCTGTTTTAGGTTTAGCCTTTATCTCTTTTTGCTGGGCATATATAAGGTCATGATTATGAAATGCGTCGCAACGGAAATTGGCAATAGAAAGCTGACGCTCGGCACCGGTAGCATTAAGGTCAAGACCTACGGTACCGAAATTATTGTCAAGGGCAACGTCGGCACAGCTATAAGCGAAAAAGCTGTAGGTAGCATCCGGTACCCAGAAACGAGTACCGCTGTAAGTCCATGCTGAACCTTGTTTTGTAACCGCGTCACCACCAAATACCTGAATAGGATTAGCTGTCTGATTCTCTTTTGTGTAGAAACCGTACACAATGAACTTATCAAGATTATCAACAGTAAGGTCACCCTTCTGAGCATCTGCACGGCTCTGTTTCAACACAGCATTTTCGAAGCCGATAGCGTTACTCTGAGTAGTACTTAAATCGATTATTTCTTCTGAAGTACATGCTGAAAGTACAGCAGCACCTAATGCGAGGAAATAGAATTGTTTTTTCATTTTCAGATTATTTTTAAGTTATTATATATATTCGTTAAAGTTAAATTTCTTAAGGTTGCACTTCAATGGGAAGCTCGATAACATCATGTTCGGGCCAGTCGGTAACATCAACTTGAAACCCTGATTCAGATTCACCAATCTGATCTTCAATATGCAGACCAGACACGATTATCACTCCACCACGTGGTTGCTTTTTCAACTGGTCAGCAATGTCATGATTAAATTCAATTATCTTGCCGTTTTTAAGAAGAACCTCCAGATTGAGCGAGAATGGTCGATCTGATGATTCGGATTCGGCGCGACCATAATATTCATCAGGGAAACCTGGAATACCAAATGTGCGTACATGCGCTTCACAACCATAATCTTTAATATCGCAATCATAGAGTATGATAGCAGTTTCATCAGATGTCTTGCCATCACGCATATATACCGATTCAGCCATACCAGCCAAAGCGCCACGAGCAAGAGACACATGCTCCACACCATATTCAAACTCATATCGCACTATATAGGTATATACAAGTGGCTGCATCTTTACATCAAGCGAACGATGGTCGTGGACAGCAAATGCAGGTGTATTGTCAACATAGGCCGCATACAGTACATCAGGTGGATTCGTGGAACGTGCGTCAGGATGATGCTCATTAATATATGCCATGCCGGCGCGTGTGCGCGATGAAGCTGTGGCGCGGGCATCAGTCAAAGATGCTATATCATGAAGCATAATGTATTCGGTATCACCATTATACAGCAGATATGACTGACCTTCACCAATATCGACACTGACTTTTCCACCTTCAGAATCGAGATATTTTTCGCTTGACGTTCCGTCAGGTTTGTTTATTATCATGCTGACCCATTCAGGACGATTAGGACGGACATCATCATAGTTAAAACCATGTAGCGCAACATCCCAGTTGGCCGCATGATTCATACCATAATCACGCTCCCATTCGTACTCCCACTCCAATCCGAATGTCAGAGTAGGATAATGGTCATAGCACAATTCGGTACGTTGACACGCCGGCAGTAGCAAGATTACTGAAAGTGCGACAGCTATTATGTTATATTTATTGATAATCTTCATTTTACTGTTAGATTTTAGTACTTTGGAATCCTCCACACCAATGACAATTTGAGTCTGAGGGGTCCGAAATAATTTATGTCCTTGGTAAGCTGATAGAGAAAGTGACCGCCAGCCGGAAGATATTCCTTATCGCGAATTCTCAGATAACCTGCTCCAATACCGGCATCGAGCGACAAATGCTTGCCTATAGGCCACATATATCCTATTGACAGACCAACCATGGCGCCCTCACCTTCGTGACCTTTGCCACCATTGGAGAGGTCATACAGACCTGCGCCACCAAATACACCGACATACATGCCGTGCCACAGAGAACGGTCTATAACCCAATAGCGCACTTCTGGCATAACTGTAGCCAAACGATACACCTTGTGAGGCGATTCCTTGGCATACCAAGCTCCCTGAACTTCAAGAGCCGCCGACCATCGATTGGCAAACGCCCATTCGAGCTCGAGGTTAGGCATCAAAACCGCATAGTCAAGTAGGTTAGTCTTCAACGCAAAACGGCTGTCGGGTCTCACAACAGACTGATTACCGAACATGTCATAGCCTTCCGATTGTTTAGAAGACACGGTCATCGTGCTCTCAACCTCCGATACAGATGTATCCGGAAACTCCCCGGTAATGTTATTAATTGAGATAGAATCTTCAGGGCAAACAATCGCAACCTTTCCTGAGTCTGCTACTGAGACAATAGTGTCCGGCTGAACATCGCTGTCTGTTTCTTGCGAATCAACAGGAACAAAACGCACCGTAACAGAGTTGTTCTTTCCAGCTCGGTTGCGGGTAATGAAACAGTCCTCAGTCAGACCTTTGCGGGTAATAAGCTCCGATTTTACACGGTTGGAGCGAATCTTAGCCATAAGACGATTATCAGCCCTACGACCTCTGGAGATAAAAGAACCGTCCACGCGAACCACTATTTCACGTCCGGTTATCTTGTCCTTGTATCGGTCAACGCTATCCAACAGACGTTCAAGTTCTTTGCCATTATTCCTGACAGGAACCCAGAACATATCCTTTCCGGAAAAGAAACGGAACGTAAACACGCTGTCCTCCTTTTCCTGTACGGATTCCTGCGCGGATATCGGGAATGCAAGCATAACAAGAATGTATGCTGCAATCAGTAGCCGTATGTGGTTCATCTTATTCTGGATACTCATAATGGTTTATTTTTTGTCGTTGGCAAAATGAGTGAGAAAATCATCGGTCAACGTATCGGTAAGAATAGCGACTGTTTGGGTTGGTGTTATTATATAAGTTTAGTATGCAAAGTTACGAATTAATAGCGAATTACACAAACATATGATTGTTAAAAGCTCAAAACACAAATGAAAGCCTGCAAAAATTTTCATAAAGAACACTATCTTGGATAACCTTTAATCAATGTATATGTGTGCCGGAATCACTTAATTATAAAATCCACTCATAAACTCATCGGGATAAAAACGCTAAATTTTAGGGTTTTATTATTAGTCTAACAAAATATTTCTTTAGCCAATTTCGTATAACGAGTCACAAATTCTGTTTTTGCTTCAGTGTAGCCATCGCGATTATGCTCAAATTTTTTCCATAATGACAGTTTCAAAGCCTCATACTTTTTTGCTATATCATGATGAAGATTGAGATAATCTCTGAAATATACTTCATCTATATCACTACTGATTCGCACATGAATATGATATACCTTTTCGGCAAATCCTCCCAAGGTATAACCTTTATTAAAACTCATCCTGTCAGAAGTTTCCGACATGCATATATAGCCGGCACTGCTCAACGACGTCCGTACAGCCGCAAATAACGAACAGCTCTTTACAGCAATTATTATATCGACAATAGGTTTTGCCCATATCCCATCTATCGCAGTACTCCCTATATGGTACAACTCACAATCAATCGGTGTCAATAGCCGACTTAGCAAATTCATTTCATCGTATGCCCATGCACTCCAGCAATGATTGTGTTCAGTAAGAATTATCGGAAACAATTCCCATAACTCCTCTTTACTCATATCTGTCAAGCTTTTCATATATCAACGCCCTACCCTCCTTGAGTTTGAAAATTACCACAAAGATAAGAAAATACGAGTAAAATATCGCCATGGCAGATGATTGCCGAATTCGCGTAAATCATTACCTTTGCGGTCATGAATCTGATTTTGCAGTGTGCGGTTCTTTTTTGTTTTCTTGCCATAGGAGAACTTGTAGTTTGGCTGACAGGTATACCGATACCAAGCAGCATCATCGGTATGGTATTACTTGCCGCATCGCTCGAATGCGGTATAGTCAAATTGTCACAAGTAGAAACTTTCGCTAATTTTCTCACGCGTAATCTGGGATTCTTTTTCGTCCCGGCAGGCGTAGGTGTAATACGCTGTATGGGACTAATTTCCACCCAATGGCTTCCTATAATCATAGCAACGGTATTAAGTACGTTTATCATAATAGCCGTAACCGGATGGACGCATCAATGGTCACGACATATCACCAAACATTTCCACCGCAATGATTGAGTTTCTTCGCAATCCATATTTTCTGATAGCACTGACTTTTGTAATATATCTATCAGCATGTCAATTACGCCGTCAGTTCGGACTCTCATTAATGAATCCCATACTGATTTCCGTTATATTATTGGTGGCATTCCTATACTCCGCTGACATCGAATATGAAACATATTACGAAAGCGGTAAATTCATAGAGTTCTGGTTAAAACCGGCAGTTGTGGCTCTGGGTGTGCCGCTTTACGGACAACTTTCTTCAATAAGGAAGCAGTTAATACCGCTATTGATGGCCGAACTTGCAGGATGTATAGCCGGACTCGTAAGCGTAGTTGCAATCGCAGAACTTTTCGGAGCAACAAAAGAGGTGATAATATCGCTGGCTCCCAAAGCTGTAACAACTCCTATCGCTATGGAAATATCATCAGCACTTGGCGGCAATCCGTCACTTACCGCTGCGGTGGTAGTGTGCGTAGGAATATTCGGTGGCATGGCAGGTTTCAGTATGGTACGCCTCAGCCGTATCAAGTCATCAATGGCTGGCGGACTTAGTATAGGCACGGCTTCACATGCCGTAGGTACGGCAGCGGCGATAGAACGAGGAGGTGAACGCTACGGTGCTTTTTCATCTCTGGGTCTTACGCTCAACGGATTATTCACAGCCTTGCTTGCTCCCGTAATATTACCATTATTAGGATACTAATAAAAAACGAGGTGAAGTATCAGTTATACTCCACCTCGAAATATGCTTATCATTCAAACGAATTATTCGTCGGAATGACTATCGGCGTATTCTTTAAGCAATTTTTCCTGAACATCAGCAGGCACAAGTTCATATGAAGCAAACTTCATGGTAAACGATGAACGTCCACCTGTGATGGAACTCAAAGCTGTAGAATAGCTTGACATTTCTTTCAAAGGTACTTTTGCAGAAATTTTTTCAAATCCGTTTTCACTTGACATACCCATAATGATAGCACGGCGACCCTGAAGATCACTCATGACATCACCCATAACGTCAGCAGGCACCATTACTTCTACATCATAAACAGGCTCAAGCACCTTGGGATTGGCGTTACGGAACGCTTCACTGAACGCATTTCGACCGGCAAGACGGAACGAGATTTCATTAGAATCTACCGGATGCATCTTACCATCATATATGCATACTCTTACGTCACGTGCATATGAGCCGGTGAGCGGACCTTGCTCCATACGGTCCATCAGACCTTTAACTATAGCAGGAATAAAGCGTGCATCAATAGCACCACCTACGATACAGTTACATACCACAAGCTTGCCACCCCACTGCAATGGGATTTCCTGAGTGTCACGCACATTCATCTTGAATTCCTGATTGCCGAAACGATAGGTGTCGGGAGCCGGCATTCCTTCTGTATAGGGTTCGATAATAATATGAACCTCACCGAACTGACCTGCACCACCCGACTGTTTTTTATGACGGTAATCGGCACGGGAAGCCTTTGTGATAGTCTCACGATAAGGAATCTTAGGTTCCTCAAATACTATAGGGAGCTTATCATTGTTTTCAACTCGCCATTTAAGGGTACGAAGGTGGAATTCACCCTGACCAGAAAGAATGGTCTGCTTGAGTTCCTTGCTCTGCTCAACTTCCCAAGTGGGGTCTTCCTCATGCATTCGGGTCAATATCACAGACAGTTTCTCAGCATCACTTTCGGTAACCGGACGAATGGCACGCTGATATTTCGGTGCAGGATACTTGATGAAATCAAAAGCGTAATCACAGCCTTTTTCATCAAGAGTATTACCTGTGCGTACATCTTTCATCTTAACAGTCGCGCCTAAATCACCGGCACAAAGCTTATCGACGGGTGTCTTTATCTGACCACACACACAATATACTTGTGCTATACGTTCTTTGCTATCACGACTGACATTGTCGAGATCCACTCCGGTAGTAAGCGTACCTGACATAACTTTGAAATAGCTGACTTCACCGATATGGGGCTCAACCGTTGTCTTGAACACGAACAAACTGAGCGGGCCATTGCTATCAGGCACTACCTCGTCACCTGCAGTGTTGACAGGAGCCGGCATATCTTCTACAAAAGGTACGACATTACCAAGGAATTCCATCATACGACGAACACCCATATCTTTTTCTGCACATACGCAGAATACCGGGAATAATGAACGGTCAACAAGTCCTTTACGGATTCCTTCACGCATTTCATCTTCATTAAGATGACCTTGGTCAAAGAATTTTTCCATCAAAGTCTCATCGTTTTCAGCGGCAGCTTCCACAAGCTTGGCATGCAATTCATTAGCACGTTCGAGCTCTTCCTCCGGTATATCCTCAATTGTAGGCACACCCCCTTCGGGACCCCAAGAATATTTCTTCATAAGAAGAACGTCAATCATCGAATTGAACGACGGACCTGTAGCCAAAGGATATTGTACGAGCACTATTTTATTACCAAACACTTCACGCATCTGCTCAACTACATTTTCGAAATCGGCTTTTTCACCATCAAGCTGATTGAGAGCAAAAATTACAGGTTTTTTCAACGATGCTGTCTGACGGAAAATATTCTGTGTCCCTACTTCCACTCCATATTGAGAGTTAATAACTATTACACCCGTATCGGTAACATTAAGAGCCGTAATAGCACTGCCCACGAAATCGTCTGCTCCGGGACAATCAATCACATTAAGTTTCTTATTTAAGAATTCAGCATAGAAAACTGTTGAAAATACAGAATAACCGTATTCTTTCTCAACAGGGAAATAATCACAAACTGTATTTTTTCCCAACACGGAACCGCGACGTTTTATAACTCCACACTCGTAAAGCATAGCTTCAGCAAGTGTGGTTTTACCCGAGCCTTTGCTACCGAGCAAGGCTATGTTTTTGATTTCATTTGTTTGGTAAACCTTCATTTTTTCAATTTATTAGAAGATGAAAAACTTTATTAATTAGTTTCTTTTAGGTAAGAAGATTGTAATTTGACAGCGCAAAATAGTTAATTTTTTTGGTTTAACAGTAATATAG
>CAMWPX010000069.1 GCA_947176205.1 uncultured Porphyromonadaceae bacterium
CTATCCCACCGATTACGTCACGCTCGGTCAGCACGACGCATTCAAGATATTTCCTGCCAACATATTCGTCACCTCGCCCCAACGTATGGCTTCAGGAATCGCGCAGATTGAGCTTGATTTGGGCGAACAGGTCAACTTTTTCTACCGCGAAGCACGCGAACTCGAGGCTCGACGACTTCAGGAACGCGTCACTTACGATATAGAGATGATGCGTGAGGTGGGACATTGTTCCGGCATAGAAAACTACAGCCGCTACTTCGACGGCCGACAGCCGGGAATGCGTCCGTTCTGTCTGCTCGACTACTTCCCCGATGACTTTCTTACCATTATTGACGAAAGCCACGTCACCATGCCTCAGGTACGAGCCATGTACGGCGGCGACCTGTCACGCAAGATGAATCTTGTCGAATACGGATTCCGCCTGCCTGCCGCTTTAGACAATCGCCCGCTGAAATTTGAAGAATTCGAGCGACTCACCCCACAGGTGATATATGTAAGCGCCACACCTGCCGATTATGAACTCCAACGCTCCGATGGTGTGATTGTAGAGCAGATTATCCGACCTACCGGACTGCTTGACCCTGTCATTGAAGTTCGTCCGTCACTCAACCAGATTGACGACCTGATGGAAGAGATTCAACTAAGGGTAGAACGCGACGAGCGTGTCCTCGTGACCACTCTGACCAAGCGTATGGCTGAAGAGCTCAACGATTACCTGCTTAAGCTTAATGTCAAAGCCGCGTATATCCATAGCGATGTCGACACCCTTGACCGCATAAAGATTCTTGACGATTTGCGCGCAGGTGTTTATGACGTACTGATTGGTGTCAACCTGCTCCGTGAAGGACTCGACCTTCCTGAAGTATCTCTTGTAGCCATTCTTGATGCTGACAAAGAAGGATTCCTGCGTTCACATCGTTCTCTGACACAGACCGTGGGCCGTGCGGCACGTAATCTCAACGGCACAGTGATAATGTATGCCGACAAGATTACCGATTCAATGCAACAGACTATTGACGAAACTAATCGCCGCCGCACGGCACAGCTTGATTATAATGAAAAGCACGGCATAACACCACAGGCTATAGTAAAAGCACGCAACCGCATAATCGGCATAGACAGCGATGACACATCTTCTGACCACGCTTCGAAATCCACGCCACGCGCCACACGTACATCAGGTAAGAAGGCAAAAAGTTATGACATGTATGACTCTGAATTTTCATCTAAAGCCAACATTGCTGCTGACCCTGTCATACCGTATATGAACGCCGACGAGCTCCGTCGTACCATAGCGCGTCGAAATTCCGAAATGGTCGATGCCGCCAAACGCATGGACTTCATGGAAGCTGCACGCCTGCGTGATGAGATAATCAAACTCGAACAACTCCTTAAAGACGCCTCCGCATCATGACCTCCGGCACTACTGTTCAGTTACCGCTTCCGCCGCTCACGGACTATCTGCCTACATCCGTCAAAGAAATGAAACTACTCGGCTGGGACTACGTCGATGTAGTGCTTTTTTCAGGTGACGCATACGTAGACCATCCTTCATTTGCCGCTGCCGTTATCGGACGCACGCTTCAGGCAGCAGGCTATAGGGTAGCTATTGTTCCTCAGCCCAATTGGACCGATGACCTGCGTGATTTTCGTAAATTCGGTGCACCACGTCTGTTTTTCGGAGTATCGGCAGGAGCTATGGACTCCATGGTCAACCACTACACCGCTGCACGCCGCAGACGTTCTGACGACGCTTATACTCCCGGAGGTCGTCATGGAGCACGTCCCGACTACCCCACCATTGTATATTCGCAGATTCTCCGAAAGCTATACCCCGACACTCCCATAATAGCCGGTGGCATAGAAGCCTCGATGCGCCGTCTCTCACATTATGACTACTGGCAGGACCGCCTGCGACCCTCCATAATCACCGAAGCTCCGGTCGATATGATTATTTACGGAATGGGCGAAAAAGCCATTACCGAAATTGCGCTTCGGCTCAACAGGGGTGAAAAGATTTCCGACATGACTGATATGCCGCAGACTGTTATCCGCCTGCCGCTCCAATCCGTACCATCTTCATCTGCATCCGATATCATACTGCACTCATTTGAAGAATGTATCGAACACAAACATTGTCAGGCTGAAAACTTCCGCCATATCGAACAGCAAAGCAACCGCATGCATGGAGCCACGCTCTGGCAGGTCACCGGTGATATTGCAGTAAAAGTCAACCCGATGTATCCACCCCTGACTACCGCCGAAGTCGATGCCACCTATGACTTGCCATATACACGCCTTCCCCACCCTCGCTACAAAGGCAAGACCATCCCCGCCTACGAGATGATACGCCATTCGGTCAATCTGCCCCGTGGCTGCTTCGGAGGATGCGCCTTCTGTACCATATCAGCCCATCAGGGTAAATTCATAGCCTCTCGAAGCAAGGACTCCATAATGCGTGAAGTAGACAAAGTCACCCGCATGCCCGACTTCAAAGGCTACATTTCTGACCTCGGAGGTCCGTCAGCCAACATGTATTCACTTGGCGGTCGTGACACATCGATATGCGAAAAATGCCTGCGTCCGTCTTGCCTTCATCCCAAGCCATGTCCCAATCTTGACACTGACCATTCGGCTCTGCTTGACATATATCACACAGTCGATGCACACCCTGCCGTCAAAAAATCATTTATCGGTAGCGGCGTCCGTTATGACCTATCCATGCACCCCACAGGCTCACGCAATATTGACCGCATAAACCGTCAGTACAATGAAGAACTGATAGCGCGCCACGTATCCGGCAGATTGAAGGTCGCTCCCGAACACACATGCCCCCACGTACTTGACATCATGCGTAAACCATCATTTGACCTCTATTATCAGTTCAATGACTTTTTTGATGATGTCAATCGCCGGCACGGACTTCGCCAGCAACTCATTCCATACTTCATATCCTCCCATCCCGGATGTACCGAGACCGATATGGCTCTCCTTGCCGCCACCACCAAGCAATTGCATCTGCACCTTGAGCAGATTCAGGACTTCACGCCAACTCCTATGACGCTCGCTACCGAGATATATTACACCGGCATTCATCCTTATACCGGAGAAAAGATCTTCACCGCAACACGTCCGGAAGAAAAACTCGCACAGCGAAAATACTTTTTCTGGTATGACGCCACCTATCGTGCCGACATAATCCGGTCACTCAACCGACTTCACCGTCCCGACATCATACGCATGCTTTACCCGGGACGCACATTCTCTGACCCCTCTCATAATAAATCTCCACGTAAGCATCGATAACCCCGACCACCTGTATGGCACTAATAATTCCACCGAAATACAAACTGAAGCTACTGCCCGAAACCACCGAAATAGCTATCAAGCAAATAAAAGAAGCCTTCCAGACCGAACTCGCTTCAGCACTCAACCTTCGCCGCGTCACGGCACCTTTATTCGTACTGTCCGGCACCGGTCTTAACGATGACCTTAACGGAGTGGAACACGCCGTATCCTTCCCCATCGATGCCATGGACGGAGCTAAAGCCGAAGTAGTTCACTCCCTGGCGAAATGGAAACGCACCAAACTCGCCGCTTATGACATAGCTCCCGGCTACGGGCTTTATACCGACATGAATGCCATACGCACCTTCGAAACCCTTGACAATATGCATTCGCTATACGTTGACCAGTGGGACTGGGAGAAAACCATTACCACCGAGCAACGCACACTTGCTTTCCTCAAGCAGACCGTACGTGACATTTACGCCGCCATACGCAAAGTCGAAGCACTCATCTATCGCACATATCCACATATCACTCCCGTACTTCCACCGGAAATCACATTCATCCACTCACAGCAACTGCTTGAACAATACCCTGAGCTCACCCCCGCCGAGCGTGAAAGCGAAGCCGCACGCCGGTATGGAGCCATATTTGTAATAGGTATCGGAGCTCCACTATCCGACGGTAAGCCCCATGACCGCCGCGCTCCGGACTATGATGACTGGAGTACACCCGACGGTGAAGGTTATACTGGATTGAATGGCGACCTGATTGTATGGGATACCGTGCTTGATGCCCCTATGGAACTGTCATCCATGGGCATACGTGTTGACTCTGAAGCTATGCTACGCCAACTGCATCTTTGCGGTTGCGATGACCGTAAGCCCCTTAACTTCCACCGCATGCTTCTTGACGGCGAGCTACCGTTATCCATAGGTGGCGGTATAGGGCAAAGCCGTCTCTGCATGTTCTTGCTACAAAAAGCCCACATCGGCGAGGTACAAGCCTCTATCTGGCCCGACCGCCAGATTCAGCAATGCGCTGCCGCCGGCATCACACTTCTTTAATTACCTGCTAATTTTTATCACAACGACTCCACTGCATCGGCAAGGGCTTCGCACAACTGCGACTTCAATTCATTGCGATGAAAAAATGATGATGACATTCCCTCTACCGCGCTCCTGATTCGGGGCAGATACACATCAAGCATCCCTGCGGCATCGGCCGCCATAACCGTTTCCGTAAGTAACTTTACAAGAGCGCGGCGTGTAGTCTCCTTTATATATATGTCGCTGTCAAGCGCGCACACCTCCGTTATGGTAAATGTCATGACATCACACACCGGCTCGTCTCCGGGATTAAGTGAGGCTATATCTTTAATGAGCCGCCTTAGTCTGGTGCTTCGCATCTTGCTCCTGCCCCGGGAACTGCGGTTTATCTCCTTTCTAATGGCTGACTGTGCCTTCTGTAACTTAGCGTTTATATCCGGCTTGATATAGAAATCAAGATACTCCCGCGCTTCAGGACGTGCCTCATAAAGCTCGAGGACAAGCTCCGATATCTGCTCGGCGCTCATCCTCGATAACTCTTTTTTCAATGCTGTTTTCGACATTTTATTTGTCAGCGGGTTTTAGCCAGCGGTCAAGCCAACGGAAAAATACACGCTGCCACATAACAGCATTCTGAGGCTTCAGTATCCAGTGATTTTCATCGGGGAATATCAGCATCTCGGCAGGCACGCCGCGCAGACGTGCTGCATTGAATGCCATCATACCCTGTGAAGCCAATATGCGGAAATCATATTCGCCGTGAGTTATGAGAATGGGAGTGTCCCACTTGTCCACAAAGCGATGGGGCGAATTGGCAAACGAACGCTGTGCCACAGCATTTGATTTATCCCAGAACGGTCCGCCGAGGTCCCAGTTGGCAAACCACATCTCTTCAGTCTCGAGATACTGGCTTTCGGTATTGAATATACCCGCATGAGCTATAAGAGCGGCAAACCTGCCCTCATGATTACCGGCAAGCCAGTACACTGAGAAACCACCGTAGCTTGCACCTACAGCACCTATATGGTCGGCATCTATGTATGACTCACGTTTCATATCATCGACAGCGCTCAGATAGTCACGCATATTCTGACCACCGTAATCGCCTGAAATCTGCGCGTTCCATTCCGTACCGAATCCCGGAAGACCACGACGGTTAGGAGCTATAACCACATAACCGTTGGCAGCCATCAGCGCCAGATTCCATCTGTAGCTCCAGAACTGGCTTACAGCCTGCTGCGGACCACCCTGACAGTAAAGTATAGCCGGATAAGACTTGCTGCTGTCAAACTCCGGAGGATACAACACCCAAGTAGTCATCAGCTTACCATCAGTAGTAGGCACCATACGTTTCTCCACTGTCGGCATCTTTAACGATGCGAGTAATTCGGTATTGACATTGGTTATCTGCTTTACCTCGCCATTCTTAACCGCTATCACCTCATTAGGAGCAAGCATGGAATGACGCATGGAGAACAGAGTGCCGTCGGCTGCGGGAGCGAGCGAAGCATAATCACATACACCTTCAGCCACCACGCTCACCTCTTTGGTATCAAGAGCTATAGAGAATATAGGGGTAACACCATCCTTTGCAGCGATAAAATAGATTGATTTACTATCGGGAGCCCATGCTAATTCATCGGCTGTGTAATCCCAGTCCACAGTCAAATCAGTCTTTTCACCCGTAGCGAGTTCTACCACGAAAATACGGTTTTTATCCGATTCATATCCGTCATGCTCCATGCTCAGCCAAGCCACATACTTTCCATCGGGCGAATAAGCCGGATTCGTATCGTAACCCATCATGCCCTCAGTCATATTCACAGTGGTACCGTCGGCAAGAGTGTACAGATAGAGGTCGGAATTAGTGGATACGGCATAATCCATACCGGTCTTTTTACGCGACACATATATCAACTGTTTACTGTCAGGCGACCATGCAAATGACTCTATGCCGCCGAAAGGCTTCATCGGGCATTCATAAGGCTCATCAGCCATGATATCTTTTACGTCAGAAAGTGAAGTTCCGTCATACGAAGCCACCAGAGGATGAGGAATCTCTGTCACCCACTCATCCCAATGCTTGTACATAAGGTCATCTATCAGCCTGCCTGTAGCATCGGGAAGGTCAGGATAAACATCCTGCGCCGTGCGTGCATATTTCACACTCCCTATCATCACCACATATGATTCATCGGGTGAAAACAGGAATCCGCTTATACCACCTTCCACACTGCTCAGCACCTTGCGGTCTGAACCGTCGGCATTCATCACCCACAGCTGAGTAGCATCACCGTCAGGACTGAGGAACGCTATTTTTTTACCACCGTCGAGCCACGCATAACCGTTTTCGCTCTTTGGTGTATGCGTCAGGCGCGTAACCTCCGTACCATCAGGATTCATAGTGTAAAGTTCAAGATTGCTCTTGTTCTGCTCCACACTCTCATAGCTCACACCATATAGGATTTTACTACCGTCAGGCGACACTGCCGGAGCGCTCACCCTACCCAGTGCCTCAAGAGCATCAATAGTATAAGCACTGTCAGTCGGAACAAAATCCGGTTTTTCAATAATAGCCTCATCGCCCGCGCCCGAACCTGAACTACAAGCGCCAAGCATCAAAGCGGATGACATCATGATAATGGATTTGATTGGATATGACATAACAAATAAATTTTGGCTCAAAGCCACAAAAAAGTTATATAATTAATTGAATACAATCAGTCAATGATACGCAAAATTACAAAATAAACTGATATACATTGATATTTAAGCCAAAAACTAACCCTTGAAACATCCCGCCACACAGCACTTACGTATATATTTTACTTTTAATTATCAGATAATTCAGTATATTCCTTACCTTTGAAGAAAAATCACCATCTTATTGGGCATTCTTCCGAAAAATGGCTACCTTTGTCACGCCTGCGGGGAGTAATCCGCAGCCGCAAAAGGCATTTAGCTAAATCCTTTACTTCGAAATCGCCAATTTCTTATTTATCGAAGGATTATCGCGGAGAATGCCCAATTTATTGTATCGGTATATGAATCATCCGTTTTACACGCTGACGTTATGTTTCATTATACGCGATAACAGCATTGGGTCATATTCGCAGCCATTATTTCATAAATATATTTGGCAATACGTAAAGCAAAAGGACGAAGCCACAATCAAGCTCCGCGCCTTTTGTCTGTTTAACCTATTATTTATGCCGATTTTGACGGAGCTTACAGGCGCGTATCCGTCATTATTATGATTTCACATTTATTCATTGCGGCTATTCTCATTATCGCAGCCACGGTTATAGGCTATCGTTATCTTGTCTCTACCGTTGAGAAGCAAAAGCCCGGCATTTCAAAAAAACACATTGCCATAGGCATTGGACTCCCGATATTACAGTTAAGCATATGGTGTCTTTGGGCATTCGGTTATTGGGCTTTTTTACCAACCAACCCCATGAAAGATAATGGTATGCAATACTACAACAGTGTCTTTGCCGATAGCGGAATCTCTGGAGAAGCTTTTTTAAATCTATATGAATTACAGACATCCAACTTCATTCAGTTGTTGTTTTTCGGAGGAATCGCAGCATTGATCATCTACACATTGGTCTACAACCACCGCACCATATCGCAGAAAGCGGTTAAAGTCCTGACCTGTACCAATACCGTATTCTCTGCCATACTTGCTTGGTCTTTGGGTTCGACGATATTGTTTGGTATCTTCGCAAGCATGGTACATAACGCTCATCCGTCGATGGTAGTGATGGTGGTGTTATTTTATATTGGCACAGCAATTTTTGTCATACGATACGCCATTATACTATCAAAACGCTTTAATGCTTCCATTCCTCTGCTGATGTCGACACAACCATCTGCAGGAGCAATTGTAACCGGAACGACCAAACCATGCCCCTACTGCGGTGAAACTATTTTGACTATAGCGAAGAAATGCAAACATTGTGGCGAATGGATTAAAGAAGATGATGAAGTAAAAGTGAACGTAAATACAAAAGATTGCCCGATATGCGGTGAACAAATCGATGCCTCGGCTACCGTATGTCCCATATGCCATGAAACGCTTCCTGCAACCGGGTTCACCGAACTGTCCAGAAATGCATTCCACAAGAAAGTAATGGCAGAAAAAGCCGCCGGACAATCACAACAACCGATTATCTCTAATAATATCATATTCTTCATTGTATTCGGCATACTCATATTAAGTTTTATAATTTGGTTAATCGGCTTTATCAACGAATTCAGTTCTCAAGTGGATACTTTATATTATATTCCCGGAGACGATGACCCATGGAACAACTAAATACACAAGAAATGAAGAGAGTATTGTCCTTACTGTTTTGTATCAGCATATTCATCATTGCGGAGGCTGCTGACTGGTCAAAATACAAAGGCGTTTTCATCTTTAATCGAGTTGAAGGCCAAAGCGTGTATAATGGTAATAAGCGAGTTGTAGATTTTGACGCAACGAAAGAGGGATATCAGGACAACCCATACTGCAAGATTGAAATTGGGGCAGATTGGGTTGGAGTTCCCAACATTGTCTATTCCATTGTTGGTAGTAAAGTAAAGCCAGATGGAACTGTCCTTCTCAAATTGAAGGATGACGGCTGGGGTATAACTGCTACAATGGAAATTCATACCGATAAAACCATAAACTTTTATGGAACGGATGGTGGAAAAATAGTCCATTCAACATGGTATACCAAACTCCATTCATTTAAGAAGAAGTAATGCGAGATTCAAACATATAATAAGATGGCTGAAACAAGAAATGCAAGTACTGTCATGAATATTTACAGGAAGCTGTTCCCGTAAGCATTACACAGTGTCCGGCTTGTGGTGAAGATATTCCCTCTGACTCTAAAATATGCCCTGTCTGTAACGAACATTTTTAACTCTATAAATTAATTATTATGGCTGAAACAAAAGAATGTCCCTACTGCGGATGTGAAATCATGGCTGTAGCCAAAAAGTGTAAGCACTGTGGCGAATGGCTTGACAAAACCCAATCAATAGAACAAGTATCCGTATCTAAAACTCCCGCTGCCTTCCAACGTGAACCGGCAGTAGCTCCCGCCTCCCAACCAATTAATCAGAAAACCAATCCATTAAATTTGATATTTGCCTTTAACGGCTTTTTAATAATAGTTTTATTCATCTGGTTTTCTGACGAATTTAACCGCTTATTCGAATGGCGCTACTATGATGAGAGTCCAATAATACCTATATTGCTCTCAGTCGTATATGTTATTGGTTGGGGACTTTTATCTTTAGGAATTATGGGACTTATTATTGGAAATAAACCACAATCGCAAAAAAAAGAATATGCTCTAATCAAAACCGGCATCATAACAAGTTTAATAGGTTTCCTAATGTCATTATGCAATATAACTGATGTTTTTGCATATATATTTGACTCCAGAAACATCTACTATATTCTTAATGTAATTATATACCCGATGACATTAGGCTTCGGTATAGCTTCTGCACTTAAATTATTCTATAAAAAGAAACAACAATGAATAAACTTATAATACTTTTTATTTCCCTTTTAATATCTGGCTCCGCATTTGCCCAATCCATATCGAATGTGGAGCAACAGGGCAACTGGTATAATATATATAACCATCAGGGCAAGAAAGTAAAAACCTTGAGTGCAGCTACTATCGGCGAAGTCAAAGGTTGGTGCAGTGAGTTCCTGATAGCTCAGGACGGCTCTTGGTTCTCACTTTACAATGCTGACGGCAAAAAACTGAAAACGTTTAACACCAATACTGTAGGCGAAGTAATATCCGTCTCTGCCAATACATTCACCACCAAAATGGGCAATTGGATTTACACCTATGATGCCAACGGCAAAAAGCTAAACACCCGCCATCAATAAACCAAACCTATGAGTATCCTTAACCGTCAGTATCCCGGTTAAGGATACTCATTAAAATTACTCCACTGCCACCAATGAAAAAATTAATCGCATTGTTAATTATTCTCCTTTCGGGTATTCCTGATACCATTGCCGGTGACTGGCAAAAGACTTTTGTTAAAGATGAGTTTGGAGTCCCTGACCGCTCCAAACCCATATACATAGTCATATTGGAATCACCCGAAAATTATCGTGGGTTAGTCTCGGTAGCGTTTGCCAATGGCACTTTTATCTTACAATTTGTAGATGAAGATAAAAAGCTATACAACGTACATTCCATGAAAGTCAAAACTACCAGAGGTAACGTCTCCGAAATAAAATTTCATGAAGCAGAAAAAGGGATTTTGACCATTGACAGCGATTACGAACCCATGTTTGTGGATTTGCTTGACAACGGCAATTTTTATGTCAGCATCAAAAACAGAGACACTCATACCGGAAAACTCACCAATCACAGCTTTCATATCCGCCGGCAAACCACCGGCATACGTGATATCCTTGAAGCTGACGGGTGGTATTATCCTGCCATGCACAGTGACTTCTAATCCCGCTCTTCACATTTCTTATGAACAGACTATTTTTATTGGTACTTATTATTGCCGGCTGCCGGACCGGATATACACAGCAACCGCTCATACCCGAGGTCTACAATGCTATTTTTCAGCAAACTCTCGGGAAACCGCATACGATATACAATTAATCGACTGAAGAAGAACGTCAATCAATCGAAAAAGCTCTTTACAGGCGCTGGTTTGACCTTGATAA
>CAMWPX010000070.1 GCA_947176205.1 uncultured Porphyromonadaceae bacterium
CACATATAGTGCTTTAACAATTATATGAAACAAATATTATGCCAAAAAGGGTCGATGGCTGTATTTATTCATAATTAATAGCTTTGGCTGGAGATATTCTGCTTACGAAGTGTGACGGCAATATTAGTATGAGCCAGGAAACAAGAATCACGGCTATGTTGAGTATTAAAATAATGCTCCAATTAATATTGATAGGAACGTAATTAAGATAATATGTAGCGGCATCGAGAGGAATAATTTTCAAATAGGATTGAAGTAACAGCATTGATATGCCTGTAATGTTACCGATAATCAGTCCTTTAGCGACTATTTTCATAGCCATGAAAATAAACGTGTTGCGAATCATTCTGTCTGCGGCACCGAGAGCTTTCAGCAGACCAATGGTATTGACGCGCTGTAGCATTATTATGAAAAGACTGGATATCAGGGTAAATGAAGATACGCATGCCATTAAGATAAGTATTACCCACACATTGGTGTCAAGCAGTTCAAGCCAGTTGAAGAAATTTGACGCATTATTATACACGGTTGTTACTTGCCGTATAGTGGTGGAATTGTTATTAATGGACTGAGATAGCAATTCGCTATATAGTGTTTCAGCTGTTTCGGGGACATCGTCAAGTGTTATACCAAGTAACTCAATGTTAGAACCGGTCAAGTGATTAAGTCGCATAAGTTGTTGAAGCGGGTGGATATCGATGAACGCGTATGAACGGTCATAATCACTGAAGTTGCTGTTGTATATTCCGGTTACAGTGTATTTACGTGTCTTTACTTTATTGTTGATGAGAAAATGAGTCAGTATACGGTCATTCACCTGAAGGTCAAGAGCATCCGCCATTATACGGGATATTATTATGCCTTCATTGATATTATCAGAATCAGGCAGGGAGCCTTCTTCGAGATTTTTTGCGGTAAAGTCCCATTGTTCTTTTTCACTCAGTCCTTTGAGCGCTATACCAAGAAATGCATTGTCAGTTTTGAATATGGCAGGTACTGTTATTGTGACAGCCGGTTTGGCCTGAGGCACAATACGTGATATCTCAATCCTGAGTGAATCTGTTAATGTTATGCCCGGGTAAGTGGGGGCATCGGTATAACTGTAATCAATAGCGCTTATTGATACAGGAGCGTTAAATCCGAGTAGCTTTACGGTTATATCATGTTTGAACCCTGTTATTGTAGCGATTGATACCATCATGATTATGAGTGATATCGCTATTCCGGTCACGGCTATGATGACACCCGGAGAAGTGGTGTGGTCTGTCTGTCGGAGACTTAACTTTCGTGACAGGAATAGGGCTACATTCATTTCCTACATGGCTGATTAGATAGTTCTGCCGGGATAAGCACGAAGTGCAGCAGCTAATACGTTAAGAGCTTGCGCGAGTTCCTGTTTATTGATTACATAAGCCATACGTACTTCATTGCGACCCATTCCGGGTGTAGTGTAGAATCCTGATGCAGGAGCCATAAATACGGTGGCACCTTCATGGCTGAATTCTTTGAGACACCATTCGCAAAATTTATCGGCATCGTCTACAGGAAGACTAACTACAGTGTAAAATGCACCCATGGGAATAGGTGTATAGCAGCCCGGAATTTTATTTATTCCATCGATAAGGAATTTGCGCCGCTCCACGTACTCGTTATATGTCATCAGCATATAATCTTCGGTGGCATCTATCGAGGCTTCGGCAACAATCTGACCTAAGAGGGGAGGGCTAAGACGAGCCTGACAGAACTTCATCACATTCTTCTTAAGCTCTTTGTGCTTGGTTATGAGTGCACCGATACGGATACCGCATTCGCTGTAACGTTTTGAGACGGAGTCGATAAGTACAACTTGTTCCTCTATGCCCGGAAGGTGGAATGCTGAAATATATGGAGCTCCGGTATAACAGTATTCGCGATACACCTCATCAGAGAATAGAAACAGGTCATATTTTTTGACAATATCGCGAAGACGTTCCATCTCCTTTCGTGTATACAGGTAGCCTGTAGGATTATTAGGATTACATATCAATATGCCTTTCGTACGTGGTGTGATGAGTTTTTCGAAGTCTTCTACAGGGGGTAGAGCAAATCCCTCATCGATACTTGATGGTACGGTGACTATTTTTGCCCCGGCAGATATGGCGAATGCCATATAGTTGGCATAAGCCGGTTCGGGAACGATGATTTCATCGCCCGGGTCAAGGCATGACATGAAAGCAAACAAAACGGCTTCAGAACCGCCGGTGGTCACGATTATGTCATCAACGTCAACATTTATTTTGAAACGATGATAGTAATCAACCAGTCGTTTGCGAAGTGACAGCAGTCCTTCAGACGGACTGTATTCGAGAACCTTACGGTCAATATGTTTAAGCGCATCAAGTCCTTCTTCCGGAGTAGGCAAGTCCGGCTGACCGATGTTCAGACGGATTACCTTAATTCCGCGGGCTTCGGCTTCATTGGCAAGCGGAACTAATTTTCGGATAGGTGAAGCCGGCATCATTATACCGCGTTCGGATATTTTGGGCATATTTTATAAGAGTCAGTGAATAATTTACAAAGTTACATCAAAGTATATCAAATGCCAAAAAAAATTAGAGCGTGTCAGTCAGACACGCTCTAAGTATAGATTTATAAAACAAGTAATTCTTTAGAACTTAAAACCTACGCTCAGCACAATGTTATTATCAGTATCGGATATTTGTGCTGAATATGGTGTAGTGTAATCATTAGGGGTGAAAGCGGTGAAATCACTTTTGCGGTTACGGTACACATAGGCAGCATCAGCATAAAAAGCTCCAAAACGCAGACCGGCACCTAAAGTGATATAATGAGTATCTTTGTCGAAGGTATATGAAGGTGTGGTACCTGTGTCATAAGGATTTGATGTATAAACCATGGGAGAGGCCGCCAAATCGCCCATTATGGCACGTGTGGGGGATGTCTCGTAAGCGTATCCGGCGCGCAGGCTGAACGTAGGTGTCACACGGTATTCACCGCCTATACGGATTATATTTGAAGAACTGAAATAATCGTTGATATCATTATTTCCATCGGTATAATCTTCATATCCGTAGCTGTAATCATCAAAAAAGCTGAGGTTCATCTTGTTAGTAGCGCGATATTCGTAATCGGCACTTATTATGGCATTGTTGCCGATAACACCGGCTACTCCTAACATAAGTCGCCAGGGAGAGCTGAGTTTCCATTTGCTGTAATTGGTAGGGGTGGAAGATTCACCCGGGCGTACTGCTCCACTACCAGGATATCCATAATCAATCGTAGCTCCTGATGATTGGTTGAGATTGAAATAGGTAGGGGTGTGGACAGCCAGACCTATACGGAGTTCGTTGATAGGACGAAGTATGACACCGAGTTTTACATTTACACCGTTGCCGGTGATGTGGTTGTAGCTGTTAAGTCCGAATCCACCGTCACCTCCGGGATTACCGGCAACGATATTGTTGTTGTCACCTACCACAGGATTGCACGCATTGTTCATGTCTTCAGTGTAATAAGTGTTGTTGATATATTCAATGTCGGTAATACCTATACCGATACCCCAATAAAGAAGATTTGTGACGTTACCGCCGAAGTTTATGGAGTATTCATCGATATGACCTTGTTCTACGACATTGAATGTTGATAGCCCTGATGTGACGCCATTTTCCCATAATCCGAGATATCTGTTACTGTAACCATCCTCATTATTGATTACATAACTGTTATAAGCAAGCATAGAGAGCCATGGACAATAGCCGCTGTAGTAATTGCTTTCCGGTTTTGCTGAAAGATCATCAGATGCGTATCCGGCAGCTGTAGAATATCCGGCAAGGTATTCCGACAGGGAACCGTTCATATCAGCCTTACCTTTGAATTTACGGTCAAACGATGCTTTCCTACCGTAACTGAATCCCCAGTTGAAAGAATAATTACGCTCTTCACCGAATATCGCCGAACCGATATAAGATATGTTGTTGATTATGGCGTTGGTCTGACCTACTGATGATTGTGACAGCGGTGTGGTGGCCTGGGTTGACTTTATGTCTATGTCAAGCGTAACGCCGACTTCACTTTTACGATACACGCCTATACCACCCGGATTTTGGGTAAGGGTTGATAAGTCACCACCTAAAGCGGTGAATGCTCCTGCCATTGACATATATCGGGCTGTACCCCGCATATCATTTTGAGAAAGTGCTGCCGCTTCGACAGCTGTCTGGGCGAATGCCATAAAGGGCATTGAAGCTAAAAAAATGGATAATATACGCTTGTTCATGATGATTATGTCTATGAAAAAGTAAAGATGGGCATTAAATTATGGATTAGTGGCGTCCGCGACCTCCACCACTGCTACCGCGTGATGCTCCGCCTGCAGAGCGGGAACTACTGCCTCCACTGCGATAGCTGCTACCGGAAGTACCGCTTCTGTAAGATGAACCGGAAGATGAATTTCGGTATGAAGAACCAGAAGAAGATGATGATGAGTTGTTGGAGCGATAACCTGAACGGTAGCCTGAAGAAGAGTTGTTGGAGGGAGGCGTTGTTACTGATGATGAGTTGCCGCTTGTACGGTAACCGGAGCGGTAACCCGATGAGGAACTGCCGGAGGTAGCTGTGCCGGTATGGGTATTGTTGTAGCCGGGGCGATAACCGGGGCGTACATTGCCTGAGGGGCGGTTACCAACGGTTTGATTGCCTGACGGACGATAACCGGGACGTATGTTGCCTGAGGGACGATTGTTCACAACAGGACGGTGTGTCCATGAAGGATAATAGTGGTGAGAATGTCCGGGGTACCAGCTCCATGAAGGTCCGTAACCCCATCCCCAAGACCAAGAGGGTGACCACCCCCATGACCATGAAGGTCCCCAATTCCAATTGTTCCAAGCCCAGTTGTTATAGTACCAGTTATTATAATACCATGAAGAGCGGGGATAATTCCAGACGTTCCAGAAAGGTGAGTAACCGGAGTAGGGATACCCCCAATAATCAGGAGTGACTACATTGATGGTCAGATTAGTTGTGGAAGGTTCGGAATAATACAGTTCGGCAAGTTCTTCATCGTTGGATGATACTATGATATCAGGATTGTAGAACCGTTCGATGTTGCGTGTGCCGGCAAATGATTCTCTGGTTTGAGTCGTGGATGACGATTTTGTAGACTGAGTGTTGTCCGAAGCAAACATACCACGGCGGTTATATGTGTCGACATCGATTTTAGAGCCTGATGATAATGCCGGGGTATAAGTGTCGGCAGCGGGGTAGTCTTGAACAGCGGTCTGTGCATTATACTGATTATTCTGCACTGACGGTTTGACAGTCACGCTTTTTGCTTTTTTATCGGGATTATAATAGATGTCGTCTTCGTAATCCTGTGCGGATACAAAACCCGTACTGCCAATAATTATGGTAGCCAGAAAGGGAATGAATCTTATTTTCTTCATGTTGTTGTAAGATTACTCAGTTAATAAATATTCGTTTTGGCAGGCAGTAATCGCTCTGTTGTATTGTTAGACGTGTTTTATGTTAAAAAGTTTAGTTGTAGAAGGCTACTACTACCTATTGATAATACAAATATATCTATTTTACATCATATCCGATAGTTAAAAGCAGGTGAATTAACTCTAATTAACCAATTAGCCGATGTATCGGCTACGACGCTGATACATCGGCTTAAAGTTATAGCTGAAGAATTATTGTTTATTTTTCTTCGATGGGTTTCATATCGTAACTCAGCATCGAAATTGTCATGCCCCAGTAAATAAATGCTATGGAAGCAAGGAAACTTGTCATCTGCATATCGCTGAGCCAGCCGGCTTCGAGGAAGAAATAACCTACAATCATCAGCAATACGCCATTGATGAGGTACAACCACCAATATTTGTTGCCACGTTGCGCTACTCCGCCGAATATGTAGCTGACACCCCAGAACATGAATACGATTGCGAGGAAGTAAGGAAATACCATTTCGGAAAGAATAACGCTTCTTACGAGCATGAATCCGATAAAGACATCAACTATGCCGCCGACTAACCACCAGCCCCAGCCTTTAGGACGGTTTTCACCGGCAGATGCACATAGTTGCACTACACCGGCAAGTACAAGCATCCAGCCGAAAATTTGTGATGCAACGGCGAAGCCTGTTACCGGCCATAACCAGTAAGCGAAGCCACATACTATCATAAGAATACCTACAGTAAGGACGAGCCACCAATAACGGCTTTTTCCCCAATAATTCAAATTAGAAGTTTTCATAACGAAAGAGTTTTATAGTTTTTATTTTGCTTTTATAACATACGGGTGCCTATGATTGTTCAAAGAGATTTTATTTTATGACGGTTTGTGGTGATTGGCACCTGTTTTGATAAAATGATTTGCTACCTTTGCATGTAAGTTTTACCACATATGTTATGATTTATCCTTCGAGTTTTGAAAAAAAGGTAGGTTTTGATTTGGTGCGAGAGGCGGTGAAAGCCAAATGTATGTCGGCTATGGCTGTGGAAAAGTGCGCCGCAATGTCATTTTCCTCTGATTACTTACATATATGTGAGCGTCTCGAAGGTGTGGGTGAGATGCTGGCGTTAATCAATGAGGGTCATGAGGTACCGCTGCATAATATAACTGATGTGAGCGGACTGCTGCAGCATATAAGTGTGGTGGGAACATATTTAAGTGCCGGAGAAGTAGTGACATTGCGTAAATCACTTACCGGGATAAGCGAAATATATGATTTTTTCGTGAAGCGTTGTCTTGATTCCGATGGAACGGTTGCGAGATATAAACGGTTGTGGGATATCGTAGGGTCTATGATTACGTTTGTGCCCGTCATAAGAGCCATAGACAGAATCATTGATGTGTACGGAAATGTCAAGGATAGTGCGTCGCCTGAATTGGGTCAGATTCGGCGGCAGCTTGCATCGCTGTCGGGTAGGGTCAACTCGGTTATGCGGAGGGTAATAGCATCGGCCGTACGTGATGGTGTGCTTGAAGCCGATGTTACCGCTACGATGCGCGACGGACGACTTGTGGTACCTGTGGCGCCTATGAATAAGCGGCGTATAAACGGTATAGTGCATGATGAGTCAGCATCAGGTAAAACGGTATTCATAGAGCCGGCTGAAGTGGTGGAAGTGAACAATCAGATTCGTGAACTGGAGATGGACGAGCGGCGTGAGATTATCAAGATACTTTCGGCTCTGGCTGATGAGATACGCCCGCATACGGCTGACATGATTGATAGTTCCGAGCGTGTAGGGGAAGTGGATTTTATTAATGCTAAAGCCCGTTATGCGGCGGAGGTGGGAGGGCAGTTGCCTTCAATTTCATCAAAACCTGTAGTCCAGTGGTATCACGCATGTCATCCTATTTTACTTTCAACACTCAGAAGACAGGGTAAAGATATCGTTCCGCTTGATATAGAGTTGACTTCACAGAGAAGGATACTTGTTATTTCCGGACCGAATGCCGGCGGCAAGTCCGTGTGTCTTAAGACTGTGGGCGTGGTGCAATATATGATGCAGTGCGGATTGCTCCCGCCGCTATATGAGAATTCCCGTATGGGCGTGTTTCGGGATATATTCGTGGATATAGGTGATGACCAGTCATTGGAAGATGATTTGAGTACCTACAGTTCACATCTGAAAAATATGCGGTTGTTTCTACAGCGGGGGTCGTCTGTATCGCTTATGCTGATAGATGAGTTCGGTACAGGTACGGAACCTCAGATAGGTGGAGCATTGGCTCAGGCTATATTACATCATCTGAATGATAAGAAAATGTGGGGAGTGATAACTACGCATTATCAGAATCTAAAGCATTATGCAGAGGAGACGTCAGGATTGGTCAATGGGTCGATGTTATATGACAGGCATCTGATGCAGCCGATATTTAAGTTGAGCATAGGTCATCCGGGAAGTTCGTTTGCAGTAGAGATAGCTCGTAAGACGGGATTACCCGTATCTATTATAGAGGAAGCGGAAAGTATAGTAGGGCAGGATTATATCAATATGGATAGATATCTGCTCGATATAGCGCGCGACAGAAAGTATTGGGCGGAGAAGAGGGCTACTATAAAGCAGAAAGAGAAAAAACTTGAGTCAACACTTCAGAATTATGAGCATGATGCCGAGGAGTTGCGTGATAAACGTCGTGAGATATTGGCTGATGCACAGGCTCAGGCTAAAAAGATAATTGAAGAGTCCAATGCTGCTGTTGAGCGAACGATTCGCGATATACGTGAGGCGCAAGCTGAGAAAGAACGGACTAAAGAGGCTCGTAGGAAATTGACGGAGCAAAAACGTGACATGTTGAAGAACAGGCATACAGATATGCCGGATGTCCTGAAACGTGCACCTAAAGTCAAGAAGCAGAAGTCAGAAAAGGAGCATCTCCCGGTTAAGGAATCGGATATAAAAGTCGGCGACGTAGTGAAACTCGATGGTGAAGGTGTGGCCGGAAAGGTTACGGACGTCAATGGTAAGAATGCCACAGTTACGTTTGGAATGATTAAGACAGTTGTAGCATTGTCCCGTTTGCGTCACACCATGTCAAAGGTAGAGACGGGAGTGTCACGCGGAGCTACATTTATAAGTGAAGCTACTTCAAGGGATATGCGGGAACGACAATTGAATTTCAAACAGGAAATTGATGTGAGAGGCATGCGTGTCGATGAGGCGGTGCAGGCGGTGACTTATTTTATTGATGATGCCATCCAATGTGCGGTATCGCGAGTCAGGATTTTGCATGGTACCGGTACCGGAGCTTTGCGTCAAAGCATACGAAATTATCTCTCGACGATTGATGGGGTTAAGTCATATCATGATGAGCATGTACAATTAGGAGGAGCCGGAATAACAGTAGTTGAACTGTAGTCGTTTAGAACAGTAAAGCGATTCGGTATACTATAAATGCTGTAACCCAGGCTACAGCTGTATTGTAGAGTATTGAAAAAGCTCCGTAACGCCAGTTGTGTGTCTCTTTAACTATCGCTATAATGGTAGCTATGCATGGACAGTAGAGTAAAATGAACACCATGAAACTGAGTGCACTCGCCATAGTGAAATCTGGTAGACCCGTAATGGGTGATGGCGCGGTAAGTCTTGCACCAAGTGATTGATTATCTATTTCTTCTTGTCCGGTATAGAGTACACCTAATGTGCTTACTACTATTTCTTTGGCTGGAACTCCAGCAAGAGCGGCTACAGATGACCTCCAATGAAATCCGAGTGGTTCCATCACGGGGTTGACGGTTTTTCCCATCATTTCCAGATAAGAATCGGTAGCCGGATTTATTTTTGAATCGTTATGCTCCGTTGTGATTGATGGTAACTGGGATATATCATGTTGCGGGAAATAGTTGAGAGCCCATACTATAATGCTTGCCACAAGGATTACGCCACCCATCTTTTTCAGATATTGTTCACCTTTTCCCCATGTATGGCGAAGTGACGCCTTCAGAGTCGGTACACGATAAGGTGGAAGTTCCATAACAAACGGGGTTTCATCCTTTTTGAAATAAAACTTACGTAGCATCTTGGCTGTAAGCATAGCTATGATGACACCGAGTGTGTAAAGACATAAAAACACCAAAGCGGCATGTGTACTGAAAAATGTACCTATAAGAAGCACATATATAGGAAGTCGTGCTGAGCATGACATAAATGGATTAATGAGGATGGTTATGATGCGGCTGCTGCGGCTCTCTATACTGCGGCTCGACATTATAGCCGGCACATTGCATCCAAATCCCATGATAAGTGGGATGAATGATTTGCCATGTAATCCTATGCGATGCATCAGTTTGTCCATGATAAAAGCTGCACGGGCCATATAGCCTGAATCTTCCATGAACGATATGCAGAAGTAAAGAATAAGAATATTAGGCAAAAAGACGATAACACCTCCCACACCACCTAATATGCCGTCTACAATCAGGTCTTTAAGCATACCGTCAGGCATAACCCCGTTTATTGTTTCACTTAGGAACGATACAAGTGATTCAATCCATTGCATCGGTACGGCTCCGATTTCAAATGTTGCCCAGAAGGTGAAAAACATTACGGCAATGAAAATAGGGAATCCGAAGAGTTTGCTTGTGACCAGCGTGTCGATTATATATGTGCTGGAGGGAGTCTCTCGTGAATTTTTGTTGAGTGTTTCGGCTAAAGCTCCAGCTATGAATCCGTATTTTTCGGCACCGATGGCTGAGGCAATGTCATCATTGCGTGAGTGTTCTATCTGTTGAACCCATTCGTCGCGCAGCGCGAGGATTTTTGTTGAGTTCGGACTGTCGGCTATCTGTTCTTCAACTTCCGTATCATGTTCGAGAAGTTTTATGGCAAGATATCGCGGAGAGAAATGAGCTCCGATATAATTATCTGATTTGATTAAACCCTTTATAGCTGTAACACCTTCCTCAATGTCGCGACCGAGATGCACGTGCACATGGCGCACGGCTTTGTTATTGTCTTCATACACGGATATGATGGTGTCAAATAGTTTGTCTACACCTTGTCCCGAGCGTGACACCGTGGGCACGATAGGTACTCCAATCATGTCGCCGAGTGTCTTATAGTCAATCTTGTCACCTGATTTTTCCACCTCGTCATACATATTGAGCGCTATAACCATTTTTCGGTCCATATCTATCAGTTGTGTAGTCAGATACAGATTTCGCTCGAGGTTTGAGGCCACGACCACATTGACTATCACATCAGGAGTGGCATCGCGTAAGTAGCGGCGCACACGAGCATGTAGGTAACTACAGCGGTGTGACCGTCGATGCAAAAGCC
>CAMWPX010000071.1 GCA_947176205.1 uncultured Porphyromonadaceae bacterium
GTGCATGTCGTAGGGTTTCACCGGCAGAGATACGACGGTCTATGCTCGAACGGAATTCATTGAGTTGCTGGGCTACAGCAGCATTGAGCGCTATCATGGCGGAAGCGCAATTGGCGGAGGCACCTACAGCTCGGAACTCGAATCGATTGCCGGTGAAGGCGAAGGGCGATGTGCGGTTGCGGTCAGTATTGTCAAGCATGATTTCGGGAATCTGCGAGAGGTTGAGCCGTAATCCTTCGCGTGACGACAAATCTGTGAGTTCTTCATTTGAAGAGTTTGCGATACGGTCAAGAATCTGTGCGAGTTGCGAACCGGTAAATATTGATATGATGGTAGGGGGTGCTTCTCCACCACCGAGTCGGTGAGCATTGGTGGCGGATGCTATAGAAGCCTTTAGCAGTGCGTTGTGACGGTGAACGGCAGCCATGACATTGACTACGAATGTTATGAACCGTAAATTTTCCTGCGGTGTTTTTCCGGGAGCGAACAAAATGTCGCCCTGGTCAGTACCGAGACTCCAGTTGTTATGTTTACCGGAACCATTGACTCCGGCAAATGGCTTTTCATGTAACAAAACACGGAAATGATGCCGACGTGCCACTTCTGCCATTATGGACATCAGCAGAAGATTATGGTCATTGGCAAGGTTGGTCTCTTCAAATATAGGGGCGAGTTCAAACTGGTTTGGCGCCACTTCGTTGTGACGTGTCTTTGCCGGTATGCCGAGTTTATGACATTCGATTTCGAGGTCAAGCATGAAGGCTTCCACTCTCGATGGGATAGCCCCGAAATAATGGTCCTCGAGTTGCTGGTTTTTAGCGGACTCATGCCCCATAAGGGTGCGTCCGGTAAGCATCAGGTCAGGACGTGCCGAATATATGGCTTCGTCCACAAGGAAATATTCCTGTTCCCAGCCCAGATAGCTGCGTACATGCTTTACCGAGGGGTCAAACAGTCTGGCTACCGAGGTGGCGGCCCGGTCAACGCTGTTGAGAGCCCGGAGCAATGGGGTTTTATAATCGAGTGATTCGCCTGTATAAGAGATGAATATGGTGGGAATACATAGCGTATGGTCCAGTATGAATGCCGGAGAAGATATGTCCCATGCCGAGTAACCGCGGGCTTCGAAGGTGTTGCGGATACCTCCGTTGGGGAAACTTGATGCATCAGGTTCCTGTTGCATGAGGAGTTTTCCGTTGAATTTTTCCACTACACCTCCACATCGGTCGTATTCTATAAATCCGTCATGCTTTTCGGCGGTAGTCTCAGTAAGTGGCTGGAACCAATGTGTGTAATGACGTGCGCCATTGTCGATGGCCCATCGTTTCATGCCGTCGGCAACCGAATCGGCGATATCTCTGCTCAATGGTTCTTTGTTGTCTATGGCGTTAATCAAAGCCTGAAACGTGTCAGCCGGCAGATATTGAATCATTTTAGCACGGTCAAATACATATTTGCCGTAATATTTGTCAGGTCGTTCGTCGGGGGTGTTGACTGGCTCTGCTTTACGGTTGAACGCTTCGTCAACTACTTTGAATCGGAGTGATGGCATGGGATATTTATGGGTGATGAATAATTATTTTATTTTAATAAATCTGTGATTCGCCGGGCGGCTATGGCTGTATTTTCATGTGAGGCAAATGCGGTAAGGCGCACATAGCCTTCACCGGCGTTACCGAATCCGACTCCCGGGGTTACCACGACATCTGCCTGATGCAGGAGTAATTCGAAGAAATCCCAGGAAGATAGTCCTTTAGGTGTTTTAACCCAAAGATAAGGCGAATCTGTACCACCATACACGGTCAGCCCCGAATCAATCAGCGACAAGCGCAGTGTGGCGGCATTTTCCAGATAATAATGTATGGTTTGCCGTATTTGCTGTTTGCCCTCGGGGGTATATATTGCTTCAGCTGCGCGCTGTACAGGATATGATGCACCGTTGAATTTGGTTGTCTGTCGGCGGAGCCACAATGAGTGTAACTGCACCTTGTCGCCATGATGGTCATAACCGACAACATCATGCGGTACTACTGTGAATCCGCATCGCAGTCCTGTGAATCCTGCGGTTTTTGAGAAAGAACGAAATTCTATGGCGCATTTTCTTGCCCCGGGTATTTCATAGATACTTCGTGGAATATCTGAAGATGTTATATATGCTTCGTAAGCGGCGTCAAACAGAATCAATGACTTGTGTTCAAGTGCATAATCCACCCAAGCTGCGAGCTGGTGGCGGGTAAGCACGGTTCCGGTGGGATTATTGGGGTAGCACAGATATATGATATCCGGCTCGGACAGTGGCATGTCAGGGATAAAACCGTTGGCTTCGTTCACTGGCATAAATTCTATTGATGACCGCGACCGTCCTGCCATGATATTCGAATCGAAATAAACAGGATATACAGGGTCAGTCAGAGCCACTTTGGTAGTGGCGGCGAAAATATCAACGATATTTCCTGTATCGCTTTTAGCTCCGTCGGATATGAAAATTTCGTCAGCGTTGATATCGATTCCTCTTGCGGTATAGTCGTTATCAGCTATTGCCTGACGGAGAAATGCGTATCCCTGTTCGGGTCCGTAGCCATGAAATGTATGTGCATGGCGCATTTCTTCTACAGCTTTCAGCATGGCGTCGACCGATGCGTCACACAGCGGACGGCTGACATCGCCTATGCCCATGCTTATTACCTGAGCATCCGGATTGGCACCACGGTAGTCAGCTACTTTTCGTGCTATATCGGAGAAGAGATACGAAGGAGCGAGCCTTAGAAAATTATCATTGATTGTCAGCATTGTGATTGGGTTGATTCGGTCGGGTTAATATCCTGTGTGAAGTACCGTCCTTCCATAACGGTGGCAGCCGGTCCGGTGAGCATTACATTACCATTGTCGGCAAATGAAATCTGTAAGTCGCCGCCAAGCAGACTCACGGTTATGGATTCAGCTTGACAGCGCCCGGTAATTCGGGCGGCAACAGCAGCGGCACAGGCACCGGTTCCACATGCCATAGTCTCACCGCTGCCACGTTCCCATACGCGCATGTTGATATGCGAGGAGTCAATTGTTTCTATGAATTCGATGTTGGCTCTGTCATGCCACATCGGGTGATGTTCTAATTTCGATCCGAGGTCAGCGATATCTATGTCGGAGAGCGAATCGGTAAAGATTACACCGTGAGGGTTACCCATGGATACAGCTGTGATGCGGTAGATGGAGTCATCGATACTTATTGGAAATTCTATCATTTCCTCACAGTTATGGGTTACACCAATGTTTTTGCATAAAGTACTCGGAGCACCCATGTCTACGGTTACGGTATTGACCGATCCTTGTGCATCGGGATGAAGGTACAGATGCTTTATTCCGGAAAGAGTTTCGAGTGTGATATGAGTTGAGTCGGTAAGATTGTAGTCCCAAAGATATTTGCCTACGCAGCGGGCGCCATTGCCGCACATTTTAGCTTCTGAGCCGTCGGCATTGAAAATCCGCATGCCGAAATCAGCGTTATCCGATGGTAGAATCAGTATTATGCCGTCGGCACCTACGCCCGTGTGTTGACGGGACATTTCAACGGCAAGCCGGGAAATATGGTCAGGAATTGAGCTCAGGCAGTTGATATATATGTAATCATTGCCTATGCCGTGCATCTTTGTAAAGAGTAGTTCCTTCATAAGAAACGCAGGCGCCATATTGTGAGAGCGCTTTCAGCACACAAAATTAGTGAAAAAATAACAAAGAGAGTTATTTTTGTGTGGGAAATTAAGACTAAAGACATTAACAATATTTAGAAAAATAGCAAAATGATATTAAAACAAGTATTGTTGCAGCATAATTTAGGCAAAATGCCCAATGTGGTGTCATAAGGCGAAATCTGTAGCTTGCTTAAGTGATAAAAATGTTTCGTTACCCTTACAAAACCCGCATCAGATGTAGGTTTTTTTATTTTGACAAAAGAAAAATTATATCTAATTTTGTGGCGTGAATATAAGGAATAGAAAAGATACTTTTTCATGCGATTCTATAAAACATACTATAAAATCCACTGACGTTAAGTACTATGTGTAATGTAGAGGGAAGCCCGTGAGGGTCTCCCTTTTTTTGTGTATAAGCCATATTTTTAGTAATTTTGTAATATGAAGACACGAAATATATTTGGATTGAATCTTATTACGATATTAAGAACGTTTATTTTGGCGGCGGGAGCACTGTTTTTCAGTGCCTGCAACGATGCGGATGAGCCGAATGGGGATGAGCCTGTTGACGGTGAAAGCCGTACGGTGCTTGTGTATATGGCTGCCGATAATAATCTTTCGTCTTACGCTATGCTTGATATCCGGGAGATGAAAGAGGGTCTGAAAAAAGTAGCCGGACAAAAGAATAAAAGGTTACTTGTATATTTGGCTTATCCCAGAAGTGAGTATAACAAGATGTTTGAGCTTCTTCCTGACGGAACGATGACTGATATTAAAGAATTTCTCAGAGGTGATAATCTTACGGTAAGCAGAATGCGTGAGGTGTTCGCTCTTATGAAAGAGCATGCTCCTGCCGAGCATTACGGACTTGTGTTGTGGAGTCACGGTACTGGTTGGCTTAATGACTCCGGCGTTATTGATGACCCTGACGATTACGCGTTCTCGGAAATGCGACCTAAGTCATGGGGTTATGATAACATCGGTAAAACGAAGATGCGTATTACCGCACTTGCTGAAGCGCTTGGTGATGTGGAGTGGGAATATGTGTATTTTGACTGCTGTCATATGGCGTGTGTGGAGGTGGCTTATGAGCTTCGCCATGTTACGCCTTTGATAGTGGGTTCGCCTACGGAACTTGGTGTCGATGGTATGCCTTATCATAAAAATGTGGAATGTTTGCTTGCCGGAGCCGACAGGATTTCGGACGCGGTGAGCAATACCTATCATTCGTATGCCGATGGTGAGGTGGTTGACAATAATGAGGGGTGTGCGATAACGCTTATCAGGACTGACGGATTGGAGCGACTCGCTGATGCTACCCGTGCCATATATGCTGGCAATCCGCAACCTGCCTATGATTATATGCCTGTGCCTTATTTCCGTACCATAATCATGCGTACCGGTATATACGACATGTGGCATTATATGGCGTCGCTTACTGATGATGAACAGTTGCTTGGCGAATGGCGTACGGCGTATGAGGCTACAGTGCCTCTGGCTTTGACCACACCTACGGTCTATCGGCTTGATGCTACTGATTTTCATGGGCTTGGTACCCAGATAATCAATAATTCCGGAGATGTAGATGCTTATGATTATGCGTTGACCTCATGGTGGCGTGATGTAGTGAAATATCGTTTTGACTGATGCTGTTGATTGATAATACGGAGAATACCGCAAATGCGATGACGGAAGGTGTTGCATCTCCTGACTCTATGGAGGCGATAAAAAATCTGTCACTTGAAGAGTTTATCCATAAACTTGTCACTTCGATGGTGGATTTCGCATTCCATCTCGTTGTGGCGATATTGGTGTTCTATGTGGGCAAGCTTATTATCTCCCGCATGTATAGGTTTACGGCGAGGGTGCTTGAGCGCAGAGCGGTGGATAATTCGCTCAGTTCGTTCATACTGAGTCTTGTAAGAATGTTGCTCTATTTCCTTCTTATTATTACGGTAATCGGTATAATAGGTATAAATACGAGCTCGTTCATAGCCCTTTTTGCTTCGGCAGGTGTGGCTATAGGCATGGCTTTGAGCGGTACGCTTCAGAATTTTGCCGGGGGAGTGCTTATTTTGTTGCTCAAGCCCTACAAGGTTAATGATTATATCGAAGCATCGGGATTTGCCGGTACGGTAACTGAAATACAGATATTTTCCACAATAATCACCACGCCTGACAATAAGGTTATTTACATCCCTAACGGGGCGCTTTCCACCGGGTCTATAAATAATTGGTCACGTGGAGAATACCGACGTGTAGAGTGGGAGATAAGCCTTTCGTACGGTGATAATGTGGCGAAAGCGCGTGAGGCGATAATAGATATGTTGAGTAAGGATAGCCGGGTGGTTAAGACTACGCTCGATGATGACCGCGAGGAACGTGAGCGTAGGAAAAAAGCCGAGAACGTAGATGTCCCTCAGGAGGAATTGCCTAAAAAACGTGGTTTTTTCAAGCGTCTGTTCGGACGTCAGCGGGCGCGAATGAAATCGCAGATAAAAGAACTTGACAGTAATGACATGCGGGTGTTCAATGCCATTCAGGGAGGGCTTGACAGGCAGCCGGTTGTGGTGCTTAAAAGTCTTGCTGACAGTTCGGTCGTCATATCGGCGCGTGCGTGGGTGCTTGTTAAAGATTATTGGACTGTGTACTATGAATACAATGAGCGATTCTATAATGAATTGCCAGATTACGGGCTGTCATTCCCGTTTCCGCAGCTCGATGTGCATGTGTCGGCTGTGAAGCCTTCGGCTGATTCGGATATTTAACATTAAATAATGCTGTTTACCGGTTGGAATTCCGGCAAAAAATCACTAATTTTGCGGAAAGCATGAAATGGCGTCCGGAAGTGTCGGTCGTGCCGTTTCACCGGTGAGTTAACACACTTATACTCTCCTCCTTATAGCTCATCGATGCTCCCGACACCCATATACTCTCCTCCGGTGCGGCTTTCTATCAGATGATTCCACACCCTTTGCTATAGAAAAATAAAAAACAACATAAATGACAAGTAAATGGAATTATCTACCCCTTACTTCAGAAGAGCAAAAAGCAGAATCGGAATTAGCTAAGCAATATTCCGGGGTGCCTCCTATCAGCGAATTGCTGGTGGAGCGTGGCATCACCACTGTAAGCGAAGCGGAAAAATTTTTCCATCCTTCGCTCAAGGATTTGCACGACCCGTTTCTTATGCCTGACATGGATAAAGCGGTGAGTCGCCTCAATAAAGCAATGGGTAAAAAAGAGCGCATCATGGTGTATGGCGACTATGATGTGGATGGCACCACAGCAGTGGCTCTGGTGTACAAATTTCTACAGCAGTATTACTCCAATATCGAGTTTTATATTCCTACTCGATATGATGAAGGGTATGGAATCTCTAAGCGGAGCATAGACTATGCAGCGGAGCAGGGTGTCAAACTGGTGATTATCCTTGACTGCGGTATAAAGGCTATAGAAGAGATAGCTTATGCCAAGACTCTGGGGATTGATTTTATAATCTGTGACCATCATGTGCCGGATGAGGAGCTTCCTGATGCGGTGGCTATACTTAATCCCAAGATGGAAGGGAGCACGTATCCTTGTCCTCATCTGTCGGGGTGCGGAGTAGGATTTAAGTTCATGCAGGGTTTTGCTCAGAGCAACGGTATTCCTACGGTGGAGCTTGACGGCATGCTTGATCTCGTAGCTGTAAGTATCGCTGCCGATATAGTGCCTATGGTCGATGAAAACAGAATAATGACGTATCACGGTTTGCGCCGTCTGAATAGTAATCCCAATATGGGACTTCGTGCCATAATACGTATATGCGGACTGACCGGAAAAGAGATTACCATATCTGATGTAATATTCAAAATAGGACCGCGAATCAATGCATCGGGTCGCATGCAGAGTGGTCGTGAAGCAGTGGAATTGCTGGTGGCGCGTGATGTGTCTGAAGCCAATGAACGAGGAAAAGCCATTGACCAGTATAACCGTGACCGTAAGGAGCTCGACAAGCGTATAACTGAAGAAGCGAATGCTTACATCGAGCAGCATGGAGAGATGATTACCGATAAAAAATCGATTGTCATATATAATAAAGACTGGCATAAAGGAATTATCGGCATAGTGGCGTCGAGGCTTACGGAATTGTATTACAAGCCCTCGGTTGTGCTCACTCTTACAAATGGACTCGCCACCGGGTCATCACGTTCAGTGCAGGGATTCGATGTGTATAAGGCAGTGGACTCCTGTCGTGACCTCCTTGAAAATTTCGGCGGACACGCATACGCGGTAGGACTTTCGATGAAAGAGGAGAATATTCCGGAATTTACCCGTAGGTTTGAGCAATATGTGGCTGAAAACATACTTCCGTCGCAACTGCAGCCTCAGCTTGATATCGATGCTTTCATAACGTTTTCAGAAATCACACCGGCATTTCTGAATACACTTCGACGTTTCAATCCGTTTGGTCCGGGTAATACAAAGCCGGTGTTCTGTACACGTGACGTCATGGACTTCGGTACGAGCAAACTCGTGGGCAGGAACCTTGAGCATATAAAATTTGAGCTTGTGGATGACACCTCGGGCAAGGTATTTAACGGCATAGCTTTCAATATGGCTGAATATTTTGATTATATTCACAGTCGCAAGCCGTTTGATATCTGTTATACCATCGAGGACAACAAGCATCAGAGCGCTACATCTCCCATTCAGTTGCAGATAAAAGGGATTCACCCCCGTAAGGCTTGAGGATTAGGTAGATGGATTTTACCGGACAGACTCCGCATGCTGTGTTGAAGCGTGTATGGGGATATGATACGTTTCGTCCTTGTCAGGAGGATATAATAGAGTCCGTGCTCGCCGGACAAGATACGCTCGGACTGTTGCCTACGGGTGGTGGAAAATCGGTTACTTTTCAAATTCCGGCTTTGATTCAGCCGGGGCTTACTATAGTTATAACTCCTCTGATATCGCTGATGAAAGACCAGGTGGATAATCTGCGTCAGCGCAATGTTACGGCAGGCGCGCTGCATAGCGGCATGACGCGGGCCGAGCATAATCTGGTACTAAAACGTGTCACACTGGGGAAGATAAAGATACTATATGTATCGCCTGAAAAATTAAGAAGCCGTTCGTTTGCAGATACTGTGGTTTCATTGCCCGTAGGGCTTATCGTTGTGGATGAGGCTCATTGTATATCGCAGTGGGGATATGATTTCCGTCCGTCATATATGCAGATAGCCGGATTAAGGAAGATATTCCCATCGGTACCGGTGCTTGCTCTTACAGCATCGGCTACACCGGAAGTGGCTGATGACATAATGACACGTCTGGAATTTTGTGACGGACGTAAGTTCTGCTCTTCGTTTTCTCGTGATAACCTGAGTTATGTAGTGCGATATGCCGACCATAAGCCGGAAATGCTTTTGAAAGTATTGCGTACTACCACCGGTTCTGCCATAGTGTATGCCCGCTCACGCAGGCGCACGCGTGAGGTGGCGCAGATGCTCAAAGATAATGGTATATCGGCTGATTTCTATCATGCCGGTCTGGCGGTGGAGGATAAGAATGAGAAGCAGAATAAATGGAAGTCAGGTGAAGTAAGGGTGATGGTTGCTACCAATGCTTTCGGTATGGGTATTGACAAAGCCGATGTCAGGGTGGTGATACATATTGATTTGCCGTCGTCACTTGAAGAATATTATCAGGAAGCCGGACGTGCCGGGCGTGATGGAAAACAGGCTTTTGCCGTAACAATAGCTTCGCAAGCCGATAAGGGTACGCTTACGCGTAGGCTTAACGAGAGTTATCCTCCTAAAGATGTGATAAGGCGAGTGTATGAACATGCTTGCAATTTTATGGAAATAGCTGTAGGGAGCGGATATAACAGTGTGTGCGAATTTGATTTCACGCTGTTTTGCGACAGGTTTGGTTTCCGTCCGCAGGTAGCACGCAGTGCGCTGATGCTTCTGACACATGCCGGTTACATAGAATATGTCGATGAGGTAACTACGCGTTCGCGGGTGTTTGTGACCATGACTAAAAATGAACTGTATGCACTTAAGGTATCAGATGTGGCTGACCGGGTGTTTCAGTTTATGCTGCGTACATACACAGGATTGTTTGCCGATTATGTATATATAGCAGAAGAGTTGATAGCTTCACGTCTGTGTATATCCACAGAAAAAGTCTATAACGCGTTGTTGGAACTCGGACGGGCGCATGCGCTCCATTATGTGCCGCGTAAAAGTTCGCCGTATGTTATTTTTACAGCTCCGAGGGTAGAGACCCGTCGAATCGATTTACCTAAAAGCGTATATGAGGATATGCGTGAGCGAATGCAGGTGAGGACCGAGGCTATGAAGCGTTTTGTATATGCTACAAATGGTTGTCGAGCTAATGTACTGACGGAGTATTTCGGTGAAAAATGCGCTACTGTATGCGGAAAATGTGATTTATGTCGTGAACGGATATCGGCAGCCCGTAGTAGCGGAGTCTCGGAGGAAAATATGCGTAGTGCGGTATTAAGATTGTCGGCACGTCCAGCCGGTATGTCGATAGATGCTCTTGCTTCCACTCTTTCCAAGAAGCCTGCTGATGTTATAGCTGTGTTGCGCCAGTTGCTTGATGAAGGAGAAATTATGGTAGCTGACGGAATAGTTTTTCGAAGCAATCGCTGACCCGAAAAAAAGCGACATCTATCCGTGGAGAATAGATGTCGCATGTTTTATCGTATTGATTGTTAGCAAGCGGCTATAGAAAGGCAAAGACCGATGAGTGCCAAAGCACCTTGTTTTTTGTCAACAGCAAGAGCACCAGTTACAATACCACCGATTCCGAAGAGAGTACCGAGGAATGCGAGAAGACCGGTGAGGTTAAATACCCAAGCAAGAATAGCAAGTACTAATGAAACGATAGCGAGAGTGTTAGATTTTCCATGATTTTAAGAAATGTTTTGGTAGACGGAGGCTCTCACCGACTGATTATTAATGTAATAAATTAAAGGATAGAGCCTTAATCCTTTATTGATTGTGTGCAAATATATACTTAAATATTCATAATCAAAAATATTTGGTAGAAAAAGTAGAT